>JALOOO010000269.1 GCA_025454375.1 Leptolyngbya sp. Prado105 | reverse complement strand
AACGAGGTCATCGAGTTCAGGAAGCTTCTCCTTCGTTTGCCGTCGAAGTTCTTGGGTTAAGTGATGTTCCGGCAGCAGGGGATGAGTTCCAGGTCTTCCGGGATGAGAAGGAAGCGCGGGCGACTGCATCGGATCGAGCAGATGAGCAGCGACAGTCGAGACTGTTGGCAGCAATGTCTTCTCGTCGGGTGAGTTTGAATACGCTTTCGGCGAAGGCTCAAGAAGGCGAACTGAAGGAATTGAATCTGGTCTTGAAAGCAGACGTACAGGGATCGATCGAAGCGATTCTAGGTGCGTTGAGCCAACTGCCGCAAAACGAAGTGCAGGTGAGAGTCTTGTTCTCGGCTCCGGGTGAAATCTCAGAGACGGACGTAGACTTGGCAGCCGCTTCAGATGCGGTGATTATCGGATTCAATACGACCTTGGCTCCGGGTGCGCGTCAGGCAGCCGATCGAGCAGGCGTAGATGTTCGCGACTACAACATCATTTACAACTTGTTGGATGATATTGAAGGGGCGATGGAAGGTCTGCTTGAGCCTGAATTGGTTGAAGAAGGACTTGGACAGGCAGAAGTTCGTGCGGTATTCCCGGTTGGTCGGGGTGCGGTTGCGGGCTGTTATGTTCAGTCTGGCAAGCTGATTCGGAACTGTAAGGTTCGGATTCATCGCGGCGGCAAGCTGATGTACTCTGGCAACTTGGATTCACTGAAGCGGATGAAGGAAGATGCGCGGGAAGTGAATACGGGCTACGAGTGCGGTATCGGTCTAGACGACTTCAAAGATTGGGTCGAAGGCGATATTATCGAGGCTTACAAAATGGTCACGAAACGCCGGACACTCGCTCGGTAAGCTTGTTCTAATTGAAACCGCTCCTCAATTTGGGGGGCGGTTTTTTCATGGGAATTTTGCGATCGACTTTGCTACTCGAAGCCCCTATCTCGGTGCAAAATCCATATGAGATCTACATAATTCTGGATAGAGTGTAATGATATCCTACCTAAGCATGGATCAGTGTTTTGATTTGTCAGGGTGATCATCTACAACACAAATATCACTCTCGCGAATTATACCTATGAAAATTTCACCTGACTTTCGGATACTCAGTCTAAATGCTGCTGCAACGATCGTCGCGCTAGGATTGAGCCTCAGTGCCGGAAGCGCTGCATTTGCACAGTCGAAATTAACGATTTCTGTTCCAGAATTCAAGAATGAGACAAACTGGTGGTGGTGGCGTGGTTCGACTGCGCGTGAGCTAGCAGATGCCTTGAGCAACGAACTGAGTTCAACCGGAAAATTTACAGTCGTTGAGCGGCAGAAACTTG
This sequence comes from Leptolyngbya sp. Prado105, assembly GCA_025454375.1. Taxonomy (GTDB): domain Bacteria; phylum Cyanobacteriota; class Cyanobacteriia; order Leptolyngbyales; family Leptolyngbyaceae; genus Leptolyngbya. The sequence continues at coordinate 5,467 of JALOOO010000269.1, read as the reverse complement.
GAGCCGTTCTCTCAGAGCAAGAATTAGCAGAACTTGGATTAGTCCGTCGAGGGACTGAAGCTAAAAAAGGTCAACTGACCGGATCGCAGTATATCGTCGTGGGTCAAGTGACTTCCTATGAAGAAGGCGTTGCTGAAGAATCGACAGGCGGCAGAATTGGGGGCATTAATATCGGGGGCATCCGGCTCGGCGGCGGCGCGCGTAAAGAAAAGCAACAGGCTTATATTGCAGTTGACCTGCGCGTGGTCGATTCGACAACGGGTGAAGTGGTGCATTCTCGGACGATCGAAGGACGTGCAACATCCGAAGCAGGCGGTGGCGATGCGGGAATCAGCATTGGCGGGGTGAGTTTAGGGGGAGATCGTTCGCAATCAAAACGTGCGCCTGTGGGGAAAGCACTCCGCGCAGCTTTAATTGAAGCAACCGATTATTTAAGCTGCGTGATGGTTGAGAAAGGGTCTTGTATTGCAAAATTTGAAACGAAAGATCAAAAGCGGCGTGACAATACAAGAGGCGTGCTTGAATTGGATGAATAGTCATTAGCTCCCCGTTGAACAGTAGTAGCGCTCTCCAATTCTCCACAGTTGGAGAGCTACGATTAAGAAGAGAATTCCAGCGATCGGGGAAACGTAGCAAACCCACAACGGCACATTTCCAACCCGGTTGAGAACTGGCAAAAGTGGAAAATAACTCACACAAGCAAGTGGAATCAAAAAGGTGAAAACTCGCTGAAACCATTGACTATAAATCGACATTGGATATTGAGCCGTCTCGACTCCGCCATAAGTTAGAATGTTCATGATTTCGAGCGATTCGACGGTCCAAAATGTCAACGTTGCTTGCACAACTACGATTCCGACAAATAGAGCAATTCCGCCAATCCAAGCGGTTACAAGGAGCCAGATTACCGAGAATGAGAGCGGAATCTTGAGGGTAGAGAGCGACCAAGCTAGCACAGTTAATCCTTGTAGTAATCGCCCCATTCGTTTTAGGGTAAATTCCGTTCCTAGCAGTTGTAAAACAGTCGATCGAGGACGTAACAATAAGCGATCGAACCCGCCATCTCGAATCATTCTGCTAAAGAGATCAAAGCCACGTGCAATCGCATCTGCACAAGCAAAAGATGTATTGATCACCCCATAAAAAAGTGCAACTTCAGCAAGTGTCCAAGTTCCAATTTGACTGAAGCGACTAAAGAGCGTCCAGATTGAGAAAAAATCGATCGCAGTAACACCAAACTGCCCAAAGGCTTGCAGTAAGAAAGAGACTTTGTACTGCATTTGAGCCTGAACCGAAATCGAAATATATCGAAAATAAAGCTGCAATGCGTTCATCTCTAACCTCCCTGAATCACTAGACGATTCACACCTCGGTTTACTAGGGATCGTCCAAACCAAACGAGCAGGGTACTCCAAATTACTTGATGTGCAAGCACTCCGAATATTGCCTCCGGAGGTAAGTTACCCGTGAACAATCGAAACGGTTGATCCAATAATCCAGAAAAAGGCAGAATTGCTAGAATTGGCTGCAACCAGTCTGGAAAAAATGGCAGGGGCACAAGCATTCCAGACAAGACAGAGACTAATGTAGGCGCAAGCTGGTTCAACCCTTCTCCTGAAAGCGTCCACATCATTGAGACAGTCAGCACCATTGTCATTGCAGCAGAGAGTAGAATTGCTCCGATTAAAGCAAGTAAGAATGCGATGAGAGAAGCGATCGAGGGTAAAGTCAGCGCCCAGTGAGAGAGTCCGATTTGCGGAAATAGCAAAATTGTAATTGCTAGTAAAGGCAACGCCCGCAGCACAATTGGAGCGATTCGCATCGCTAGAGCGCGAACGAACCAGAAATTATACAAATCGGTGGGTCTAAGTAAATCGTAGCCAACTGCTCCAGAGCGGATTAACTCTTGAATTTCACGATCGCCTGCCCAGGGCACAACGGCAAATAAAAACGCTTGCCCCAGCCAAATATATCCAATGGATTGCTGAAAATTCAGCGGCTGAGCGATTGTATTCTGTTGAAAAAAAGCTTCTAGCACCATAACTTTCAGCAAGCCCCAGAAAAACTGAGTTCCAATTCCAGCCAGAGCAGCGGCTCGATATTGGAGTAAAAGGGAAAATCTGGCAATGAACAGCGATCGATAAGCCTTCATCTCATACCTCTATACAGTTCCGCAACGATTTCTTCAATCGGCGGATTCTCAACAAATAAATCCTCAACCTCATAGCGCTCGGTAATTTGTTGAATCAAACGAGCAGCAGAGATTTGGATTGGATCAAACGCTAAAGTAACCGTATGACCTTCTTGATCTAAGACACTGACTCCGGGTGTTTCAAATTGGAATCGGTCAGATTTCAGGTCGATTTTGAGATAGCGGCGAGATGAGACTTGCGATCGCAATTTGGCAAGCGATCCGTCACAGAGAATTTCACCCTTGCCGATGATGATCACACGATCGCATAATGCTTCAATATCATCCATGTCATGGGTCGTGAGAATGGTAGTAACTTGATGCGTTTGATTCAGAGATTTGATGAATTTCCGCACTGATAGTTTTGAGACGGCATCTAAACCGATCGTGGGTTCGTCGAGAAAGAGAATATCTGGTCGATGCAGCATCGCCGCCGCAAAATCACAGCGCATTCTTTGCCCTAAACTAAGTTGGCGAACGGGTGTATTGAGCAAATTCTCTAAATTCAGCAGGTCGATCATCTCGGCACAGGTCGATCGATAAACCGACTGCGGAACCCGGTAAATATCTCGCAGCAATTCAAACGATTCGATCACAGGCAGATCCCACCAAAGTTGAGTGCGTTGCCCAAAGACCACACCAATTCGCCCCACATGCTGAATTCGGTCTTTCCAGGGGGTTCGACCGCCAATCAAGCAGGTTCCACCTGAAGGCACAAGAATCCCGCTCAAGATCTTAATCGTGGTGGATTTGCCCGCTCCATTTGGTCCGATATACCCAACCAATTCTCCGGGTTCTACTGTGAATGAAACCCCTTTTAGGGCTTGAACTTCTTTTGTTTGGCGTGTGAATAATCCTCGAAGCGATCCCCATAGTCCAGAAGTTCGTTCAGATAGATAAAAGGTTTTGCTGAGATCTTTGACAACGATATGAGACATAAAGTCCAGCTAAAGACAGCAGAGAAATCATAAATCCTCCCGTATTCTGATGGGTGCAGCATTACAATTCCGCTATGAATCCACAGATTGAAGTTTTATCTGATTTACCTGCTTTAGTCGATCGTGCCCTCGACCTCGTTTTGGCAAGATTAAAGAGCGCGATCGCAACCCGTGACATCGCGACAATTGCACTTGCAGGCGGCAGCACGCCGAAACCGCTCTACGAAAAACTTGCCCAACAAGATCTGCCCTGGGAGAAACTGCACGTCTTTTGGGGAGATGAGCGCTATGTGCCAGCCGATCATCCAGATAGTAACCAACGCATGGCAAGACTCGCTTGGCTCAATCAAGTCCCAATTCCGGCTGAGAATATTCATCCGATGCAGATGGATGCCATTGATCCTATGATCGCAGCCGATCGATATGAAGCTGAAGTCAAAAAATTCTTCAACTCAAATCCTGGAGAATTCCCTGCATTTGACGTGATTTTGCTTGGCATTGGCGATGATGCTCACACGGCTTCTTTGTTTCCGCACACTCAAGCGCTACAGATCTGCGATCGCTTAATTACCATCGGCGAAAAAGACGGAAATCCTCGCATCACGTTCACAGTGCCGCTGATCAATTCAGCACGAGCCGTAATTTTCATGGTGGCAGGAGCAAACAAACACCATGCACTGACTCAGATTTTTGCCGATCAAGCCGATACGGACACCTATCCGGCCCGCTTGATTCAACCTCAGGGCGAGTTGTGGTGGTTACTCGATCGATCTACGAATTTCAATAAAGAAAGCTGAATATTGGGGAAGTTGGGTTTACAATCGGCTTCATCGATTAGGAGTTGAATTGTATCAATGAGCAACCTGATTTCCTCAAACCGTCTGAAACTTGGACGCGCTCTATCTCTTGCTGCCGTTACTCTCACGGTTGGAATTCTCGCGGCTGCCTGCCAAGAATCCGCCCCACCTCAAGGTCAAGGAGCTTCCCCGGCTGGAAATTCTGCCCCTCCAAAAGGCTTAAAGATCGGTTCACTCCTGCCTTCAACCGGGGACTTGGCTTCTGTAGGGTCGCAAATGGTGAACGCGGTTCCGATGCTAGTTGAGACTGTGAATGCCTGTGGTGGGGTCAATGGTGAGCCTGTGACGCTCGTTTCCGCAGACGATCAGACTGATCCCGCTGCGGGAGCCGAAGCGATGACGCGGCTTGCGGAGAAAGAGAGAGTTGCAGGCGTTGTCGGGTCGTTTGCCAGTAGTGTTTCAACGGCAGCGTTACCGATCGCGGTTCGCAACAAAGTGGTTTTAATCTCTCCCGGAAGTACTAGCCCGGTTTTCACTCAAGCCGCGAAAGAAGGCAAATATCAAGGCTACTGGGCGAGAACGGCTCCTCCCGATACCTATCAGGCTCAGGCGTTGGCGCGATTGGCACTGGAGCGGAAATTGGATACGGCAGGCACGATCGTGATTAACAACGATTACGGCGTGGGATTTGAGCAAGAATTTGTCAAAGCCTTTGAAGCTCAAGGCGGCAAAGTCCTAAACAAAGCAAGACCTACTCGCTATGATCCCAAAGCAACAACGGTTGAAACTGAAGCCGCTGCTGCCTTTGCTGGAAACCCGAAAGCAGTGGCAGCCGTTCTCTATGCGGATACAGGAAGTTTGATTGTCAAATCAGCTTATGAGCAAGGAAAGAGAGCTCAGTTGCTTTTAACAGACGGCGTTTACTCTCAAGATTTTGTCGATAAAGTTGGAAAAGGCCAAGACGGAAAATCGATTCTGACGGGGGCGTTGGGAACCGTTCCCGGTGCAAGTGGGAAGAGTCTAGCTGCCTTTACTAAGTTGTGGGAAGAGAAGCAGAAGCGTCCTTTAGTGGCGTATGCGGCTCATGCTTGGGATGCAGCAGCGATTCTAGCTTTAGCAGCACAGGCAGCAAAGTCGAACATGGGTGAAGCGATGAAAGATAAGCTGCGTGAGGTGACGAATGCGCCAGGGGAAGAGGTCACGGATGTCTGTAAAGGGCTGGCATTGCTGAAAGAGGGCAAAGATATCAACTATCAAGGTGCTAGTGGCGATGTCGATATTGATGCAGCGGGTGATGTTGTCGGAAGTTACGACGTATGGACCGTTAAGGATGATGGCAAATTGGCGGTGACTGGGAAAGTGAACCCTTAGTGTCGAGAGTGGGGAGTGGGGGGTAGAGGGATGTCTTTCCCCATCTCTCCACCTCCTTGTAAGATCAAGGTAGTGTCGTTCTGAACCTTGAAATTATGACTGCACAAATGTCTCCTTCAATTTATGACTTTTCAGCCAATAGCTTGGAAGGTCAACCTGTTTCACTCAGC
>JALOOO010000058.1 GCA_025454375.1 Leptolyngbya sp. Prado105 | reverse complement strand
GATCGCTGGCTCGATATCTACAAGCGGGCTGATGTTGTCTCGATGATTGCTTTTCACAATGCAGTACATGGGCTGCCGATGCAGATTCTCTATGAAACGGATGTGCTGCTCATTTTCCGAAGAGGTGAGAAGGGAATCGTTGCGATTAATAAAGCGGGTTCGGAGCAGGCTGTGGAGATTAGCACCTGGGGATTAAAGAATCCAGGGCAGTATCGCGATTTGATCAGCCAGCAAACGATCGCGGTTTCAGGAGGTAGAATTTCTCTGACAGTCCCTGCTCGAACGGCTCAAATGTTCTTGACTGACTAAGAAGGCTAGAAATAGACTCCTAAGCGCAGATAGATCCTTGGATCTACCTGCGCGAGTTGCGATCCTAACTCGTCCGATTCCCCAGCAGCTTATCGCGCAGGTGTTTAATTTTGTCGCGGTATTTTGCGGCTTCCTCAAACTCCATCTTCTTCGCCGATTCTTTCATTTGTGCCTCAAGTTGAGTAATCAGAGTCGGAATGTCTTCTAGTGGAATCTCATCTGCCTGCTCATAGACTTGATTTAGCTCTTGAGCATTCAAACGGCGAGACACTTCGAGAAATGCCAAAATCGCATTGTTCGATTTCTTGACGATCGGTTTCGGAATAATCCCATGTTTTTCGTTGTATTCCATCTGGATTTCTCGTCGCCGCTCGGTTTCGCTAATCGCTGCTGCCATGCTATCGGTCAAGTTATCTGCATACAGAATTGCTTTGCCTTCGACATGTCGCGCCGCCCGTCCCATCGTCTGAATTAACGATCGCTTCGCCCGCAAGAATCCTTCTTTATCCGCATCGAGAATTGCAACCAGCGACACTTCTGGCAAGTCTAATCCCTCCCGCAGTAAGTTCACGCCGATCAAGACATCGAAGACTCCTTCTCGTAGGTCTTGAAGAATTTCGATCCGCTCGATCGAGGTAATTTCTGAGTGCAGATAGCGCACCCGAATCCCGCGCTCTTGAAAATACTCGGTTAAGTCTTCCGCCATCCGCTTAGTCAGCGTTGTAATCAGCGTGCGTTCTCGTTTTTCCACTCTCGTCTGAATCTCGTGCAGCAAGTCATCGACCTGCCCCTGAGTCGGACGGACAAACACTTCAGGATCAAGTACGCCAGTCGGTCGGATCACCTGTTCAACAATACGATCTTCTGAGATTTCGAGTTCCCAATCGCCCGGAGTCGCAGAAATAAATACACATTGATTGACTTTCTGCCAAAACTCCTCTGCTTTTAGCGGGCGATTATCTGCCGCGCTCGGAAGCCGAAATCCGTGATCGATCAAGACTTTCTTGCGAGCCTGGTCGCCGTTATACATGCCTCGAATTTGCGGAATCGTCACGTGAGATTCATCGATCGCTAAAAGCCAATCATCCGGAAAGTAATTGAGCAAGCATTCTGGCGGATCGCCCGGATTACGTCCAGCTAAATGTCTTGAATAGTTTTCGACTCCATTACAAAATCCGACTTCTCTCAAGACTTCCAAATCATATCGAGTGCGTTGCTCTAAGCGTTGCGCTTCGAGGAGTTTTCCTTCGGTTTCTAGCTCAACCAGGCGTTGTTTTAGCTCTAGCTCAATGTCATCACAAGCTTGCTGAAGTCGGTCTTCTGGCGTGACAAAGTGACGAGCGGGATAAATGCTCACCGCTTCCATACTTTGTAGCGTCGCCCCTGTGACCGGATCGACATAGCGAATCGCATCGATCTCATCGCCAAAGAACTCCACTCGAATGATCCGATCTTCATAAGCAGGTCCAATTTCGAGAACATCACCTTTGACGCGGAACTTCCCCCGACCGAGATCGAGATCATTGCGAGAATACTGCACTGAGGCGAGGTCGCGCAGCACTTGCCGCTGGTTAATCTCTTCTCCAACTCGCAGGGGAATAGAAGCATTCAAGTACTCAGATGCAATCCCCAAACCGTAGATGCAGCTAATCGAAGCAACAACGATGACATCTCGCCGCTCAAACAGCGATCGTGTGGCGGAGTGCCGCAGCATATCGATCTCTTCGTTGATCGAAGCGGTCTTCTCAATGTAGGTATCACTGACCGGGATATAAGCTTCCGGCTGATAGTAGTCGTAATAGCTAATGAAGTACTCGACTGCATTGTTGGGAAAGAATTCGCGCAATTCGTTACAGAGTTGGGCTGCCAGAGTTTTGTTATGGGCGAGCAGTAGGGTCGGTTTGCCAATTTTCTCGATCGTTCTTGCGATCGTATGGGTCTTTCCAGTTCCAGTTGCACCGAGCAGGGTTTGATAGCGATGCCCAGCATTGATACTTTTGACGAGTTTGACGATCGCGCTGGGTTGATCACCCGTTGGCTCAAAAGGGGCGTGAATGTTAAATTCTGGCATTGTTAATTCACTGGGGTTCTGTTCGATTTTAGCGTTTTCAGTCGGATCGGTGTTGTTGTAGCTCTCTCGATCGACAGAGGCAGAATCCAACCCTAGCTAGACTCAAATGTTGAGTAAAACCGTTAAATTTGATACATATCGATAGCGCTATCGAATGAGCTTATTCACAATTTTTAAGGAGAATGATCATGAGTTTAGAAGAAAAAGCAAAAGCGGCTGCCAAGAACGTTGAAGGCAAAACACAAGAAGCTTGGGGCAACGCAACAAATGACCCAGCCGACAAGATGCAAGGTAAAGCAAAGCAAACCGAAGCTGAAGCAAGAAACGCAAAAGAAGATGTTAAAGATGCAGCGAAAGATGTCGTCGATCGCGCATAGTTTGCATTGACTTCCACTTCGACTTAATGATGGGGATGCTCTGATCAAAGCATCCCTCTTTTATGAAAAACCCTAGTTTGAAAAATTGTCGCTTAATTTACATTTAGTTTGGACTTAAAGTTGGATCGTTAGAATATAGCTAAATCTGTTTCTAATTGTTAAGAAATGATTACTTAGAAAGACGATCGAGCGTAATCTGGCGAAAAGAAACGATCCCGTAGACCGCCTAATTTTTGTTAATTTATAGGCATGTTTATTACTGCTGATCTCCTGCTCAATTATCAACGATGTAGTCGGCGAGCATTCCTCGATCGATATGGAGATGCTGAGCAAAAAGACCCGCCGAACGATTATCTGCTAAAACTGATTCAAGACAGTGCAGAAAATCGACGGCAAGTTTTAGCAACTCAAGAGGATCATCGTCAGCCGACTTATAAGAACGGAGATTGGAGTAGAGGTGCGGAAGAAACCTTAAAGCTGATGCGTTCGGGAGTTGAGAGAATTTATCAGCCTATTTTGCTAGCTGAAGCGGAAAATGTGACCCTCGTTGCCAACCCGGATTTACTGGTCAAGCGACCGGGACAATCCATCTTTGGCGATTGGATTTATGTGCCGTCTGAGATCAAACTTAGTAAACGACCGAAGCAAGAATATCAAATCATCGTTGCTTATTTTGCAAAAGTATTGGCTGCGGTTCAGGGAGCTTGGGCTGAAGAAGCCTGGTTAATTCTGAAAGAGCGGGGTGCGTTTGAGGTTGATCTGTGGGAAGTTGTGCCGCGAATGGAAGCGATTCTCACAAGTTGCATTGCAGCAGTCGCGGGTGAGCAAGAGCCAGAGGTTTTCATTTCTCGGAGTCGGTGTAGCTTGTGCCATTGGTTTAGTCATTGTTACGCGATCGCAAAATCTGAGCATCATTTATCGCTGCTGCCCGGTGTGACTCAATCGCGCTATCTCCAACTGCAAGCCTTGAATATCACCACGTTAGAAGCCCTTGCAGAAATCCCTGCGACTCAATTAGAACCTCTGCCAGGATTTGGCAGTGAGACGGCTCGAAAGCTCACCAGGCAAGCGCGATCGACGCTGCAAAATGTAGCATTACTGGGCGAAAGCTCAGCCGCGCACACAGTCGGAAAACGCCCTTTTGTCGTCCCCAAGATTCCAACGGCTGCCATTGAGCTCTATTTTGATATTGAAGCAGAGCCGAGTCTGAATCTGGTGTATTTGCATGGAGTTTTGGTCGTCGATCGAATACAACAGACGGAAACCTTTCATCCCTTGCTGGCTGAAACGCCTGAGGAAGAATCGAGAGTGTGGCAAAAATTACTAGATTTAATGTGGGCGTATCCGACTGCGCCCATTTTTCATTTTTGCCCCTACGAGTCGCAGACGATGGAGCGACTTGGAAAATTATTTGAGACTCCTGATGAGTTGATCAAACCTCTATTGGCGCGGTTTATTGATCTGCATGACTCAGTGACGCGATCGGTGACGCTTCCGGTCGAGAGCTATGCCTTGAAGCATATTGCGCGGTGGGTTGGGTTTGATTGGCGCGATTCGAGTGCAAACGGGGCGCAGTCGATCTATTGGTATGCTCAATGGCTCGCGACAGGCGATCGTCGTTATTTAGACTCGATCGTGATTTATAACGAGGATGACTGTCGGGCAACGTATCAGGTAAAAGAGTGGTTGGTGAGCTTTTTGGAAGCGGCGACCTTAGCGGATGATTTGGGATATGCGGTTTAGGATTTGAGCTTAGAGAACCACGATCGCAGTTTCCAGAATTTACTTTGCTCCATCGTTTTAATCTGCGTTCTTAGCGCTGCAATTTCTGCTTTCAAGGACATCTCAAGCTGAGTCTGCTGCTCGACACTATTCTCATGCGCTGCAATCTGCGGCACAGCTTGCCGATTGTGCAATCGACCTTTGATCCAAAAGGCTTGATCTGGACCAATCCGCTCTAAAACAGGCTTCTCCTGATGTCGGGCACAGAAATCATAAAAAGCTTCTCGACAGCCCTCCCAATAGCCAAAATCATCCAGTACTACACAGCCTCCCGGCACAATGCGAGGATAGAACGTCTCTAACACCAGCGTCACCGAGTCATACCAATCTGCATCACAATGCAATAGCGCAATCTGCTGCGGGAGTTCTGTTTGAAAGGTCGTCTCAAACCAGCCTGCTCGAATCGTGTAAGACTGCTCCTCTGTCCCAACCGTTCGCAGAATCGTTTTGAGTTCCTCGATCGTGGCAACACATTCTCCCACCCAATCTTTCGCAGCGTCACTATCTTTATCCGTCGTGGGCGGCATTCCTGCAAAGCTGTCGTACAGCCAGAGATGCCGAGAACCGAGCAACGTTGAAATCACAGCCGCAGAGCCACCTTTGTACGTTCCACACTCCACAAAGTCCCCTGCGATCTGATTCAGATTCAGGTACTCACACAGGGCAGCGAGATTCGTTAAGCGATCGGAAGTACAAAGCGTATAAGGCTGGACTTGCTGAAGCAACACGGGATCGAGAGGCATAGTCGTTAAAGCTCGATAAGCGTTTCATCTGAGGTGGAATGAGAATAGTGAACTGCAAAAGTTGGGTTGAGATTCACTATCCCTGCCCACAGAATGGCGTTCGGATTTGGCAAAATCGTCAGCACTGCGGTATTGTGTAGCATCGTCAGCGCATGTTTAAACTGATAGTCCCCAAACCCGCCATCTGCGATCCCGATCGTAATTGTGTACTCTCCCGGTAGTAGAGGAACCTGAAACTGAAATCGAGCTTCGATCGAGATTCCCTTGGCTAAAGCTCCGATCCTGTGTTTCATACAGAGCGTATTCGATTCAAATACGACTTCTCCCGTCCGATTCCGCATTCGGAATCCCACATGCGGATCTTCTATCGCTTCTAAAAAAGTCAGTCCAATCGCAAGTTGAACTTCCGAATCGCTCAAGGTCGATTGCAAAACTCGATCGTCTGCATCTAAAAATTTTACATAATCGACGGTTACTGAGTCTGAAGTGATTGCCGCATCGGTTGATTTTTGAGGGATTCGCAGCGTCATGCGCTCAGGAGCTTGATCAAGCTGCTGGAGAAGTTTTGCTTCATAGAGATCAACGACTTGACGCGGTGAAGCATCTAACACGAGCTTGCCATGTTCCATCAAAATCGCCCGATCGCAAAGCTTACACACCGCACTCGAATCATGCGACACAAACAGTAACGTCAATCCCTTTTCTCGCAGTTCTTTCAGGCGCAAAAAGCATTTCTGCTGAAAGTAAACATCGCCCACTGCAAGCGCTTCATCGACGATCAAAATGTCGGGGTCAGTATTGACTGCCACCGCAAACGCCAACCGCACAAACATGCCACTGGAATAAGTTTTAACGGGCTGATCGATAAAATCGCCAATATCGGCAAACTCAAGGATCGTGTCAAACTTCTGCTCAATCTCAGCTTGGCTCAGTCCTAAAATTCTGCCATTAAAAAAGACGTTCTGCCGCCCCGTAAATTCTGGATTAAAGCCGCTTCCTAGCTCTAATAAGGCTGAAATCCGACCATTGACTTGGACGATTCCTTTAGTTGCAGTCAAAGTCTGAGTAATCACTTGCAGCAGGGTGCTTTTGCCTGCGCCATTATGCCCGACAATTCCGATCGTTTCGCCTTTTAAGATCTCTAAATTAATCTCTTGAATTGCCCAAAACGGAACGGCTCGACTTTTTCCAGGCAGCAACATCTCTTTTAAGCGATCGACCGGACGCGCATACCGCTTAAAACACTTTGAAACGCCTGTGAGAGAAATTGCAACCTCAGCCATAGCCCTCATCCTACACAACATCGGCAAATGCTGGACGCAATCGCCGATAAACAAATATCCCGATCGCAAAAGTCAGAAGCGAAATGCCCCACAATACGCCTAATTCGTGCCAATGGTGCATCCGCCCGACTAAAACTAAATCGCGATACACTTCAACGATCGTCGTCATCGGATTCAACCAAAACACCAAAAACCGCCAGCCTTCAGGAATCAAAGACGCAGGATACACGATCGGAGTCAAGTAAAACCATAGATTCAAAATCACCGCGATCGTTTGTGGAATATCTCTCAAAAACACGGTCAATCCGGCAACAAGATATCCTAACCCTGCGGTTAACAACAATTGCGGAATCCAAACTACCGGAAACAGCAGCACCGAAGTGTGAATCATTTTGCTGCTAACTGCAACAAACGTAATCAGCAGCATAATCCCCAGCGAACTCTCAACTAACGCGGTACAAATGGGGACAAGCGGCAGCAACCCGAGCGGAAACACTACTTTCTTAATCAAGTTCGGCTGACTGATTACAGAAGTTGCAGCCCCCGTGAAGCCTGCGATAAAAGCGGTCCAGGGAATCAAGCCCGCAAACATCCATAGCCCAAAAGTAAAATCATTCGCGGGCAACCCTCGGAAATTTAGCTTGATCTTCAGCACGATTGAAAACAAGTATGTATATACTAACAACTGTGCTAGCTGATTTAAGATCGCCCAAAAATTTCCTAGAATCGACCCCTTATATTTCGCTTCAAGGTCGCGTTGCACCAGGGTTTTGAGTAGATCGAGCTTAATCCAAAAAGACTGAGGAATCGGCAATCGATGCACGGTTCGATGCAATTTTTGTGTCACGATATTCACTCTCATTCTCAAAGGTCGCTCCTTATGATCCCCCTTCAACGCATTTGCGTCTTCGTCAGGATATCAGTTCAAGAGCGCATCTGTGACTGCTCTTGAAATTGCATGACGCTGATCAGCGTCATATTTCCATCGATCTAAGAAACTGCTGTATTCGCCTTTTTGCGCGATCGAGGTTTTTAATTCCATCAGGCGGCGATCAACATCTCTCGACCTCATGTGGCGAATCAACGCATTCGTGCGCCGCTGCACGATCGCTGAACCCTCGACTAGTTCTAACTTTTGGTTGCGTGTATGCGTGATTATCATTGCGGTAGACATGGCTAAATTCTTCGTCAGTAAATCTGCCACCTTGTCTTGCGCCGGGAGCAACCCTGACACAACATGAGCGGTGATTTTGTCCATCCATTCGCGCTCATCGCTCAAATATGTGACAAAAAAACCGCGTGCGCCATTCTCAGTTTGTACTAACGCAGTTATGATTCTTTCAAGTTCAGGTTCCAAGATGTGACCCTGTTCGACCTCCGAAAGCAGGGATTGAGTCAACTCGATCGCGGCTTCAAACGAGAGCGACTCAGGAATTGCAAAGCGAGATGGAATCTCCATATCCACGATCTCTCTAAAGTTGATGGTTCTCAACTAAATTATGGCGATCATTTCCTCCAAAAAACAGCCCAACGATCGAGATAAAGCTGCTGCGCCTTCTGACACTTTGCCCGTCATGACGCAAGCCGTTTCTCCTGCAAAGCCTGAGAAGACGGCTATTCTCCAAGCCGAGCCGGAGCCTGAAGAACGCAGCAAGCAAGAAGAAAAAATCCGTCCCCAGTGCCTCACTGAATATATCGGGCAGAAAGATCTCAAAGATGTTTTAGATATTGCTATCCGGGCTGCGAAGTCTCGTAAAGAGCCATTGGATCACTTGTTACTCTACGGACCTCCCGGACTCGGCAAAACTACAATGTCACTGATTTTGGCGCAAGAGATGGGCGTAAAATGTAAAATCGCTAGCGCTCCGGCTTTAGAGCGTCCGCGTGACATTATGGGCTTACTGATTAGCCTCCAGCCGGGGGATGTGCTTTTTATTGATGAAATTCACCGCCTTGCCAAAGTCTCTGAAGAACTGCTCTACCCGGCAATGGAAGACTTTCGCGTCGATATCCCACTCGGTAAAGGCAAGAGTGCAAAAATGCAATCTATGAGTCTGCCGCCTTTTACCTTAGTCGGGGCAACCACGCGAGTCGGAGCATTGACCTCTCCTTTGCGCGATCGCTTTGGACTGATCCAACGCCTGAGATTTTACGAAATCGACGAGCTAACTAAAATCGTCCTCCGCACTGCTGCCCTGCTAAAAATGAATATCACCCAGGCAGGAGCAGAAGAAATCGCTCGCCGCGCCCGTGGAACGCCTCGTATCGCCAATCGCTTACTCAAACGAGTGCGCGATTTTGCCGAAGTGAAGTTCATTCGAGACATTGATCGCGACACAGCGGCTGAAGCCTTAGAACTCTTCAACGTCGATCCTTGCGGATTAGATTGGACGGATCGCCGTCTGCTCAGCTTTATGATTGAGCGCCACAACGGCGGGCCTGTTGGACTCGAAACGCTAGCTGCCTCCACTGGCGAAGATGCTCAAACGATCGAAGAAGTTTACGAACCCTATTTGATGCAGATCGGGTATCTTAGCCGTACACCGCGTGGTCGAATTGCGACTGCTGCGGCTTGGCAACATTTGGGCTATAGCCCACCTGATAGTCAAATGACGCTTTTATCGTAGGAGAATTTCATGATTCGCCGTTTGCTCAAATCTCTGTTGATGATTTCGATCGCTTTCTTCATCACGCTGCAACCTGTGTTAGCAGAAGAAGAACCTGTCACTGCCGCAACTCTGTTTGAGCAACTTTCCACGCTGAGACAGCAAGCTTTTGACTCGACAAATCAGGGCAATTTTGCGGCGGCTGAGAAGTATTGGTCAGAATTGCTGGATCTCGTGCCCGATAACCCTGCACTCTGGAGCAATCGCGGCAATTCAAAAGTGAGTCAGAACAAACTAGAGAGCGCGATCGAAGATTTTAATCAAGCGATCTCGATTGATCCGAAAGCACCCGACCCTTATCTCAACCGTGGTGCAGCGCTGGAAGGATTGGGCAAGTTTGAAAGCGCGATCGTGGACTTTAACAAAGCGCTCGAACTCGATCCAAACGATCCGGCTGCATACAACAATCGCGGCAGTGCGGAAGCTGCATTAGGACAATGGGACATTGCTTTGAAAGACTTTAAGCTCGCGGCTGATGCGGCTCCAGACTATGCGTTTGCGCGAGCAAACTATGCTTTAGCGCAGTACCAACTCGGACAAACCGAAGATGCGATTCGGACGATGAGAAATCTCGTTCGCAAGTATCCTAAGTTTGCTGATATGCGGGCGGCTCTGACGGCTGCTCTTTGGGTCGAAGGAAAAAAAGGTGAGGCTGAAAGTCAGTGGGTTTCGGCGGTTGGACTCGACAAGCGATACAAAGACATCGAATGGGTAAAAACGATTCGTCGCTGGCCTCCCACAATGTCGAGTGCGTTGGAGAAGTTTCTCAGTCTGAAATCTTAGCGATCGTTTGTAGATCAAATTTTGAAAGCCAGAGGTCAAATCTACCCTCTGGCTTTTTTGCGTAAATTTGTAATACAGATGCGATTTTGCCACACAAAAACTGTATTATAAGCTACAGTTTTCACCTCTTCGCTTCGTGAGGATTTTGTCATGTCGCCCGATTCAGAAATTTATACGATCGACAATCCGACTTCTGCTCCCTGGGAGACGCTACGATCGATTCCCTGCGCTCCACGCTTCATGCCGTCCATGTGGGTGCAGTTGCTCAATCCTCCGACTGCTTACAGTTTCGATCAAGGCTGGTTGCTCTGCCAGGTGTCAGAAAATCAATGGCTGGCTTGGGTTCCAGAATATGGCGAACTTCTGCTAAAAACGGATGAATTTTCCAGTTTGGGCGAGGATTAACGCTTCAAGCTTAGGCAATCTGCTCGATCGCGCTCTGGGTTCGTGGGGAATTCGGAGTTTTGCGATCGCCAGTTTCCATCGGGTCAAATCGGCAGTCAGTTACGCTAGGGAATCCGCGCAAATTCTTCAAATTCTGACTATTCAAAAGGTCGATCGAGAAATCTCGATCGACCTTTTTTTCAGACGTTCCCAAGCTAGTTGATTCAGTGTAACTGACTAACGATTAGTCTGCACTTCTTTTATCTCAACATCATCTGCACTCGGACGCGGCTGATCCGCAACCAACTTCTGCGGAGTCGAAAAACTCGAAGCCGACTCCTGTGCCAAAGCCGTCCATTCCGTGTGGAATACGCCTTCTTTGTCCGTCCGCAGATAAGTATGCGCCCCAAAATAATCGCGCTGCGCCTGTGTTAAATTTTGTGGCAAACGATCGCGGCGATAGCTATCAAAATAATCCAGCGACGCACTAAACGCCGGAACCGCAATCCCATGACGCGCTGCCGCCATAATCACTTCGCGCCAAGCCGATTGACGATCGAGAATCGTCTGCTTAAATTCAGGAGCTAAAAGCAAATTCGGCAACGTCGGATTCTCGGTAAACGCATGTTGAATCTTCCCGAGGAAGCCCGCCCGAATAATACAACCGCCTTTCCAGATCCGCGCAGATTCTGCTAAGTCCAGCGCATAACCATAGTTTTGCGACGCAACATTTAGCAGGGCCATCCCTTGCGCATAAGAACAAATTTTTGAGCAGTAGAGCGCATCCCGCACCGCATTGATAAAGGTTTTGCGATCGCCTTCAAACTTTGGACTCTCATAGCTCAACTGCTGCGCTGCTTCCATCCGCTCCGTCTTATAAGACGACATAATCCGCGCATTCACCGCCGCAATAATCGTTGGAATCGCCACCCCCAACTCCAGCGCATCCGTCACCGTCCAGCGTCCGGTTCCCTTCTGACCCGCAGCATCCAGAATCAGCTCAACTAGAGGCTTCTGAGTCTCTGGATCAAACACCTTGAAAATATCTGCCGTGATTTCAATCAAGTACGAATTCAACTCAGGAGTCTCATTCCACTCCATGAAGACTTCATGCAGTTCGTCTTGCGTCAATCCGCCCACACTTTTTAGCAAATCATAGGCTTCTGCAATCAACTGCATATCACCGTATTCAATGCCGTTGTGAACCATTTTCACATAGTGACCTGCGCCACCTGGCCCAATGTAAGTCACACAGGCTCCGTCATCAACTTGAGCCGCAATCTTGGTCAAAATCGGCTCTAGGTACTCATAAGCCGTTTTCGTTCCCCCCGGCATCAAGCTGGGGCCATTTAATGCGCCTTCTTCACCCCCGCTCACACCCATACCGATGAAGGTGAACTTCGCCGCTTCAAGTTCGCGGGCACGACGCGCGGTATCGCTAAATAAAGAATTACCGCCATCAATTAGGATATCTCCTTCATCCAATAGCGGTTTTAACTGCTCGATCATTGCATCCACAGGCGCACCCGCTTTCACCATGATCAAAATTTTGCGCGGACGTTCTAATGAAGCGACAAACTCTTCGATCGTATAAGTTGCCTGTACATTCTTGTCGCCTGCGCGATTCGCCATGAATGTATCCGTTTTTTCGCGGCTGCGATTATAAACCGAAACTGGAAATCCGTTCCGCTCAACATTGAGCGCGAGGTTCTCGCCCATAACGGCAAGACCAATTACACCAAAACTTTGTGCCATAAAAATTCTCTGCTAACTCTGTAACAGCCAAGAAGCATTCGCTCCTTCAAGGTAGCTTGATCCCATCAGAGTAGCCTGGAAGATTACATTAAGACTCTGACTCAAGCAGGATTGAACTGAAGTAAAAATGGCTCAGACAAAGCGTCTCGATCGAAAAATCTCGATCGAGATGTCAGCAGATTCGTACAAACTATTTCAGATTCTTAAGCGCGACTTCTCGGTTTTTGCGGTAAGCCTCGGTGCGATTTTTTGCTACATCAGCCCGAACGTGATTACTCGGAACTTCTGACATCAGCCGAGAAGCCGTTCCCCACATGTCGGCAACCTCTTGCCACTGAGCCGGAGTTTTCGCATCTTTACTGGCTTTGGCTGCGCGTTCTGCCACTCGTACCGCGGTCGCAAACGAATCGCCATCTTGCTTAATATTGCTCTTCCAACCGGGTTGAGAAGAATTTGCGGTTTGCAGATTTTGCCCCGGAAGAATCTTGCCACCTGTCATCGCATAAACGCCCAACCCAGCCAGCATTAATCCTGCCGTCAAAACAACTCCACCTAAAATGCCGCGATTAAATTGTCGCTTTTCACGCACGGCTTGGGGAGAGAGCGTCCGTGGCAGGTCATCTCGCTCACTAAACGTCTCACGTAAATCTTGGAACATGCCCTTAATGGGATTTGGTCGTCGTAACGAAATCTCTTGTGCCCAGAGCAATTGCCCATCTGGATCTCGATTAATTTCTTCAAACCAAAGTAACTGCTGCTCCCGGACAATCCGAGAATTGATATTTACCCGGCGTACATTGCGCGGTGAAATCGATTCTAGAATTTTGCGGATGCGATCGCTTAGCATGGCTTGATCGAGTTGGTCGGGCGTTGCCGCTTCACAGAGCAGTTGCAGTACGCCGTTTGCAAAAATAGCGCGAGTTCTCACTCCCGTATCTGAAAGCTTGTCATTTAGAACTTGAATGATCGCTGCAACGCTCCCTTGATGAGCTTGCCTGTAGATATCGTTGACCGGACTCACAATCATAGGGATTTATTAGTAAGTTAACGAATAACCCTGACTAAGGGAAAGGCACTAGTTAATATATCGCTTGTTTTGGGAATTAGGGCAAGTGTAACTGCAAAAAAGTCGTTTTTTTGCCCAAAAATGCGTTTTTTTGCGGGGATTTGCGGCAAAGTTTCTAATGCAAATGTCTTGAATCGTTAAACCTGCGAATTTGCCACAAGTCTGTATTGAAGCGATTCTGATTTTGAAGTTCCCAACGCGATCGATCGACCCAAAACTCAAACAGAGCCGTGTTGTGCGCTCTTAATCGCCAGGATCTATCACTTCCTAGTAATTGAGCGATTAAGTGTTGCAAAATCCAACTGTGGCTAATAATCCAAAGTTGATCTCCATCGTGATGTCGCTGCATGATTCGATCGATAAATTGCTGAGCGCGAGCGCGGGCATCTTGTAGCGTTTCTGCTTCAGGGATCGGGATCCAATCGGCTGAAGTTTCGAGTTTTCGACACAAGTCCGGGTAGCGAGTTTGCGCTTCGATCCAGGTCAATCCCTGAAAGATTCCGTTCTGAAATTCCTTTAATTCTGCTGCATATTCAACTGGAATTTGCCGAGGAGTCGGTTCGTCTTCGATCAGGGTGTCGGTATCTGGATCGATCAGATCGCTGACTGTCGTCGGTAAATGCGTCGCCTGAAAATAAGAGAGCAGGATTTCGGTCGTCTGTACGGCTCGCTTCAGAGGACTGGTATAAACATATGAGGGTCGCCAGGATTCGGTTCTGAGCGTTTTGGCGAGTTTTTCGGACTGTTGGCGACCGAGGGGAGAAAGTTCGTAATCGCCGTGACCTTGCATTCGTTTTTCGATATTGCCGATCGATTGGGCGTGACGAATAAATAGGAGTTTGAGGACTTTGGACATGGGCAATCAATTCTTAGGAGTGAGAAAGATCGATAGATAGATTCGAGGTGATGGAGATTTTTCGGATGAAGTCCATTTACAATGCTTAAAGCAGGTTATACGAATCCTAGGTCAGCCTATGTTACTCAAATCCACAACTCGCCACATTCATATTTTTACGGCAGAAGTTCAGAATAATGAGCTAATTGAGAGCGATAAGGTTCTGACACTAGACATCGATCCCGACAATGAGTTGATTTGGAATCAAGACGCGCTACAAAAAATTTATAGCAAGTTCGATGAACTGGTTGAATCTTACAGTGGAGAATCGCTAACGGACTACAATTTGCGCCGAATTGGGTCAGATTTGGAGCATTTAGTGCGATCGCTCTTACAAAAAGGCGAGATTGCTTACAACTTAGAAAGCCGCGTGTTGAATTACAGCCTGGGTCTGCCTCAAGTGAAGCCTGAAGACTAATCGATTCGCTCAAGGCTCCGGCAAATTTGCAAAACGTTCCGCTTTGAACTGGCAACGATCGAGGTTCAAAGCGGAACGTTTTGTTTTGGGTTGAAATGTTTTGGATTGATGATCCCGAATCCGTATCAAGGCGTTGGACTCGGCAAAACACTTGGAGCAGGCGCATCCGGCTGACTCGGCGGAATCTTATCGGTAGTAATCAACGATTCGATCACCGCTTTGACGATCGGAGCCGCCACCGTCGAACCAAACGCATCCTCTCCCTTCGGCTCATCAATGACGGCTGCCACAACATAGCGCGGATTATCGATCGGGAAAACACTCACAAAACTCGTAATCTTCGCCCCCTCAATATATCCACCATTCGGTCCTGCCTTTTGCGCCGTGCCCGTCTTCCCCCCAATGCGATAATTCGGAATTTGCGCTGCTTTTCCAGTTCCGTTCTGTACAACCGATTCCATCATCCGCAGCACCGTCTGAGTTGTCTGTGGAGAAAAGACCTGCTGCGACTCAGGCAAAGGCACTTTCCAGTAAGGCTGTCCATTCTCATCAAACAACCCTTGAACCACATGCGGCGTTAACATTTTCCCGCCACTTGCCAAAATTCCGATCTGTTGCACCAGTTGCAGCGCTGTCAACGAAAAACCCTGACCAAAGGCACTCGTCGCCGCATCTACCGGAGATTCAGAAAATGTCTTTTGATCCTTAAGCTGCCCCGACGTTTCAAACGGCAAATCGATCCCAGTTACTTTTCCCAACCCAATCTTTTGCAGCCAGGAATAATAAGTAGGACGAGGCATCTGCTGCACAATTCTCACCATCCCAACATTACTCGAATGCTCCAGGATCTGCGTAATCGTACTCGGTCCCCGCGCCCCTGCTGAAGAATAGTCAAAATTCTGAATCGGCCATCCATCAATCTGGGTCGCCCCTTCATCGTTGATAATTTGATTTGGTTTAATCGCCCCTGCTTCCAGCGCGATCGCCACATTTAACGGCTTGAACGTCGATCCCGGCTCATACAAATCCGTCAACGCCCAATTCTTAAACTGCTCAACCTTCGCTTTATAAAATTCATTCGGATCGTAAGTCGGAGCCGATACCAAGGCTCGAATCTCGCCTTCTTTTGCATCCATAACGATCACAACACCGCGTTTTGCCTTGAATTTTTGCAATTGAGGTTCCAAAGCCGCAAGCGCTGTACGCTGAATTCGACTATCGATCGTCAACTGCAAATGCAAATTATCCGACTGCAAAAATCCACCGGGAATCCGATCCGGCATCATCACACCGGCTCCCGTCCGACTCAGACGCACCGATTTTACCGATCGCTCTAACAGATTACTGTGACTATATTCAACCCCAGCCTGCCCAATGCGATCGACATCCAAATATCCGACCACATCTGCGGTGAGATTTCGTTGCGGATAGAGTCGCTGTTGCTGTTGAGCCAGTTCTAGCCCATCGATTTGAAGGGTTTGAATGCGATCGGCTGCGGCTTCAGAAATCGCATACTCGACTCGAACCCCACTTTCTGCTGAATTAAATCGCTGCATCAACTCCCCAGGAGTCGCCCCCAAAATGCCAGAGAGTTTTGTCGCAATCTCTGTTCTAGGCTGTTGGAACGCGATGGGATGTGCATACAGCGTATAAACCGGACGATCAATTGCCAGTGCATTACCCGTGCGATCGTGAATGGGACGACGTGGGACAAACGGACGGAGAAAGGTCGTTTGCTGCGATCGCGCTTGTTTTAACAAATTCGGCGATTGAAAAACCTGGAGACGGACAATGTTTAACGCCAACAATCCCGTCACTCCCATCAGGATTGCCCAAACAACAAACAGACGACGAACACTCGGTTTTGCCTGAGCCGTGCGGAATCGCTCAGCCCAATGCTCAACATACCGCCCTACTGTCTGCGCCGTTGCAGAAGAGTCAAATACACGCTCATAGGCTTGTTCTACCATAAAAGGCAGATTCGATCGACGGACAGAGCGCGGCGAACCCGACGAAGGGGTGCGAATGGAACGACGGGGTGAGGAGGTGGGCTTTCCTCGTTTTGACATGACTAATATCCTATAGGAGCAGCGGGCGACGATTGTGGAGATGCAGGGGTGGGCTTCTCAGGGCGCATTGGAGCCGTTTTGAGAAAGATCATATTATCAGGCGTAGACGGAACAAGTCCTGAGTTTGGACGCGCCGACTGATTAGCAATTTCATTCTTGAGAACTTCTCCATTGGCAGTGACTTGACGCTCATCACGGCGGAGTTGCTCAAGTTTGCTATATTCTCTTCCCCAGAGTTGCTGAGAATACACTGTCCAGCCATAAACTGCAAGCACCGATCCTGCCAACACAAAAGTCGCAATCACAGAAGCTTGTTGAGCCAGCAGCAGCGATCGTAACCACTGGGGCGGCTTCTCCTGATTTGGCAATTGCCGTAACGATGAATTTGACACCGAACCTGATTTTCTCGATCGTCTGGACTTCAGCGCCGCAGCCATAACGCCCTCACATCACAAAAAACTGAATTAGCCTGAACGAATTTATATTCAAGCCTTACGCGAACATTGTATCGGGAGTTTTAGTTTGTGAAGACGAAAGCAGATTAAATTCCGTGATCCTACCCGATTGGGAGTACTAATCGACTCATGATGCGTCCATCTTCCAATCTGTAAAGGTTAAATTCCGATCCCATTTGCTGCATCAAAGATTGGCAAATTGCAAGATGCAGCCCAGGAGCTTTATCTAAAGTGGAAGGGGCAAGCAAATCAACCGCTCGTCCTGTTTCGAGATCTTCGATCAGCCGAGGCTCGATCGTGCCGTCATCCGTAATTGCAATCTCCATCCATTGCGCGTCAACCTGCCGACACCAGATATCAATCCGTCCACCTGGATTGGCACGTTGACAGGCGATCAAGAGCAATTCATATAAAACCAGTTCAATCTTAGTAATATCCCCAAAGACCATGGGATTGACTTCATGGTGAACTTGCGACCAAAGCTGGCGCTGTTTGATCAGGTGATCCACGCGATCGAGGGCGCGTCTGACTAGTCCAATCATCTGAACCGTCTCATTCTTCACGGTTAACTGCCATTGCTCATCGCGGATCACTTGCCGAGCAGGTTCGATCGCATCATCGATTTGGCGCAAGAGTTGAGCTTGGCGTGGAGTCGCATCTGCAAGTTCACTCAGTTTCGACACACTAAACTTTACGGTGCGATACATATCCTCTAAGCGGCGATGCTTATACCAACTGAGGCGTTCTAAGCGTTCTCGATCGCGCTTCAAATTTTCAGAAATAATTAAATGACGGCGTGACCAAGCCAACTGTGCAACTAAGGTCGTCAAGATCTGCAAGTCTCGATCGAGCCATTGCCGACCTAAGTTATCTGCGACGAGTAGGATGCTAGTCGGTTCATGTTCGGCAGCAGTTCTGAGTGTGATCGCGAGCAATTGCCCAATTGCAGGTGCATTCAACCATTGCCGAGTTTCGACTGGGATTTCGTCGATCGAGACTGGCAAAACACCCTCATGGGCAAGAATGCGATGCAGAAAAATATCCGTTTCGAGTGAGACTTTTAGCACGGGATCAAGATTAAATTTGCGTTCTTGATTCGATTGCACAATCCGTCCGACTCGTCGCCCTGCTGCCCAAGTTACTAAAATCGTCAGGGGCGCTTCTAAAATCTGAGCAATATATTGCAAAGCCGATTTTTCTAGCAAATCGAGATGTTGGGTTTGCTGAATTGTGGTCAACCCCCACTGAATCGTTTGATAGACTCTCTGCTGTTGTTCGTTCTGCTGCTGCAATTTCCACTGTCTTAGAACAATTCCAATCTGTTGGGCAACAACTTTCGTTAATTCTGCTTCAGCTTGACTCCACGATCGCGGCGATTCATGTGCCAAAATCACCAATCCTTCTACAACCTGACCGGGAGCCGTATTGCACACCAGTAGCGATCTCACCCCCATCTCCAAAAGTGGCGTTCTCCAAGCAGCAAATCGTAAATCGTCTTCTATGTTTTCAATGACGATCGCACCTGTCTGTTTCTCCAACATCTGCCAATCGATCGGACTCAATGACGCGAACCAATGCGGCAAGGTCTTCTTATGCTTGGGCTGAATTTGGTAATGAACTTCAAACGCATCGTGATCAGAGTCATAACTCAACGCGAGAACTCGATCAATTTTGAGTCTCTGAACTAGCAAGGCTGCTGCATTTTGTAAAGCCGTTTGTCCATCACTGCTGCTGTAAATTGCTTGAGCAACTTTTGCGGTCAATGCCTGATCGAGTTTGATTTGCTCGATCGTCGATTCCATCTCTTCTAACGGAGAGATCAAGGCAATCAGTTGTGCCGTTGCCCGAATAAATTGCTTTTCCTCATCCTGCCAAATTCTCGGTTCATCACTCTCGGCAGCCAGAAATCCCAAGAGTTCATTCTGGTAAAGAATTGGAGCAGCAATCAGCGATCTCGCTCGAATATACTCCATCACCCGCACGGTGATATCCGCTCTGAGCATCCCCATCGACTCGCCGATCGCAATCACTTGATCCGCCTTGAGTGCCTGATAAAAACTACTCATTTCCTGCACAGTCACCCCTGCGGCATCGTCACTCAAGCGAGTGCCTTTCTGACTCGTTGCTCTCCGCCAAAAACAGCGCCGAGTTCGCTCAAACCAATAAATACTGGTTCGAGTCGGTTGAATAAATTGATGCGTCTGATCGACCATGCGATCTAATCGCTGCTCAAAATTCGTTAGATGGCGCAGTTCTCCCAGCATCGCCAGAACAGGACGATCGAGGAGTTTAATTTGCTGTTTTTTGAATTCGACTTCTGCGGTTTCTAGTGTTTTGGCAAACTCGCCAAGCGCGATCGAAATTAGCGATCGCTCCTCAGGTTTTGGAAAGCTTCCCCAGAGCCGCGATCCCAAAATTGCGACCCCATAGCACCGATCCTTAAATGTAATCGGAAAGATAATCGTACCTTGAACATTCGCCTTCTCAGCAAATTTTCGCCATTCGTTTGCTCGCTGTTCTTCTCGCAGGTCTGGGAGCGTCAATGGCTTTTGTTGAATTACAGCTTGTTCAAGAATATCGCCTGCTGTCAGAGAAAAACGTTGTTTGAGTAGGGAGGAATCTGGAATCGGGCTTTTTCCACCTTTGCCAATCAAGCGATGTTCAATGCGATCGTACAGTCCGATCCAGACCAGATCGAACATGAAACAGGTGTTGAGATAAAGATAAATCGTTTCAATCGCGACGGTATTACCCTCACGCAGTTGTTGAAGAACACGACTGAGGGCAAGTAATTGATGTTGGGATTGTGTTGTCTCTTTCGAGTAACCCATTTCGCTCTGTCGGGGGATAGCACGGACTGGCACAGTTGCCTACTCGTTTCTTAGAATGCCCGGAGCGAATTGGTTTTGCACGGTATTCCACGCCTAAAATGCGTTACTCTATCGTTGCTCTCTTTGTATCTCCTGAATTTTTGCTGTGTCAGATTTATATCGATCCATTCTTCGTCCGGTTTTGTTTTCTGGAGTGAAGGCTGACCCGGAATTTTTGCATTCTCAAGTTATGCGATCGCTCTCGTGGTTAAATTCGCCTCAGCAAACCTGGCTACGATCGCAGTTGAACAGGCTCTATAGGTACGAATCGCCCCAATTATCTCAGACCCTTTGGGGATTGAATTTTCCAAATCCGATCGGACTGGCTGCGGGATTTGACAAAGACGGTGTAGCGACGAACGTTTTACCCAGCTTTGGATTCGGTCATATCGAAGTTGGAACTGTAACCTTTTACGCTCAATCGGGCAATCCACAACCGAGATTGTTTCGACTCGTGGAAGATTTAGCTGTTCTGAACCGAATGGGATTTAACAACCAAGGAGCCGAGGCGTTACAAGCACGATTGCAGAATCGCATGACTGGAATCCCGATCGGAATCAATCTTGGCAAATCAAAAATTACTCCCCTCGAATCTGCCGCAGAAGATTATTTAGGCAGTTTTCGTTTATTGAAATCTCTAGGTGATTATTTCGTTGTCAATGTCAGTTCTCCAAATACACCTGGTTTACGATCGCTGCAAGCCACTGATCAATTAGAACCGATTCTTTCCGCCCTTCAAACTGAGAATCAATCCGAAAAACCTTTATTGATCAAGATTGCACCCGATCTGGAAGCAGAAGATATTTCCGCGATCGTTAAACTGGCTCAGCAATATCGATTAGATGGAATTATTGCAACGAATACAACAATTCGGCGAGATGGCTTGAAGACCCAAATGATTCGAGGCAAGTCAATTCAAGAGGAAGCGGGGGGCATTAGCGGTGCGCCTGTAAAAGCGCGATCGACGGAGGTAATCCGACTCATCTGGCAACAAACGCAGGGAAGCTTACCGATTATTGGAGTTGGAGGAGTATTTTCAGCCGAAGATGCTTGGGAGAAAATTACAGCAGGCGCAAGTTTAATCCAAATTTACACCGGTTGGATTTATGAAGGTCCGACTATGGTTAAGCGGATTTTGCAGGGCTTAGAAGAGAAACTTCAGCGATCGGGATTTGATGATTTGACTTCAGCGATCGGATCTGCTCATCCAGTAACCCGTTAAGACTGTTTGCTCTCATCTCAAGTTTGGGATGAGATATTTCTAACGACAAAAAAGCCTGGATTTTCACCCAGGCTAGACCATTCTTTGAGGGAATTTGTGCTTATTTGATCATGCCCAAGAGTTCAGGCTGAGACGCTGAGATTTGAGGGGCTGATAATCCAGGGAGCGAACCCATTTGCTGTGCAACGACTGGAACTGCATTGCGAGCATTTTGAGCAACTTGAACCGTCTTCACATCGTAGGTCTGCGTAATCATCTTCGGATAAAGACCAATTGCAACGATCGGGATAATCAAGGAAGCGGTGATAAACAATTCTCTGGGATTCGCATCCAAGAACATTTCTTTCACAACCGCTTTGCCTTCTTTGCCGTAGAACATTTCACGCAGCATCGAGAGCAAGTAGATCGGAGTCAGAATCAGCCCCACAGCAGCCAGCAAGAGAATCACAACCTTGAAAGTTGAAGTGTAAGCGTCGCTGCTTGTAAATCCAAGGAAGATTGCCAGTTCGCCTACAAATCCACTCATTCCGGGCAAGGCAAGTGATGCCATCGAACAAATTGTGAACAGTGCAAAGGTCGAAGGCATTTTCTTTGCCAGTCCGCCCATCTCATCCATGTTCAAGGTATGAGTACGATCGTAGGTCACTCCTGCTAAGAAGAACAGAGCCGCAGCAATCAAACCGTGAGAAACCATTTGCAGCACTGCACCACTCATTCCAAGCTCGTTGAAAGAAGCAAGCCCTAGCAATACGAAGCCCATGTGCGAAATCGACGAGTAAGCCATCCGACGCTTCAAGTTGCGTTGAGCAAAGGAAGCCAATGCCCCGTAAACGATATTTACGATTCCGAGAATTGCCAGAATCGGAGCAAAGTAGACATGAGCATGAGGCAGCATTTCCATGTTCATGCGGATTAATGCGTAGCCGCCCATCTTCAGCAATACGCCAGCCAGAATCATCGAAACTGGAGCAGAAGCCTCACCGTGAGCATCCGGCAACCAGGTGTGGAGCGGAAAAATCGGAAGTTTGACTCCGTAAGCAATCAAGAATCCAGCGTAAGCCAGTAATTCAAAGCTTAAGGAGTAGTCTTTCAGCCCTAGCTCCTGCATGTTGAAGGTGAAGTTATCACCGTAGAAAGCCATCGCCAGTGCTGAAACCAGGATAAAAACTGAAGCTAATGCCGTATAGAGAATAAATTTAGTTGCAGCATATAAGCGTTTCGGCCCACCCCAAATCGCAATCAGAATGTAGACCGGAACCAGTTCAACTTCCCAGAGTAGGAAGAACTGAATCATGTCTTGGGCACAAAATACGCCGATTTGAGCGCTATACATAACCAGAAGCAGGAAGTAAAACAAGCGAGGCTTATTGGTAACTTTCCAGCCCGCCAACATCGATAGCGTTGTGACCAGGGCTGCAAGAACCACCAGAGGCATTGAGATGCCATCGACTGCCAGCGACCAGTTCACCCCAATTTGAGGAATCCAAGCATAGTTTTCGACTAATTGAAAATCTGGATTTTGGAAATCGTAATGTTTCCAGAAGGCATAGATTGAAAGAACGAGATCCGCCAAACCGACACCTAAGCCATACCAACGAACCGTTTTGCCCTGTTTGTCAGGGATAAGCGGAATCGCGAAGGAGGCTACAAGAGGAAGCGCAATTATGGCTGTTAACCAAGGAAATGAAGTACTCACCATGACATCAGTGACCAGTTTGTAGAGATCAAGGGGGATATCGGTGCTTTACACCGTTGAGACTCAATCCGCTACTTGGCGGATCAAGTTGGATATAAGGTGGAATGTCCAATGAGGATTTCTACCTACTTGAATCATTCTACCCTGGTTTTATTAAGTAAAGTGAACTTAAACAACAGAATGTAGAGATTTTAGGATTGAACTCTTAGGTAGTGAAACATAGGATTCCTCTATCTAAAAGGCTTCACCGACGAATTACTCCGAATCTTTCCAATGAATCAGCGCATTTTCGGATCGGAGTCTGTACATCCGTAAAATCTTTACAATCGTTCACATTATAGTGAGTCAATTGATCATATGACAAAAACTTAATAATCTTCTGAAGTGAATACTCACATTACCTTTGAGCGATTTAACAAAAAAAGCGCGGAAATTCCGTGCTTTTAAAGTTCTTAATTAGTTGAGATTCCCTAAATCGGGGACGGGTTGTAATAAGCCTTACTCATTAGTCCGGAGCGGCTCGATCGACGAGATTCGTTCTTGAGCATGTAGTTGAGATCATCAGGGTTGAGCGATGCTGAGAGTGCGTTCTCGTCCGTAATCTCCCCATTTTTATACAGATCGAATAAAGCTTGATTCAACGTCTGAGAACCGTCTGTACCTTCTTCCATTAATTGATAAATCTCATCGATGCAGCCTTTTTGAAGATAGTCGCGGATTGTGTCGGTGTTGAGCATGATTTCGAGGGCTGCTGATCGACCGCCTTGAATCGTTGGGACAAGCGTTTGACCAATGACGGCTCTCAGTGCTTCGACAATTTGGAGGCGAACTAGTTCTTGTTCTTCGGGCGTGTAGAAATTGAGCAGGCGTTTTACCGCGTTGACGGCTCCTTTTGTATGAAGCGTTCCGAGTACCAGGTGTCCGGTGAGGGAGGCTCGAATCGCCGTATCGACGGTTTCGCGATCGCGCATTTCTCCAATTAATAGAATGTCTGGATCTTGTCGCAGTGCGGCTCGAAGTGCCTCCTTAAATTCCTGGGTATGAAGTCCGACTTCTCGCTGCGTGATCAAACACTGATTTGAGGTGTGGACATATTCAATCGGGTCTTCGATCGTCACAATTTTGCGGGGGAGCGTCTCGTTGATATGGCGCAGCATTGCGGCAAGTGAGGTTGATTTCCCAGAGTTTACAGGACCTGTGACGAGAATTAATCCTTGGCGTTCTTCGACGAGTTGGGCTAAGCGATCGGGCAGTCGGAGTTTGGCGATCGTCGGAACTTCGAGTGAGATTAAACGCAGCACAATCACACCGCCCATCAAGGATTGAGCGCAATTGACCCGACAGCGCACCAGATTTGGGTAGAAAATGGCGGTGTCGAGTTCTTGTTTGCTGTGAAAGATTTCTCGCTGTTCTGGAGACAGAATTTCGGCGAGAAAGTCCTCAAACTGTCGGATCGTGATGGTTCCGTATTGCTCTTGCAGGCACATTTGTCCCTGAATGCGATATCGCGGCATTTCGCCAACTTGCAGGTGAATATCGGATGCGCCTTGAGCCAGCGCGTCTTTCACCATCCGGCGAATGGTTCCAGATTCTTCGAGGTCGATGCTGGGTTGATCAAATTCGATCGCGCTCAAGCTCATGGCTTGCACACCCTGCGTCGTTGGACCACAAATCAAGCGAGCCTGCATAAAACCACTGACTTGAACACTTGCATCCAGCTTTTGAGTTTCGAGATATTGCTTAAGCTGAGTCGGAGAGAGAATTTCCTGAATGTAGTGGCTGTAGCGATCGGGTGTGATCACCGCAAACTGATCTTGAGGAACGAGTTTCCCGTGCAGTCGATAAAAAGGAGCGCGACCAATTTGCAGATACAGTCCAGATGCGCCTTGATTATAGGCATTTTGAACCAGTTCGCGAATCGAGGCGGCGGTTTGAGTGGCGATTGGAGAAACCTGAGTAGCAGTCATTTCTAAAGCAGTGACGAGGAAGGGTACGAAACCTCCACATTCTTGCGATCGGGGCTTTTATATGTGGAATCTACCGAATATTCTTGCTGAATGAAAATGCTAATGTCAGTGCAATACGGATAATTTTTACAATCGCTTTACAGAGCCAGTAGAAAAGATAAGTCCTTGCAAGGCTTTGGTTAAGTAGCCTATTTGACCATAGCTATAGACAAGGTTTTCAAAGCGCTGAGTCGGATCGCTGATAAATTTGATGGATTTGTAGAGTCCACGAATGAAGCGTTCTCCTCCTCGGCGAAATTGTCCGACTCCTGCTTCTCCCGCGATTTGTTCGCGGTAGCATTCGCTGATGCCCTGCCACCAACCGCGATTGAGAAACCATTGGCGATTGACGCGCTCGGGCGCAACATGATGTGCGACATGAGCATTGGGAATATAGGCAACTTCCCATCCGGTTTGTAAGGCGAGATTCGTGGTGTGCAATTCCTCGTTGGAGAGAAGATTTTTGCCGACGCGACCGAGATTTGGATCGAATCCACCAATTTGATCAAAAAATTTCTTACGAATCGAATAATTTAGCCCGCGTGGAGTGAGTCCGGGTTGCTCGATTTTAACGATCGCATCTCCTAAATCGTATGCGCCAAGATTTCCAGCGAGTCCATCAGAGAGCCATTCTGGAGCGCTCAGTCCGTCTGTCCAGATTAGCGTCACTTTACCACCTGCGATCGCGAGTTTTGTATTGCTGCGATAAGCGTTGTAGAGTGTTGTGAGCCAATGCGGTGAGGCGATCGCATCGTCATCTAAGTAAGCCAGGATTTCACCATAGGCGATGCTTGCGCCTGTATTTCTTGCGACGGATAAGCCGATTTTGGGTTCGTGAATGTAGCGGAGTCTTTGATCTTCGAGTCGGGCTTCAACGACTTGGCGAGTGCTATCGGTTGAGGCGTTATCGACGACAATGATTTCAAAATTCTCAAAATCTTGAGCAAGCAAGCTATCAATCGCTAGACCGAGATAGCGATCGCGATTGTGTGTGCAGATGATGGCAGAGATCAGAAGTTTGGACAAAACCATAATGAAGCTTTAATCAAGTCAAACTTCAGAATGCCCGAAACGCCTAATCCTTCATCTTGCTGTGCAGACCGACTATAGTTTCGGCGAGTCCAGTGAGGCGATTTTCCAGGTCTTGTTTGCGATCGAGGAGTTGGCGAAGTTTGTGATATCGAGCAATTGCAAGGCTGAGGCTTGGAATCTGCTCAGCAGGGCAAGCATAAGACCAGCGTTGACCGTCGGCATTGATGCCGCAAAGTCGATATCCTGCTTTGGCAGATTCTTTTGTGCCGGGGAGTGGCGTGGCGCAGATTTCGTCGATGTAGGTCATGAGCCGATCGACTTCGGCATGTCGGAGTGTGGAGAGATCGCCCAAGGGTTCGCCTGCATGGGATTCGAGCCAGCCATCCACGATCGGACCTTCGATGTAGAGGTCTTGAATTTGGCGTAAGATTTGGTTCAGTTCGGTTTGCCAACTGTCTGCAATGGTTTTCATTTCGAGCAGTAGACTGGATGCCAGCGCAGGATTTGCGGCGTTGCGGTGGCTGGAGAAATTGGGAGTTTTGAGTTTGGGGAGATTGAGGGGTTTTGGCTCAAAATTTGAAATGGGTTCAGCGATTTCAGGGGCAGCGATTTCGGGTTCGATGATTCCATTACGCTGCGCGTTCGCACTAGGCGGTCTGGTGTGCAGATCGAAGGAAACTGCCCGATAGGGAGAGGGTTCGGGTTCTGGAGTCGGTGCAGTGTCAAGGGTGGGAACTCGTTTATTGAGTTGAAGTAAGGTTTCTTCAATTCTCCGCAGATCTTTCTTCATTGCCGCTCTCGCATAGGTCGAAGTAAGGGTTATTGTAGCGGTGAATTCGGTTTCAGCAAAGGTTTGGTGAGATTTTTTATGGCGAAAGTGATTTTGGTGACGGGGGCGGCGCGATCGGGCAAGAGTGAATGGGCAGAAAAACTGGCGGCTGAGTCGGGTGAATCTGTCATTTATATTGCAACGGCTCAAGAGAATCCTGACGATCCAGAATGGCAAGCCCGGATTGAGTTGCATCGATCGCGTCGTCCGGCAGATTGGCAAACTCGGGCGGTTGCGATCGAGTTGAGTCAAGCGATCGAGCATTCATCAAACTGTCTATTAATTGATTCACTGGGAACCTGGCTGGCAAATTTTTTAGAACAGTCTGATGCGGATTGGGAAAAGACGGTTGAAGCGCTGTTTCAGAGTTTTGACAAAACAGAGAGTTTGATTATCTTTGTGGCAGAAGAAACGGGATGGGGAGTCGTCCCGGCTTATCCGATTGGCAGAGTGTTTCGAGATCGATTGGGAAGTTTGACGCGGAGAGTGGGTGAGATCGCGCATACAGTTTATTTGGTTGTGGGTGGTCATGTTTTGAATTTGAGTCAGCTTGGAATGCCTCTGAGGTGAGATTGGCCGCGTCGCGAAATCTGCACGAGATTTTGAATTTGGTGCGGGTCAGAAACGTAGCCATTACCAAATCGAGATAGCGGCTCGTTACACTTTGACCCGGAACTACAAAATCCAGATTTGCTCAGTTCTATTTGAGCCAACACAATTCGCACCTCGAAGTTGGATAATAGAATGCTGACGAAAATCCGGAGAACACGATCATGGCGCAAAGTATCGCGCAACCCGCTCTCGACATTCCCAGTTTGAATGAGGAGTTATCGAGTCTGAGTCCTCAGAAAATTGTGGCAAAGGCGCTTGAGCTATATGACAACATTGCCATTTCATTTAGTGGTGCAGAAGATGTTGTGTTGATTGATATTGCACATCGATTGAAGAAAGACGTTCAGGTATTCAGTTTGGATACAGGACGATTGCATTCTGAAACGTACCAGTTTATTGAGAAAGTTAGAAAGCATTATGGAATTGAGATCGACATTCTCTCTCCTGATGCAGCACAACTCGAAGCCTTCGTGAAAGAGAAGGGACTGTTTAGCTTCTACGAGGACGGACACAAGGAGTGCTGTGGCATTCGCAAAGTTGCACCCCTTCGCCGCAAGCTTTCGACTTTAGATGCTTGGATTACAGGACAACGTAAAGATCAAAGTCCTTCAACTCGTTCGGATGTGCCGATCGTGCAAGTTGACGGGGCGTTTTCCTCGGGCGATCGTGAGTTGATCAAGTTTAATCCGCTCTCAAATTGGTCATCGGCTCAGGTTTGGACGTACATCCGAGCCTATGAAGTGCCTTACAATCCATTACACGAACGTGGGTTTATTAGCATCGGTTGTGAGCCTTGCACGAAAGCAGTTTTGCCAAATCAGCATGAGCGAGAAGGTCGCTGGTGGTGGGAAGACGCGACGAAGAAAGAATGTGGTTTGCACGCAGCAGAGGCTCAGTCGTAGTTGAGAGGATTGCTCATCTAGTGCTGCTGCTGAAATTC
Organism: Leptolyngbya sp. Prado105; assembly: GCA_025454375.1. Taxonomy (GTDB): domain Bacteria; phylum Cyanobacteriota; class Cyanobacteriia; order Leptolyngbyales; family Leptolyngbyaceae; genus Leptolyngbya. The sequence goes on along the minus strand of JALOOO010000058.1, from coordinate 4,185 downwards.
GCAAATGGGCACAAATCAGAAAACCTTGGAGAGGGAAAACTGCTAATTCTTTTCCAGGGTTTTCTTTGCAAAATCGCTGCGATCGAGATCTTAATCATGAGAATCTCAGAAGAATCAGGTAGAATCTCAGTAAAATATTAAATTTTTATAAAATCCGAATTCTGGTGACCGATCGTCCATTCGCCCGTCTTGCGCCATTATGGAATCTCTCGACCCTCAGAATCAGACCGAGATCGATACGCCTGAAACCCTTGATGCTCAGCCTTCACAACCAAACCGCAAATCTTGGGTTGGTTTCGGCTGCGCTGCCTTACTTGCTGTCGGTGGATTTGGCTTCTGGCGCATGGCAAACTCCAGCGCAGACAGACCCGCCGTTGCTCAACCTCAAGGACAACCGCCAAGAGCCGTCGAAACAACCAAGTTGGCAACCGGAACCCCGACTCGAACCGTTCAACTTTTAGGGCAGGTCGAATCGAGTCAACAATCGACAATTCGCGCTCAAACCGGAGGAATTGTTGAAGAGATTTTTGTGCAGCCTGGAGATCGAGTGAGCGAAGGAATGGCGATCGCGATTCTCGACGATTCGGATCAGCAGCTAGGAATTGCGCAAGCGCAAGCCGAACTTGCACAACAGCGCAGCAATTTAGCTCGCTTGCAGGTGGGAACACGACCTGAGATCATTACTCAACGCCAAGCCGCTGTCGATGCAGCAAAAGCAAAAGAACAAGCCGCTCAGGATAACTTCAAGCGGACATCTAACCTTGTGAAGGAAGGCGCGATTTCACAGAGATTACTCGTTGAAGCGCGATCGCAAGTCGATCAAGCAAAAGGCGAACGACTTGCCGCCGAAGCGAGTTTAGCAGAAGCAAAAGCAGGTCCAATCCGAGAAGAGATTGACGCACAAAAAGCAAACGTTGAAGCCGCTACCGCAACAGTTAACCAAGCCCAACTTGCTCAGAGACGCACTCAAATTGTCGCCACTCAAGCCGGGATTGTCCAAACCCGACATGTCAGCCAAGGGGATCTTGTTCAGAGTTCTGGGCAGATTGTGACCTTGGTTTCAGGCAATCAAGTCGATGTATTTTTAGAACTGCCAGAAGATCTGAGCGGGAAAGTAACCCCAGGAATGTCGATCGCGTTAACTGCGAGAGCTTTACCCCAATGGAAACAGCAAGCCACGATCACAGCCGTTGTGCCTTCCGCCGATGCGACTTCTCGACGGCAGCGAGTCAGAGTTCAAATCAATCCAACCCAAGGCATCTTGCCCGGAATGGCGATCTCTGGAGCCTTAACCATTCCAACCGAGCGAGAAAGTTTTGTCGTATCGCGCGATGTTTTGACTCGAAGACGGAATGAATGGTTTGTGTTCACGATCGCCGATAAAAAAGCAAAACCGATTCGGGTTGAGCTAGTCACCGATATGGGTAAGCAAGTTGCGATTTTTAGCCCAGAACTGCGATCGGGGCAAGAAATTGTGATTCGCGGCGGAGATGGATTGAACGAAGATACGCCCGTCAAAATCGTCGGAGACAAGTCATGAACTTTATTGAAACTTCGATTCGCTGGCGGCATGGGACGTTTGTGTTGTTCTGTCTGCTGGCAATTTTTGGCGTGTTTTCTTTATTTAGATTGCCGCTTGAATTGCAGCCTGGAGGCGATCGACCTGAGATTACGATTCGTACAGGGTATCCAGGAGCGGCACCCGCTGAAGTTGAGGACTTGATCACGCGCCCGATCGAAGAACAGATGGAAGAAGTGCTAGGCGTGAAAGAAATTAGTAGTACTTCGCGTTCGGGAAGTAGTTCGATTACGCTGGAATTTCAGGAAGGGACGAATGTAGAGGGTCGCTTAGTCGATGTGATCAATCGGTTGCAGCAGGTTTCGAGCTTGCCACCGGAGGCATTAGAGTCAAATGTGGAATTAGTCGGGGGCAATAGCTCTCCAATGATGTGGATTCCGTTTGACACGAAGCCGGGATTTGAGCCAGATCCCGATCGTTATCGAGACTTAGCAGAAGAAATTGTGTTACCGAGATTGCGGCGGGTTCAAGGAGTTGGTCAGTTCATCGTGCCGGGTGGACGACAGCGAGAAGTAGAAGTACAAGTCGATCCGAAAGCCTTAGCCGATCGCAATTTAACAATCGGCGATGTGGTAAGAGTTCTCAGGGAAAATAATCGCGATATTCGGGGCGGTCCTCTGGAGCTAGGGCGGCGAGAATACCGGGTAAGAACTTTAAGTCGATCGCAAGATATTGATCAGATTGCAGGCTTTGTCCTGCGGCGAGATCCGGCAGGCACAGTCTACATTCGAGATGTTGCTAAGGTCGCGATGGGACGCAAGATTCGCGATGGAGCGTTTCTGTTTAATGACAAGCCTGCCGTAGCAGTCGGGATTATTCGACAGGTTGGGGCAAATGTTCCGGAGATTTCAAAAGGAGTTCGACAAGCGATTACTGAACTGCAAGCCCAGTTTGATGAGCGCAAGGAAGGCATTCAGTTTGTCTATAACTACGATGAAAACGAATACATTGGTCAATCCGTTAAGTTCGTTCAGGAGAATTTGATCACAGGAGCATTACTGGCTACAGGCGTTTTAGTTCTGTTCCTTGGATCGATGCGAACGGTTGCTGTGATTGCGATTACGATTCCAGTCACCTCAGTCATGGTGTTTATTGTGCTGTCGTGGCTCGGTCGATCGCTCAATATTATCAGTCTTGCCGGGATTGCTTTCTCAGTTGGCATGGTCGTCGATAACTCGATCGTTGTGATTGAGAATATTTTCACGCATATGCAGCGTGGGCAAAGCGCCTTTCGTTCTGCGATCGAGGGCACGCAGGAAGTTTGGGGCGCAATGCTCGGATCGACCTTGACGAATGTGGTGGTGTTTATTCCGTTGCTGATGGTCACGGGAGAAGCAGGGCAGCTTTATGCAGATATGGCAATTACTTTGTCCTGTGCGTCATTGTTCTCGCTGTTTGCGGCAATTACTTTAGTTCCGATGCTGTCAGGGCTATTTCTCAAGGAATCAGAAGCCTTGCAGATGCTGGAAGGGGGAGAATATCGCGGCGGAAATTGGCTTGAACGATCGATTGCGAAAACCTCAGCCGTATTTCGGCATTTTCAAGGTAAGTTTGAGCGATTTTTAGCAAAAACGGTTCGCTGGTCAATTGGGCGGCGGAGAACGGGACGGAGATTGATTGTCCTCGCAATTCCGTTGTCATTACTCGCTGTCAGCTTTTTACTATTACCGCCTGCGGATTATCTACCTGAAGGAAATCGCAATACGATTCAGTGGCGGGTTGAGCCATTGCCAGGGACGAGCATTACAGAATCGATCGAGCAATCGAAACCCGTGCGGGAATTTGTTCGCGCTCAGCCAGAAATTGATCGAGTGATGTTTATCGATCGACCGGGAGGTTTGAGAGCGATTGCAGCAATTCTCAAGCCTGAATTTGCCACAACACGCGGACTTGCTGATATGGTAAATCGGTTTCGGGCAGCGAGTAGTAACTTTGCGGGCTACCGATTTATGGTTCCGGTGCGTCCTGCGATTTTCCGTGATCCAGGCAAAGAATTTGAGGTGGACATTGTTGGCACAGATTTGAATCAGTTGGGACAACTCGATCGAGAACTTTCAGGCAAATTACGCGGCTTAACTGGCATCCGAAATGTGCGATCGAACTTTGTGTTGGGTGCAGGCGAATTGCAGGTGATTCCAAATCGAGAAAGACTCGCAGAAGTGGGACTTTCAGAATCTGAAATCGGTTCAACAGTAGAAGCTGCTTTGGGGGGAAGACTCGCGTCTAATTTTGTCGATGGCAAAGAGGAGCTAGATGTCACCGTCGAATTGCAAAACACTTTTGTCCAGACTCCTGAACAGTTGCGTCAGTTGCCTTTGTTTGCTAGAGGCAGACGACTTCAGTTAAGCGATGTCGCGGACGTGAGAGAAACGATTGGAGCCGATGTGATTAACCACACGGATCTAGAGCGATCGATTACTTTAACGGCATCTTTGATGGACAGCGCTTCTCTCGGAGCGATTGTCGAGCAGGTAAATCGAGAGGTTCTCGCTCCAGTACAGGCAAATCTACCCGCAGGATACCGCATCGAACTCGCTGGCACAGCCGATCAACTTGCGAGAACCGTTTCGCAATTGACTTCTGCTTTTGCTTTTGCAGTTCTAATC
>JALOOO010000268.1 GCA_025454375.1 Leptolyngbya sp. Prado105 | reverse complement strand
AAGAAAAATAACACCGACGCAATCAGCCCGTGGGACAGCATTTGCAGCATCGCCCCACTCACACCCAAATCACTATAGGACGCAATCCCCAGCAGCACAAACCCCATATGAGAAATTGAGGAATAGGCTAACCGCCGCTTCATATTGGTCTGTGCAAAAGAGTTCAGTGCCCCATAGACGATGTTGACCACCCCTAAAATCATCAACACTGGCGCAAAATACACATGGGCATGGGGCAACAGTTCCAAGTTCAGTCGGATCAGCCCATACCCCCCCATTTTCAGTAACACCCCTGCCAAAATCATCGAGACTGGAGAAGAAGCTTCGCCATGGGTGTCCGCCAACCAAGTATGAAAGGGGAAAATTGCCAATTTGACCCCAAAGGACACCAGCAGTCCAGCATACAAAAACAATTCCAGCCCTAAGGGAAACTGCTTCATCCCTATTTCAGCAATATCAAAGGTGAGCGTATCACCATAGAGTCCCATCCCCAGCGCTGCCACCAAAATGAAAATCGAAGCCAGCGCCGTATACATCAAGAACTTCGTCGCTGCATAGCTCCGATTTTGCCCGCCCCAAATGCACACCAGCAGATAGACCGGAACCAGTTCCACTTCCCACATGATAAAGAACAGCATCAGGTCTTGGGCTACGAACACCCCTATCTGAGCAGCATACAGAATCAACATCAGTGTGTAGAACAGGCGCGATCGCCGATCCACCTGCCAAGCGGCAAACATCGACAGGGTCGTCACCAAGCCCGCCAACAGCACCAGCGGAGCCGAAATACCATCCACCGACAACGCCCAACTCAAGCCCAACTGCGGTAACCAAACCACCTTTTCCGCCAATTGGAATGTCGCCTGGCTTGCGTCGTAATGCCGCCAAAAGGTGTAGGACATCAGGACAAAATCAGCCATGCCAACCCCCAGGGCATACCAGCGGACGGTCTTGCCGCTTTTATTAGGGATCAAAGGAATGAATAACGCGGCTACCAACGGCAGTAGCACGATCACGGTCAGCCAGGGGAATTGTTCCATCATAATAAGAATAAATGCCTATCCGTTGAGTTAAGAATATCTTACGCAACTGTGAGACTCATCATCTATCACTCCTTTGCTGATTTGTCATGGACTTAGCATTATGTATCTATGAACCTCGCTCCATCGTCCAGCCGCGACGAATTTTCGCTCGTCCCTGTTAATGTCCTTCGCAACCACCGATGCCTCACTCGATCGCATCAGCAACCTCACCCAACTCAGAAAACAAGCTTGGAACTGCTCTCAATTCAACCGAGCAAACACTCGTGCAAATGTATTATGTAGCGGAATTCCGTTCGGTAACTCTAAAATCCGCTTCAGCCATTTTTTTTTCACTTGTCCAAAGCTTTCTATCCCAACCCAGCGATCTGCTCCACAAATTACGATCAGAATTGCAATCGTCAGAATGGGGCGCATTTAGCGTTTAGGGGAGTACAAAAACGAGATCAACTAGCTGGAGTGGCAAAAACATTTCAGAAGCGACTGGCAGAACTCAATACTGCTCCCTGGATTGCTGCAACCAGTCAAGATGCGAAATATCCGAGTGTTCAATAACCAAAGCTCCAAGTGTTCCGGAGCGTTGATTGGATGGTATGTGAATCAGGTCAAGGATGGTGTTCTCAATGAATCAAGTTGGCGTATTACTTGCATCCGTTTTGCCCAAGTTTTTTACCTATGACTGCTTCTCATAATTCAAGTAGGATTGCTATAGTCTTCTCAGACAGCCTTCTTACCTTAGATAAGCCTATCTCAATCTATAGACACACGTTTTCTCCTACCTTGCCCCCTATTGTGAGAAGGCTAAAAGAGATCCCATTTCGCAATGCTTTGAGAATGGGTTAGTGGTAATAACTAAGTAGGAAGAATAAACTATGTTTTTTCACAAAAAAGAACTCATCCATAACGTTGAGATTAAGGAAGCAAATCCTCGATATGCTCAACTACTGCTAGAGCAGTTTGGTGGTGCTACGGGAGAGCTTTCTGCGGCATTGCAATACTGGGTGCAGTCATTCCATGTAGAGGATGCAGGGATGCGTGATATGCTGCAAGACATTGCGATCGAAGAATTTAGCCATCTCGAAATGGTGGGCAAACTTATTGAAGGGCATACCAAGAATGTTGATCAAACAGAAGCATTCAAAAGCACACTATTTGCTGTGCGGGGAGTCGGTCCTCATTTTCTAGACAGCCAGGGCAGTGCGTGGACTGCAAGCTATTTGAATGAGGGAGGCGATATTGTGCGCGATCTCAGAGCAAACATTGCCGCAGAAGCTGGGGCACGCCAAACTTACGAAGAACTGATCAAGTTAGCGACAGATGAAGGAACCAAACAAACGTTAGTTCATTTGTTAACGCGGGAAATTTCTCACACGAAGATGTTCATGAAAGCCTTGGAATCGTTGGGCAAATTGGATGAGCCATTTTTCGGCAATATTCAACCTGACGAGACTGTTGATCTTTACTTCAATTTGTCATCTGATGGGGAGAAAGACCAGCGTGGTTCCTGGAATTCTGATGAGAACTTTGAATACATTGCAGACCCCACTAACCAGGGCAAGGGTCAAGCTCAGCGCAAAGCCGAACAAAAGCTAGGGTAAGGTACAAGAAACCTGCTCCAGACTGTGTATGACCAAAGAAGTTTGGAAAACTCCTTAAGCAACACACTCTAGGTCAGCAGGTTTAGCAGCAAGGTCAAATCCAAGTGCCAGGGTCTTCTTAAGTTTTTTGACCACTCTTTTTTGATACTGCTGCTTATAAGTTTCCACACCTGGATTAACCAACGCATCACCCTGGTGCTATATGGATAGTGCTAGAGCAGATCAGTCCAAGAAATGACGATCGCTTAGTCGTGTAAATCTGCATCCCAAACGCCGACATAGATGCGATCTTGTTCATTGCGATAAATTGTGCCTTTGAGCTTGCCTTGTTGGAAATTATGTCGATCGAGCTTTCGACGATAAATCTGCTTCAAAGCGTCAATCACCTCTGGAGTAGCTTGACTGCCTAACATGCCATTAACCGTAACCTGAATCGTCAAATCATCCACAGCTTGAGCAAATGAAGCTTCAGTTTGTCGGATTTGATTAGTCGTTCGATCGTATAAGTAGCCCAAAGTAATGCGATCAGGGACGACTTCATACAAAACACTGCGGGTATTCTGCCAGTATCCAGGTTTCGTCTGGGCAGGTTCTCCTAATGCAGCACGGACTTCTTGCTCTGAAGTCCCCACTGCAAATCCAGGCACGCGATTTGGATTCGTCTGGGTTGCTGCGGGTGCTTCGGGTGGAATCGGTTCTGGCAGAGATGGATCGATCAAAACAGGCTGCGGTGCAGGAGTCGGAGCAGGCGATGCGGTAACACTCGGTTTCGGCTTTGGAATTTCAGAAACTCTTGGGGTCGGGGTTTCAGAAGGAATGGGCGAAATCGAGGGCAGTGGGCTGGGAGAATTCAGCGTAATTTGCGGCGGTTGAGATTGACGAGATTGTAGCCAGAGAATGACGATCGCAACTCCCGTGAGCGTCAATGCAGATAAAGCAGCAAGCAGCCAAACGGCTCTCAGTCCAGGTTTAGCAGTGACGGTCGGTTCACGCGAAGGCATGACCGCAACGGTTGGAGAGGTGACAGATTTTGGAGGCAGGGTGACATGTGGACTGGAGTTTGGCAAAAGCGCAAGCCACTCAGAAATCGTAGAAGGTCGATCGACCACATTCATTTCCATACCGCGCAGGATCACTTGATTCAGTTCTGGCGTGATCGTCGGTTGTATCTCTCGCGGTTCAGGCATTGGTTCATGATCTCGCAGAATCGATGCCGTTGGAATCGTTGCGGTGACTAATGCGTATAGTGTTGCTGCTAGACCATAAACATCACTGGCAGGACTGCGTTTTTTCTGTGCAAAATACTGTTCAATTGGAGCGTATCCAACTGACATCATCTGTGTGTGAGTTTGTGTCTCATTGGGTGTAAATTCTCGTGCAATTCCAAAGTCAATCAGAATTGCTTCTTGCGTTTTCTCATGCAGAATGATGTTTTGCGGCTTGATGTCTCGATGGAGCAATCCATTGCGATGAACGACTTCTAGCGCCGAGCCGATTTGCTGAATATAGCGAATAGCGATCGCTTCGGGCATGGGTCGATCGGGAAAGACTAAATCTTCCAAATTTTTGCCCGGAATATAATCCATCACCATATAAGCGCGATCGTGATCGAGGAAGAAATCGCTAATTCGGACAATATTTGGATGCACACAAGTCGCGAGACGACGCGCCTCATCTTGAAACTTGCGCTGAAAATCGGCAAAATTCTTCTCTGCTTTTAAGGATTCATTCAGCGTTTTGATCACAACCGTTTGATCTAAAAAGTGATGAATCGCTTTGAACGTGATCCCAAACCCCCCGCGCCCGATTTCTTCTTGCAGGGTGTATTTGCCGTTTGAAATGGTTTGACCAATGAGTGAATCCATGCCTAAGATTGAATCGCATTTCGAGGAAGAACGCACCGGAGTTGTGTGACGGTTTTATCCAACTTTCCTAACTCTAACCGACCATTCATCAACTCGATCAAGGTTTGATTCATTAAAAGGCTAAATCCGAAGGAGGGCGGCTCTAAATCTTTCGGCGGTGCTGTGTTGAGCAAATCGATCGCTTCTCGCCAAATCTCGATCGGGCGTTCGTCTTCTAGCTCGATCACGACAAGCTCAGAATCCGCTCGTGCCGAGAGTTTTAGCGTTCCTTCCTGCATCGTTGCGATCGCGCTACTGATCAAACTAACTAACACTTGCTCTAGCGTTTTACGATCGACGAATACGTTTAAATCTGGTTCTGGTCGTACAAATTGAAATCGCAAGTTGCGGTTCTCCGCTAATAGATGCGTCAAAGAAAATACATTGTCAAAGACATCACTCACGGATACAGACTGCAATTTCAATTGACCTGTTCCATATTCAGCTTTAGAAACATTGATCACTTCATCGAGTAACTTCACGAGTTTCAAAGCGGATTCATTGGCTTGCTGAATAAATTCGCGTTCTTCTTCAGGAGAGTCGCATAAGTCTCCAAGTACAAGCTGCTGTGATCCAATTAACCCACTTAAGGGAGATCGCAACTCATGGGAAGTTCGGGCTAAAAACCCTGCTTTAAACTGTGCAAGTTCAAGTGTCGATCGATACGCTAACTCTAAGTCCTTTGAACCTGAAGCAGGCGATCGCTTCATCCACCAACCCCCAGCAAACCCGACCCCGACCCCACCCATTAACCAAATCAAATTGATCCAACTCATCGTCACAAATTACAATAAAAGAAAGCTTCTACTACTGTAGAGAGTCTACTCCTGTAAGTCCCAACCTGCTTTAAACTTCTCTAGGTGCAACGCTGTATCTACGATCGCATCTTGCGTAAAAACTTTGCCATCAGTCCGACGAATGGACAGGGGAATAATCGGCTCAAACTCGACATTTACGAACCCAGTAATCATGCAGTTCTCCGACTACGCCCACCAAAACGACGAACATGACGAGAACCAATCCGCACAATCCAGATTTGAGCATCTGGGCGACGGGCTTCAAGGCGATCGCAGGCAGCAATCTCGCTCTGATCGACTTCAAAATCTCCGGTTTCGATGTCGATCGCGACAATCTTGCCGTGGTTGCCTTCCTCAATCTGCTGGCGTATCTGAGATTCATAAATCTCATCGCCGCGTCGAGCAAATTCTTCTTTGCTGTACCGGGGCTGTCGGACTGTCATCAATTTTATCTCGCTGCTATTTGCCCTTTCTATTTTAGCTTGAGGCATTACCTTAAGCAGCAGTCTAAGAAACCTTGCGTTCTCAACGGTTACTGAAGACCACCATTACTGTACAGCAGTTGTCCATTGATCCATCCGCCTTCTTTGGAACACAGAAATTTGACCAGATTTGCACAGTCCTGCGGCATACCGACACGATTCAACAGAGTGATGGCTTGAACATCAGTTTTGAGTGCTGCGGACATCCAGCCAGTATCCGTTGCACCTGGATTAATCACGTTCGCTGTGATGCCCAACGCTCTGAATTCCTGAGCCGAAGCCAGCACGATTCGATCCATCGCACCCTTACTCGCACCATAGGGAAGATTGCCAGCCGTATGGTCGCTGGTAATCGCAATAATGCGCCCAGTTCCGAATTCTCCTTGGAACCGTTTACCAAACTCTCTCACTAATAACCAGGTTGCACGGGCATTGACAGCAAAATGCAAGTCAAAGCTTTCTACTGAAGTGGACAGAATGTCACTATCAACTGAATGGCAATGAGCCATGACCAACGCTGTAACAGTTCCCAAATCACGTTCAATAGAATCGAATATCTGTACAGCAGAATCGACCAAGGATAGATCGACCTCGAGCGCTATGGATCGCATACCACAGCGATCAATTTCGTTGGAAAGTGACTGAATCTCTTTTGGGTCGCTACCCCAAGGCATTGATACATCGTAGGGCTGCCAATAGGTCAGGGCAACATCCCAACCTGATTGTGCCATTTCTTTGGCAATCGATGACCCAATGCCAATATTCCTACTTGCACCAGTGACAAGAACGATTGGTCGTTGGAACATCGATTGCTCCACAAGTATGAATTGAGAATCGATCTAACTAAGCCTTCATTGCCTTTGCGAGTTCTGCTGCAACTTCAGGACGGGAGAACTCAGGCGGCGGTAATTCTCCGCGACGCAGCATTTCTCTCACCTTCGTGCCGGATAAGTGAACGCGCTCCTCTGGCAGACTCGGACTCGTCTTCGTAGTTGCCATCCCTTGTGTGCGC
>JALOOO010000057.1 GCA_025454375.1 Leptolyngbya sp. Prado105 | reverse complement strand
CAATTGGCTGAATGAAACCTTTAACCGCAGTGCGGATAGTCAATCGTTCCTCGTCGAAACGGTGACGGGGATTCACTCGGTGAAGGCGCATAGTGCAGAAAAGCCGTCGCGCGATCGCTGGGAAGGTCTGTTTGCTCGCTATATCCGTACCAGTTTCAAAGCTTCGACCACCTCGAACATTAGTAATAATTTGGGAGACTTTCTCACGAATTTCTCTTACTTACTGATTCTCTGGGTGGGGGCGCATTTAGTCATCAGGCAAGAACTAACAGTCGGTCAGCTTGTTGCGTTTCAGATGCTATCAGGACGGGTGACGGGTCCATTACTGCGGCTCGTACAGCTTTGGCAGAATTTGCAGCAGGTGCTGTTGTCGGTCGATCGGATTGGGGACATTCTCAATGTTGCGCCGGAAGCAGAACCGGGGTCTGGATTGGTCTTGCCGACTTTGAAAGGTCAAGTTTCATTTGATCAAGTCTTTTTCCGCTACAACCCGAATCAGGAGCCTGTGCTGAAAGGGATTTCGTTTGATGTGCAGCCGGGAATGCTCGTCGGCGTTGTGGGACGGAGTGGCTCAGGAAAAAGTACCCTGTCGAAGCTATTGCAGCGCTTGTATCTACCAGAGTCAGGACAGATTCTTGTCGATGGATTTGATATTAAGAGTGCGGATCTACACTCTCTTCGGAGTCAGATGGGTGTCGTGTTGCAGGAGGATTTTCTGTTCAATGGCAACATCATCGACAACATTAGCTTAGGTCGCCCGGATATTACAGCAGAACAAGTCGTCGAAGCGGCTCGGATGGCAGCGGCGCATGACTTTGTGAGTGAGTTATCGCAAGGGTATGAGACGAATGTGGGGGAACGCGGAACGGCGCTTTCTGGTGGACAGCGGCAGCGCATTGCTTTGGCGAGATTGTTCTTGTCCAATTGTCCAGTTTTGGTACTAGACGAAGCAACGAGTGCCTTAGATAGTGAGACAGAACAGCAGGTTTTACAAAGCTTGCAGTCGATCTCGGACAATCGCACTGTGTTCTTGATTGCTCACCGTTTTGCGCCTTTAAGAAAAGCAGATTTAATTCTGGTAATGGAGAAGGGTGTGATCGCGGAGAAGGGGACGCATGAGGAACTGCTGCGGAAGAAGGGCTTGTATTGGTCGTTATATCAGCGACAGCAGGCAGCGGTATAAAAGCATTTTGTGAAGTAAATGCCCTGGCGGATCTCGCTAGGGCATTTATTTGTGCGGAATTCCAGTCATTTTTAAGGACTAGCAGCAGGAGAAGCTTCGGGAGAAGGAATATCAGCAGGAGGGCTGCTCTGATCGCTAGGAGGTTGATCTGTCTCACTCGGCTGAGTATTTTCTGGCTCTGGAGGCAGCGGATCTCCAGCACCAGGACTTGGCTTCTGAGCAGGTTGAAACGGAGAATTCGGACGGAACGGAGAACGATCGCGTGCAGCAATCCCAGCAGCAGCGATCACAACAGACTGTGTGACTCGCTCACCAACTGAGTTTTGTGCGGCCAAGGTTACGGTTTTGCTTTCTCCAGCCCGGAGTAAATAGGTAGCTGAGCCATTGGGTTGAACATTGCTCGACCCCGGTAAAAGCCGAATATCCCTGCTCCCTTGCACCATCCAAGACACGACAATTTCTGCGGTTCCGCCTTCTGTAACTGAATAGGTATGGATCGGTTGACTCTGAGCCAGATTGCCATTGACATTCAGAACGATGAAAAGCTGGGAGGGCTGAGCCGTTTGGAGGCTTAGCTCAACTTGAGATGAATCACCGCCTAATTTCGGTGCGATCGCGGCTGTGGTGTATTCCGCACTGGGAACTTGTGCATCAGACTTTGAGAATAGCTTGAGCTTATATCTCAGACTGCTTGCCTGCTTGGAGTTAAAAGGGATATTTTGGCAATCGATCGTCGTTGGAGTGGGCGTTTGCTGGAGCGACTGAAACCAGGGCAGATTTGGCAGTGGCAGTTGCCACAGCGCAGAGGAATGATTTTGAGCTTGAGAGATCTGACAGCCCTGATCCGACTCTGGCTTTGCTTGCAACCCTTTAGGGATAGAGGCTGAAAAATCATAGCGAACGGTCTGAATCTCTGCCCCATCGTTTAACTGTGCAATGACCACCCTAGCCAAGGTTTCAGGATTGTTCAATTTCCAATTCAATCGCAGGGCTTCATTTTGCCCCGTTGCCGTGAAGCGAACAATTTCTGGAGCCGCGATCGCGGGACGATTAAATCGATACAATCCGGCTAGGGCAAGCAATGCGCCTGCCGCACCCAGCAAGGTTAGCAGTCCTCGAACCCATTGAGGCTGGGGCAACCAAACGAGCTTGCCTTGAGTAGAAGAACGAGCCTCGGCTAACGCATCAACGGCAACTAAAGTCACACCTATCTGAGATCGAATCGGACTCCCTCCTAACGGTCGTTGCCAGGGATTGCGAGGAGCAGCATTTAGCGCGATCGTAATTTCTTGACCGGGTGCAAGCTTAACAATATTGTTTGCTAAATCGGTTTCAAAGCGAAATAAGTTCGCTGAATCTTTTGCGTCAAGCTTTAAAGTGCGATGCACATTGCCGCGATTGCAAATTATGAAGTTAAAAGTTGCAGGCTGATTCGCAATCGCTTGGCTTTCGGGAATTAACTGGGTATCGAGGTGCGTATCGGGCAGTACCTGAAGGTAAATGACATCTAAAATCACTAGATCTGGCGCACTCATAGAGATAAGCTGCAAGGTCGGAAAATAGTTGCCGATCGCAGCATCTCGCGGCGGATGTAACGTCAGTTGAATCTCTCCACTAGATTGAGGAGGCAGCGAGAGTTTCTCACTCAATTGAATGATGCCAGGAGTTTCTTCAACCGTATGATCGAGATATGCGATCGTAAACCAGTCTGCTGGTAGTTCAGGACATTTTAAGAAAATCAGATCAGAGAGGATGGATTGATTCGTAACTTGAATCCTAAAGACAACCGTTTTGCCTGCTTGTATCTGATAGGGAGTTTCAGAAGTTGTTGCTGGAGCGATCGTAAAGTTGAATGACTTTTTAGCGGAATGGTTTCGAGAAAGTGAATTCTTTTTCACAGTTTCACCTCCATAGAGTTCAATGCTACATCAGTAACAGTGGAACCAGAAGTCATTAACTTTACAGTCACAGAAATAAAATGAATTTGTTTCAATAACATGGCACAACACCCGGAACTACGATCGCTAATTCTGTTTACAATAGGTAGCCATATCATCAGGAAACAGAGGCGGGATTGAGATTCCGTATTTGTCTCCTGATAAGTCGTCTCTGAAGCAAGTCTGTTTATCAACGCAAGTCGTAATGAGTCACGATAATCTAAAGCCGTTTCCAGTGTCCACTGTAACTTCTCAGACTGAGCCACACGAGAATCGTTCCGTATCGCTAGAAGGGAAGATGCTGAGTGGGATCGCAGGTCAGTATGCCATTCACGCTCAATTTCAGAATCGCCCTGGTGTACGAACTTATACAGGAATTGATCTGCATACTCAGCAACCTGTAATGATCAAAGAATACTATTCATTCTGGTGGACGAGTTCGGATATTCAGCAAATCGAATTTGCCTTAGAAATGTTGGAGACGATCGATTTTCGCAGTGGAGGAGTCCAGGACTTTCGATTATTAATTCCACAAGAGAGTATTGCGTCTGCCAAGGATCATCGCTGCTATTTAGTTTTAAAGTCGCCGCAGCAGCAACCGCGATCGTTGCGGAGTGAGTTAGAAGCTCAAGATGCTTTTCCGCCTCAAGTCGTGCATCATCTTTTGTCTCAAGTGCTGCAAAGTCTTTGGTTTTTGCATAGTCTTGCGATCTATCACGAAGACAGCGATGAAGTGCAAAAAGGGATTGCACATGGCAATTTAAGTTTAGATAGCCTACTGGTTGCGGTTAATCCGGTGGTTCAGACTGTGGTTCAGACGGCTCAACCACCTCAATTTCAGGTTTATCTTCAAGATTTTCAATTGTGGGAGTCGGCAATTTGGCACAGTGCAGAACCGCAATTGAAATCTGCTTTTAAGATTTCAAAGCAGAAAGACTTGCGCGACTTAGGCAAAATTGCAGCGCAACTGTTGCTTGGTGAACTTGATCCGCCTGAGTCTTGGAATCCGCTCACTGATCCGCGCTGGCAAGACCTCTCGCATGAGCCACTCAAGCTCTTTATTCAGCAGTTGATTGATTCTACTTTCTCAGGTGCAAAAGCGGCGCGAGGTTGGTTGCTGTCGATTCCTGCTGAGGTTGAATCTGCTCGATCCGTGACAAATGAGTCTATCGAGCAATCGACTCCTGCTGAACTTGAAGAGGTCGCAGTCTCTGAAGCGCCTCCAACTTATTTTAAGATTGCTTTTGCGATCGTCTTCTCTGCTCTGGTTCTCAATATTGGAGTGCTGTGGATGCGAGGCGAACCGTCGAAGGCTCCAGCATTCAATAACGTTCAGGCAAAGTAGATCTATGAACCTTTTTGATTTTGCGATCGAAATCTCCCTGTTGTAAAGTCTCGCTGCTGCAAATGTTTAGTTTTCCGTCCTGTGACTCGTTCGCGCCACATTTCAAAGCTCGATCGCTTCATTTCGCGACGCATCAGCGCGATCGTCTGGCTTTCGTCGAGTCCGAATTGCAGTGCGATCGCTTCAAAGGGAGTGCGATCTTCCCAAGCCATTTCGAGAATTCTATCGATCGTTTCGCGGTCTAGTTCTGGAAGATTCATTGGAGTGCTTGCAGTGCTTCAGGATTCATTATTGTCTGCGATCGCACCTGATTTGCTTCCTGCAAGCGGTAGATTTCTAAGACTCTATTCTCCCTCGCGTTATGAAATCGACCTTCACAGACGGTCTTCACAGCGAAAAGCGGCGAGGACGCGGCTCCAGTAGCATTTTGAGTCAAGTACTACAAGCTGTCATTTGAATCTCACTGCTGCTTGTTTTAGAGTTGAAACCGACCTCTGAACATGGGCAGGATATGAAGATTCGCGTCTCTCTTCTAGTACTCTCGATCGTTTCTTTCTTGATCGCTCAACAGGCGACTGCTCAAACCACACAACCCGTAACGATTCAATTTCAGGGTAGAGTCGGCAATCAAGCATTTCAATGTGATACAGCTTACTCACTGGGGACTCCTGCAACTGCTGTCAAGCCCACAGATTTTCGCTTTTATGTGTCAAATGTTGCATTGATTGATGCTCAGGGTCGCTCAGTTCCGGTTACTTTGAAGCCGGATCAGAAATGGCAATATCAGAATGTTGCTTTAGTCGATTTTGAAAACAAATCTGGCATGTGTTCTAACGGCACAGTAGAAACCAACGATCGCATTGTTGGCACGGTTCCGAAAGGCACTTACAAAGGCGTAAAATTTACGTTGGGTGTGCCGTTTGATTTGAATCATAACGATGCCGCGATCGCGCCTTCTCCTTTAAATCTGACTTCGCTCTGGTGGAATTGGCGCGGAGGCTACAAGTTTGCTCGAATTGATTTCATGCCTGCAATGTCCGCCAGTTCTAAGCATGATAGTCCCCATTCTCCAACTCAAAAACCGCAGAATACGCCGAGTAAACCGCAGAGTGGATTTATCATTCACCTTGGGAGTACGGGCTGCGTCGGTGGAACTCAGAAGCCAGAAAGCTGCAAAAATCCGAACGCTTCTACGATTACTTTGAGTAATTTCAACGCTGAGAAAGATACGATCGTGGCTGATATTGCCGCACTCGTTGCACAGACAAATCTGGCAAAGAATCAACCTGATACACCACTTGGCTGCATGTCTGATTCAAAAGATGGCGATTGTACAGCCGTGATGAGAAATTTCGGTCTACCTTGGAATGAGCAATCTGCTCGTCAAACTTTCTTTCGTGTCGCGCCGAAACAATGAAGCGCTATCTGACACTGATCATGCTTATGGCTCTCTCGTTCTGCTTGGCTTTGGGCTTGAGTGCTGCATTTGCAAGCGAGAGCTATCAATGGAATCTGCCTGACTGGACACCGCCGCCTGTGGTTCCAGTAGAGAATCCGATGAGTGATGCCAAGGTTGAGTTGGGGCGGCATTTATTTTATGAAAAGCGCCTGTCTGTGACAGGTGAGTTTTCTTGTGCAACTTGTCATGATCAATCGCGGGCGTTTACTGAGAAGAAGTCTGTCTCGATCGGGGCAACGGGTGAGACGCATCCTCGCAATGCAATGAGCTTGGCGAATGTGGCATACAATTCGGTACTGACCTGGGCAAATCCCAACATGACGAGTTTGGAGTCTCAGTTGCTCGTGCCGTTGTTTGGAGAGCATCCGATCGAGATGGGAATGGTCGGCAAAGAGCAAGACATTATTGCACTGTTGCAGCGTGATCCGAAGTATTCCAGATTGTTCAAGTCTGCTTTTAATGGAGAGATTAGCATTCAGAATTTAGCAAAAGCGATCGCAGCATTTGAGCGGACATTGATTTCATTTAGTTCGCCTTACGATCAATATCGATATGGCGGCAACGATCGAGCCATTTCTGATTCTGCAAAACGGGGGGAAGCTCTGTTTGAAAGTGAACGACTCGAATGCTTTCATTGTCATAGCGGGATTAACTTTTCGGATTCTGTCAAACATTCACGCTTAGCATTTCAAGAGATTGCTTTTCACAATACGGGACTGTACAACTTAGACGGAAAAGGAGCTTATCCGAGCAATAATACTGGAGTGCATGAAATTACTCTCAAACCTTCTGATATGGGACGATTCAAGGCTCCGACTTTACGCAATATTGCTTTGACTGCACCTTATATGCACGATGGTTCGATCGCGTCTTTAGAAAAAGTGATTGAGCATTATGCAGCAGGAGGCAGAACGATTCATACAGGTGCATGGGCTGGCATTGGCAGTGAGAATCCTTTGAAGAGTTCATTTGTGAAGGGATTCAAATTGAGCCAGCAAGAAAAGCAGGATTTACTCGCGTTTCTTCGGAGTTTGACGGATGAGAGTTTTATCCACGATCGAGCGTTTAGCGATCCAAATTCTTAAGCCTTATCGCTTGGTCGAGCAATCCTAAATGGAGACGTGTCGTGCTCCCTGACGAACAAGACCCCTAGCCGAGGATGAACTGGCTTTGGTTGACTAGACCCTCTTGCCCATTAAAATTTATTGCGTTCTTGTTGCTGTCCGCCCGCTCCTGAAGGGCGGGCTATTTGATCAAGTCCACTGAACTGGACTGGGAGTATTCAGCCTGGTTTAGCAGGGTTGCCGAGCTAGCCCGCCGTTGACGCGCGGATGGGTGAATGCAGCAACCGAGATGAACCTAATCTGCAAGAAGTCTAATCTAAACTTCCACCAATTCCGCTTCTGACTCCTCTTGCCAACCCGATTTTGCTAATCGATCGATATGCTCATCTAGCAAATTCAAACCCTGATTCACATTCTCAATCAAGCTCAATTTACCTCGCAACTCCGCCGCTCCTGCAAAGCCTTTCGCATACCAGGTCATGTGCTTGCGGGCTTGACGAACTCCGCGATCGCCCTTATACTCCCACAACATCTGCAAATGATCCCGCGCACATTCCAAGCGCTCGATCGGAGTCGGTTTTACTTTCTCCTCGCCAGTCTTGAGAAAGTAATCAATCTCACCTACTAAAAACGGATAGCCCAAAGTCCCACGCGAACACATCACCCCATCTGCTTGAGTAAATTCCAAACATTTCACAGCCGCTTCCACTGAGAAAACGTCTCCATTCGCAATCACAGGAATCGAGAGAATTTCCTTCACCTTTGCAATCCATTCCCACTTTGCGGCCCCGTTATACCCTTGCGATCGTGTTCTGCCATGCACCGTGATCATCTTCGCGCCTGCATCTTCCATGCGTCGCGCAAAATCGAGAATCGTAATCTCTTGATCTGTCCAACCGATTCGGGTCTTAACCGTGACCGGAACATCGACCGCATTCACGACCGATCGCACAATTTCTTCTGCTAATTCTGGCTGTCGCAGTAAAGAAGAACCGCCCCCATTCTTAGTAATCTTATTGACCGGGCAACCCATATTAATATCGACCGTATCTGCCCCTTCACCGACTGCTTTGCGCGCTGCCTCTGCTAAAAAGTCAGGGCGACAATCAAATAACTGAATACTAATCGGACGCTCATTTGGATCGACTTCCATCAAAATCGGAATCTCTTTGACATAGTGCAACCCCGTCGCATTCACCATCTCGGTGTACATCATCGAATCTGGAGCATGACGACGCACTAATCTGCGAAAGACCAGATCTGTCACTCCCGATAGTGGCGATTGCAACACACGACTCTTCACCTCAAACTGTCCAATCTTGAGAGGCTGAGCGAGGCGAGTTTGCAGTTCGGGAGAAAGAATCATCATGGTCAGAGAAGCAGTTTGACGATTTCCAGCATAGATCATTCCTGCCAAAATCGCATCGATCGTGCTGTTTCAGATCGTTCTTCAAGTACGATTTTATACTCCCAAACTGTTAGCTGAAATCATCAATCTTGTGCGAGCTAGCACAGGGAAGGGGGGACATTAAAACCTCAGATTTAATATCAATCGTCTTGCTCTTTACAAGTATTCATACGAATCTAAATATTCAATTGACTTCACTCTTGATTAAGTAGTTAGAGATCGAATCAATTTCGATTTCAAATTTGTTGAACGTATTTGCTTGACCATTTCTATCGTTAATTCACTCGATCAAGTGATTGTAGAGACACTCATTTTAATGATACGCGTCCTATCATTGCAGTCTAAGTGTTAGACGTTCACGCATTGTCAACATGCAAAAGTCTCATCGTTCACAAAACGTTCACAAAAATAATTTCTGTAATTGACTTGACAGCAATCGTTTCGTTTCTTAGTCTTATTTACATAACGCTGCTCAACTCAAATCTGCACTCCAAATTATGTCAGTTTGGATGAGTTAATAGACCGCAAGTCTTCGCGCTAATTTTTTCAATTGACCGCCCTCATTACTCAGAATTGACGATATTCCGCTTTGGCAGATGCGTTATCTCTGCATTTGGCGCAAAGTCGGATTGTGTTTACTCGTGTTGTTTCCTAATGTCAGGTGAACGAAAGATGTCACACTTCAAACTTATTTTTGGAAAAGGCTTACCGCAACGATGGCAAAGTAGTACCTATCGCTGAATTAGCCGTCTCTACAAGCAAAATTGTTTGAAAAATAACAGATTCGATCGAGGATTGTGAGCCGCTTAGCGGCTGCTCAATTCGGAATTTTAATGAGGTCATCCCATGCCACAGGGATGCCAATCCATATGAGGACAATTCGTCATGCACGACCCTATCGGTGCAGGTACGCCCCCTTTGCCGCAACGATTTCGAGAGACTTGGGAAGCGATCGCTCATTTATTAAACATTGACCTATCGCTGGCACATGAATTGAGTCGATCGAGCCAAATTTGCAGCCTTGAATTGGGCGAAGCTGTTTCGACAGAGCGCTTCTATTTCGTTCAGTCTGGACGAATTCGATTAGTCAGTTTAGATCGGCACGATCGTGATGTTTCAGTAGGAACAATCGAAGTTGGAGAAGCGTTTGGACACGATGTAACGTTTTGTAAAACGGCACTTTCTTATCAAGCAATTGCCTCCGAAGAGACTCAACTGATTGAAGTCAAAAACTTACCGCGATGGCTCGAACTTCTGCCAAATTGGCAACAAATTTGGACAAAACAAGCTCTCGATCGCGAAAAGCTGATCTTCTTAAAAGCCCAAACGAATTTAGGTGAATTTCAACCTCGAATTACAAGTCCACAGCTTCAACAACTCGTCCCGCTTTTAGTTGAGGTTTCAGTGCCTGCTGGAACACTGATTTTGCAGTCCGCAGTAAATCAAGGCTATTGCTGGCTTCGTTCCGGTGAGATTGAATCCTCAGAGCCACTCCAGACCTGGGGAAACGCTGCGATCGCGCCAGAGCGGAGGGCAAAAACGGATTTGCGGGTGTATCAGTTACCGAGTTCAAGGTGGGAAGTTGCAAGCGCGATCGTGCCTGCTTTAGCCGCACCACTCTCTACTTCAAGGAAAACAAGCTCAAAATCTCCGAAGTCGCCTAAAAAGCTGCAACCTTCACCTGTACTGAGTGAGGTGCAACCCAAAGAAGCAGAGATTGTAGAATTTCCAACGCCTGTCAAATCAAAGCGTTGGCGGCTATGGCGAAACTATCCATTCATTGAGCAACAGAGCAGTTCAGACTGTGGTGTAGCTTGCTTCGCGATGATTGCTCAACATTGGGGCAAGCGTCTGAGCATGAATGAATTGCGAAATTTAGCAAAAGTTGGGCGTACAGGCGCGACCTTGAAGAATCTCGCTGCAACTGCGGAAGTCGTGGGATTTCAGGCGCGACCTGTCCGAGCAAGCTTAAATCGCCTGCGAGAGCAGCAGCCCTGGATTGCACATTGGCAGGGTGATCACTATGTCGTGGTCTACCAGGTTACAAGACATCAGGTTCTCATTGCTGACCCAGCTAGGGGAAAGCGTAAAATCTCACATCAAGCTTTTCTCAAAGATTGGACAGGGTACGCACTGCTTTTAACCCCAACGCCTGAACTCAAAACATTCAAAAGTCAGAAAGAGGGAAATTTTTCGCGGTTTGGACAGTTGTTTTGGTCTTATCGATCGCTGCTCTTCCAAATCATCGCTCTGTCTTTACTGATTCAACTTTTTGGGTTAGTCACACCGCTATTTACACAGATTATTCTCGATCGAGTTGTTGCCCAGAGGAGCTTTGCAACCCTGCATGTCTTTGCATTCGGATTGCTCCTCTTTAGCGTGTGGCGAGTCGGATTACTGGGGATGCGCCGCTACCTCCTCGACTACTTTGCAAATCGATTTGATCTAACTTTACTGAGTGGCTTTGTCGGACATGCGTTACGGCTGCCGCTGAAGTTTTTTGAAGATCGGCAGGTGGGAGATGTGATCACTCGCGTGCAAGAAAATCAGAAAGTGCAAATGTTTCTGGTGCGGCAGGCGATTTCAACCTGGCTTGATGCTTCAATGGCAGTCCTGTATCTGGGCTTGATGTTTTACTACAACTGGCAGTTAACGCTGCTGGTTTTGGGATTAATTCCGCCGTTGGTGCTGCTGACTGCGATCGCGACTCCTTTGCTCCAGCGAATTTCTCGCGAAATTTTCAATGATACCTCAGAGCAAAATTCGCAATTAGTCGAGATGCTCTCAGGAGTCTCAACGATTAAAGCGCTAGCCGCAGAACGAGATGTGCGCTGGCGTTGGGAAGATCGGCTCGTGAATATGCTCAACAGTCAGTTTCGCGGGCAAAAGCTCGCCAATGGATTACAAACGTCAGGCGGATTGATCCAAGCGATCGGAAGTACAGCTTTACTTTGGTATGGGGCAACTTTGGTGATTCAGGGACAACTGACGATCGGGCAGTTTGTCGCCTTTAATCTACTCATTGGGAATGTGATTAGTCCAGTGCTTGCGATCGTGGATTTCTGGAATGAATTGCAAGAGATTGTGATTTCGATCGAGCGCTTGAACGATGTGTTTCTTGCGCCTCCTGAAGAAAGCGCTCAGCGCTTAATGCTTGTGATGCCACCGATTCGCGGAGAGATTCAGTTTGAGAATGTGACCTTTCGCTATGACGAATCCGACGATCGCAATACGCTGCAAAATCTGACCTTTACAGTCGAAGCAGGCGACACGATCGCGATCGTCGGGCGAAGTGGCTCTGGGAAAAGTACGCTCGTGAAGTTGCTACAAGGCTTGTATCAGCCCAATACAGGTCGAGTTTTGATCGATGGGCATGACATTCGTCATGTTTCGCCGATTACGTTGCGATCGCAGCTTGGGATTGTCCCTCAAGATTGCTTTTTGTTCTCTGGCACAGTTTTAGAGAACATTCAGCTTTATCGACCTGAGTATGGGCTAGAACAAGTGATTGAAGCCGCGAAGCTAGCAGAGGCGCATCCGTTTATTCAGGATTTGACCCTGGGATACAACACAAAAGTGGGTGAACGGGGGGCGAATCTGTCGGGCGGGCAGCGGCAGAGAATTGCGATCGCGAGAGCTTTACTCGGTGATCCAGCGATTTTGGTGTTAGATGAAGCAACAAGTTCACTCGATACGGAATCTGAGCGGCGGTTTCAGCACAATCTCAGTCGAATTAGTCGAGGGCGGACGACGTTTATTATTGCACATCGGCTTTCAACGGTTCGACATGCCGATCGAATTTTGGTTCTGGATAAAGGGGTGCTAGTGGAGCAAGGAACCCATGAGCAATTGCTCCAGCAGCAAAGGCTTTATCATCACTTGATCCAGCAACAGCTTGCATTAGCTTAAAAGTAGCAATTTATTAGTACGAAATCTGCATTTCTGAAGATTTGAGAGATTTCTGCTCAAATCGATGCGAGCGTCGGGAAAAATCCCTAGCTCCACCGCCGTCGGTTTTTCTGGGATCTCCTGATTCGCCTTAAAACATCCCATTCAACACTCTCAACTTTGCTCTATGTACAATCGAATCTCTGATTCAAAGCCTTCTGACACGCCCCATCGCCAGCCAATTGTTGTCGCAGAGCCTCCCTCTCGCAAATCAGACTGGTCACAACCCGTCCAAACCGTCCTAGATCATCCTCCATCTCTACTCCCTGTCTATCTTGGCTTAGGAAGACTTGCTTTCTCACTCTGCTTTCTGGGTTGGGCGCACTTTGGGCAAATTAGCGAAGTCGCTCATGCTCAGGGTAAACTTGCCCCAAAAGGCGAAGTCTTCAAAGTCAATCCAGTCGAACTTGGCAAAGTTGCAAAAGTCCACGTTGCAGAAGGGCAGACTGTGAAATCTGGACAGGTTTTACTGGAACTAGATGCTGAAATTGCTACCAGTGAACTGACTCGACTAGAACAAGAGCTAGCTGCGACTCAAACCGAAGCGAGTCAAATCCAAATGATGATCGCGCAGGCTCAGATGCAGCTTCAAGTCAAGCAATCCATGGCGCAAGCTCAAACGCGATCGCAAGCCCTCGAAATTACAAAAGCCGAATCGACGATCGACAGTACCCAAGTCATGCTCAATCAACTCCAAGCTGATGCCGCCGAACATCAAAAACGGCTCGATCGACTGCAACCGCTAGCCGATCAAGGAGCCATTTCTAAAGAGCATGTCTTCGCGGCAAAGCAAAGCCTAGGCGAACGAGAACGCAGCATGACTGAGTTTCAAGGGAACTTAGAGCGATCAACTTCAGAGCACGATCGCTTACGAGAAACCCTAGCTCAACAGCAAGCTGACGAGAAAAACATTGTGCTTGAAGCTCAGCAGCAAATTGAGCAACTCAATGTCCGTCTTGCTCAACTTCGAGCCAAACAAAGCGAGACTCGAACCCTGATGCAGGCGGCACAAGCTAAGCTTAAAGACCGTTTTCTCTATGCTCCAGTTGGGGGGATGATTTCGAGTTTGAATGTTCGCAATCCAGGCGAAGTAGTGCAAGTTGGACAGACCGTTGCCGAAATCGCGCCAGAACAACGTCCCATGGTCATTACTGCGGTCTTGCCCAATCAAGAAGCCGGACTTGTGAAGCCAAATATGCCTGTTCAACTGAAGTTTGATGCTTTCCCGTATCAGACCTATGGCGTGATTTCTGGAAAAGTTCAGCGGATTTCACCCGATGCCAAACCGGATGAAAAGCTAGGATATGTCTATCGCATGGAGATTGCCCTCGATCGTAACTATGTGATCAAAGACAATCAGAAAGTGTATTTCAAGCCAGGACAGACCGCAAGTGTCGAGATAATAACTCAGAAAAGACGAGTGATGGATGTGCTTCTCGAACCGATTCATCAGATTCAAAACGGCGGACTCACTCTTTAAGCTTGAACTAGGTGATTATGACTCAACAAAATCCATATTTTCAAAACTACGATCGACAGGATCTCGATCGTAAAATGACCTCTGAAGAATTCACACAGGTAATCGCAGCGATTTCAGAAGGGAAATACTCCTGGGCATGTGTCTTGATCTTACGAATTGCAGGTTACAATCCGCTGCACTACATTCCTTACCGAACTTACAACCGCTTAGTCAAAGACAATCTCAACCAGCATCGCCAGAAATCAATACGCGAGAAACCATTAAACGCGATCGAAGACTTAGACCATCTCGAAGCGGTGAATCAATCAAACGTCCGAGGTGGAAGCTTTCAGCAGTTTTTTACCTCATTGCGAAGGCTGAATTTTTAGAAACTGCCAAAATGGCAACCTCTCAAAGAGCATTTCAGATACTTTGTATTTAACCTAAAAAAACAGGTTGAACGAGTAGAAAGTTATCCGAACCTTTGAGGAATTCATCATGATTATTGCTGACTTAAACCACTTTGAAGTTGTCGCTCAAGATGTAAATGTAACTGGAAGCAGAGGCTATATCTTCTTCCCAACAGCAACAGCAAAAGCTTTTGCAGACGCAGCAGCAGTCGGGTTTTTTACAAAGACGATTTCTGCGACTGTAACTGAAGCAGCGGCTGGCGTTTTCTCCAGATCTAGCTCCTACTCCAAATCGCAGGCAGTTGGCTAAGCTGAGCCAAAAAAATTAGTATCGCTGAGGGTAAGTTAAGCGCTACTTTCAGCGATTTCTCTATTTCATTTTCGTTTTTTATCATGAGGAAACAGCATGATGAGTTTGTTAATTTCTGACCTCGATTTTATTGAGGAAAAACTTGAATTTATCTCCGGTGCAGCAGCCCTGACACTCGCGCCAGGAGTTTCGACTGCACTTTCGACTTCTTTGGATACAAAGCTGCTGACATTGCTAGATATTCGATCTAGCCCTGACGAGATCAATATTTTGCAGATTGCACTGGGCAGTGGAGCCGGAGCAGCAGCAGGAGCCGCCGCCGTGAAAGGAAGAGCGATCGCAATTTCACGAGCAACTGCCTAGCTTATTTTCTAACCTGTTTAGGAGGCTTTCATGCAGATCCAAGACCTAGAGTACTCAGAACTGATTCGACACTCAGTTCAAGGAGGAATCGCAGTGAATAAAGTGACGATCATTGCACTCGCAAAATCGCTTTCAAGTTCTAGAGCGCTTTCATATTTTGGAGACGCAGGTGCGCGTGCAATATCAAGAAATGACATCAATATTTCATTCGATTAATTTCTATCGTTGAAATATTGATATCGCAATCCAGTTTAGGGGTTAGGGGCGCGACAAATTTTGCGTTTCACGACTCATTTAGGATTGCTACATAAAACACTAGAAGTTAGTAGAAATAACGCGATATGAAACCTTCTCAAATCGCAAAAAAACATCAAACTTCTAGTGTTTTTTAATCCAAAAGTAAGGGTTCTAATGTTATAAATTACAATCTATGTTTCTCCAAATAAAGATCAGTAAATCTGCCAAAATGGCAACATTTAACTAACTAGAACTACTACATTAATAACTATCAGCAAAGAAGCTGATTTCACAAGAAACAAAAGGAGAAAAAAATATGTTCATCTCTGATCTGAGTCATTTCCAATCCGTTGAGCAAACTTCCGTAGTCGGGGGCAGCTACAAGAAGTATCACTACGACGTTTATGTCAAGGTAAAACAGTACGCTGATGGCGGCAAAGCTTATGCTAAGTCGTACAAAGGTGATGCGATCGCAGATGCAAGCGCAAGCAACTACGCCAAAGTAGTCATCGATTTCTAGAGAGCTTTTGTAGTCCGCGAGTTATCTACTACGAACTACGAACCATCGGAAGCATTATTCAATATAATGTTTTCGGTGGTTCTTATCCATTTGTAAAACCATCGATTTACAGAAGAGGTTCTGGTTATTCTAAGTCGTTCTCTATTACAAAAACATTGGATAGCAACTTCAATGTCTAATTCTATTTCGGCTCTAGTCGAGCCAGAAGAGTTTGTTTCCTGGTTAAAGAAATCACTTCACTATAAATCAACCTTTCGCGATGTTCTGTCTCAGCGAATCGTTGAACGAGAGACACAGTTAAGAGGGGTACAGCTAGCTGATACCGAAGTTCAATCGGTTGGAGATGAGTTTCGCTTGACGCATCAACTCGAAAAAGCAGCAGATACGATCGCTTGGCTCGAAGCAGAAATGATCACGGCTGAAGAGTGGGAGGCTGGAATTCGCGATCGCTTATTGACGACAAAGCTCAAAGACGTGATGTTCGGTGCAGAAGTCGAGCGAGTTTTCATTGAGAATCGCGTCAACTTTGATCAAGTTTCGCTCTACCAAATCGTTGTTCCCTATGGTCAACTTGCACAAGAGTTGTTCTACCAAATTGAGGAGCGAGAGATTAGCTTCTTTGAAGCCGCGCATCTATATGACATTGACCCAAAACGTCGTCAAAGCTGCGGCTATGAAGGAAAGCTCTATCGCTGGAGTTTGCCGCCAGAACTCGCTGCAATCGTATTTGGCGCATCTTCGGGAGAGCTACTTCGCCCGGTGCAACTGAATGATAATCATCATGTGATTTTAGTCGATCGATTAATGGATGCTGAGCTTTCTGATGAGCTACGGACAGAAATCCTAGATAACTTGTTTGAAGAGTGGATGCAGGGTGAGTTGAACTATCTGATCAATCATTGACAGGTCTTCTCAACGCTTCTGCGACCCGTGTAATCGATCGTTTATCTGTGACCATCCAGGCATGAAGCGGCACTTTGATTTGAATTGTTTCTCCAGCCGGAAGCACAGAGCTATTCGCCGGGATGATAATACCATCAAGCGGTGTCCAAATCGATGTGAAATGAATGCGATCGAGCATATCCACATCTTGATTCAAGTCGTTGAGAAAGTGACTATTTGGGCGCATTTGCAGACAGCCAGGACGCTGAGAAAGATAGGCTGCAAGCGTTCCGTTGTGCGGAGTAGAAAGCGTGATAAATCGCTGCACTCGACTGATGCCGCCTAAGCGTTGAATATAGTAACGACTCACAAGCCCACCCATACTAAAGCCTACTAAGTCGATAAATTGACCTGCGGGAATGGTCGTTTCGATATAGGCTGCAAGTTGTTTTGCCAGAAGATCAAGCGGGCTATCTCCGTTTGCTGGAATGAGATCTAATCCATAAGTTTGCCACCCTGAACGCTCTAGATGCTGCGTCATGGTCTTGAAGAGGGCAAAGGTATCGGTGATGCCGTGGACGAGAACGACGGGATTGAGAGGCATGATGAAGCCGAGAGAAGGTCTATTCTTATAGAGTAGACCCGTCATTCGATTTTGGGCACCCAATTGGACAGGTTCCGAAGCGTCCTTTCATCGCTCGATCGCAACACAAAGATGACGCTGTTGAATCTCACACGGCGCTAAAACTGCAATCGTTCCATTCTCACAGGCAATATCCAAGTCATAGGGCATCGTAGTACAAGGCTCCACAATTGCCACATAAAAATCCTTCCAACCGCCATAGCTTTGAAACATCCAGACAAATGGAAAATCTGCATTATCAAACTGCATTTTTAGTAAAGTCTGCGATCGCACATTCCGAATTCCACATTCTCCAACTGCTAGCTCTGAACTATAAAAGAACTCTTGTAACTGTGAATCTCGATCGCGCACGGTTCTCAAATCAACTTCATTTCCCGCTGCATCCTGCGCGATTGGAAATTTAGTTTTGCCCTCCCGTCCAATGATTCGACTAAAATCAAGCACCACTGGCTCAATCAAGCAATCAGGAAGTAAAAGCTCGTCTCCAGCTTCAATTGCGATCGCCGCATGATGCTTGAACAGAAACGGAATTTCCGCATTCGATAAGTTCTCAAATTGATAAGCAAGCTGAAATTCTGGCTTTGTTGGATGTAGCGAAATAGTTTTCTCAACTCGGACAGGAACCGTTCGGCAGTGTAGCTCCATTTTTACAGTCGAGTGAGATTGCTCTCGAACTTTCCAATTTTGCGACCATAGCTCCCCATGATCGACCTGTGAGTATCCCTGAAATTCCCCTGCTGCATCATTTGGAAAGATCTCATCCCAGCCCCCACTCCAATGCTGATCAAACGAGGCTCCAAGCGGCAAAGTACGAGTTCCAGACGCATCATATTCTAGAGGATGCCAAAGCCAAGCATGATCAGCTTGTTTATCGTAGAGTTGATCGATTCGCCCGCCGAGATCAGGACGAATCAAAAGGTGGATTTCTGCATTCTCAAGCGCGATCGCAGTGTTAGAATTTGGAGAATTCGTTACGGTTAAATCCTGTAGCAAGGCGATACCTCTTTCAAATAAATTGTGGTAAAAATCCTACCGTTGCTTTCATTGCTTCAACTTCTCTCCTCAGATTGATGACCGATGATTTCTATCACTGGAGCTACTGGAAATATTGGCAAGACACTCGTTGAGCGACTTCGAGATCGTCAAATTCCTTTTCGCATCGGCGCACGAAAGCCAGAGGATGGACTGCGATTTGGACAAGCAGAAGCAATCGAGGAGACTCTGCCTAACCTGCTCAATCGTCCTGCTCACAAAGTGCGAGAATATGTGCAAGATGATCGCGAGCTATGGCAAAAAACGAACCATGCTACAAATTTCTAGAACCGTTAGTATTCCAGACGATGAGATCGAGATGAGCGCGATTCGTTCTCAAGGAGCGGGCGGCCAAAATGTGAACAAAGTCGCAACTGCCATTCATCTTCGATTTGATATTCAAGCGTCATCGCTGAGCGATCGCAACAAAGAAAAGCTCCTGACTCTCAAGGATCATCGGATTACCAAAGACGGCATCATTGTGATCAAAGCCCAAGAGCATCGCAGCCAGGAGCAAAATCGAGCAGAAGCACTCCAACGACTGCGAGAATTGATTCAGAGCGCAATGGTTGTCCCGAAGCCTCGTAAGCCGAGTAAACCGACCCGAAGTTCTCAAAAGAAACGATTAGCGTCAAAAAACCGCCGCAGTCAAATTAAGTCATCGCGCGGCAAAGTGACAGATGAGTGAAAAGGCACTTCAAGCGAAACATCGAAGACCTCAGCAAACGCGATCGCAATCTGCTCTTTCACCTCTTTAACCGTAATCCCTGGAATAAATTGCTCCAAACTGCCCACAGGCTTATCTGCAATGCCGCAAGGCACAATCTGTTCAAACCCGCTCAAATCTGGGCAGACATTTAACGCAACCCCGTGCATCGTAATCCAACGACTCACTTTGATGCCGATCGCAGCAAGCTTTCGTTCTTCGACCCAAACCCCCGTTAAACCAGGAATCCGAACGCCTTCCAAGCCATAACTTGCTAAAACTCGAATCATCACCTCTTCTAACTGTCGCAAATACCAGTGCAAATCTTTACGATAGTAATTCAAATTTAAAATTGGATAGCCTACAATTTGCCCAGGACAGTGATACGTTACTTCTCCACCGCGCTCAACCCGATGCAGTTCATACGCTCCAGGCGCAAACTTCAGAAATTCGACATCCGAACCCTGTCCCAACGTATACACAGGGTAATGCTCTAACAAAATCAAAACATCATTGAGATCTGCATTTTCCTTGCGCTCATTCACAAGCGATCGCTGCCAATCCCATGCAATTTTATAAGGCATTAAATCTTGAAAGTAGAGAAGACACGATCGCATGGCACTCAAATGATCCCCGATCAACTAGATTGACTTAAAAGCTAAGAAAGATCAAGAGAGAAGCTGGGTAAATTACCGTCTTTTCTCAATCAAGAATTGTCAACAGATGCAAAACATTTTTAACGACACTGTTTACTGCAATACCAAAGTGCTAGTGTGAGGTTAATCACCCACCATTTCAGGGGAGGAGCAGCTTATATGAAGCTTGTGATTCAGGGAAAGAACATTGAAATCACAGATGCGATTCGAGAGTACGTTCACCAAAAAATTGAAAAGGCGGTGAATCACTACCAGGCATTAACAACCGAAGTCGATGTTCATCTCTCTGTCGCCCGAAACCCTCGCGTTGCGAAGCAAATTGCTGAGGTTACCATCTACGCCAACGGAACCGTTGTGCGTGCAGAAGAAGCCAGCGAAAATCTCTACGCCAGTATTGATTTAGTCGCAGATAAAATTAGCCGGAGACTCCGCAAATATAAAGAAAAACGTGCAAATCATCGGCATGACAAAGCAGCCGAAGTTTCAGAAGAACAAGCTGTGGTTGGCGAGTTGCGGCTCGATCGAGAACCGGAACTGCCGCCTCAAGTGGTGCGGACGAAGTATTTCTCAATGCCTCCGATGACCGTCGATCAAGCGATCGAGCAGCTTGAACTTGTAGGACATGACTTCTATATGTTCCGCAACAGTGAGACGGGTGAAATCAATGTTGCGTATGAACGCAATCACGGAGGTTACGGTGTGATTCAACCGCGTAATGGCAATGGACACACTCACCAAAATGGGAGCGGCAAATCTGCGACTGAAACGGTCAGTTCGCTAACTTCATAAGACAGAATGGGGTGCTGAAATGCGCCCCATTTTTGTTAAGACAATCTGAGATTTTGATTCATTAGATCGAATCAAATTGATAATCCATCCTCTGGATTGATGAATTGAATCGATCGATCAAACTTTGACCCTAAAATTCTCGATCTTCTATTTCAACCAAAGCTTCGATCGCAGATCAAATTCCAACTCGAATTCCTGCACCCTTCATTGCAGAAATTAGGGATTGAATTTGTAGAAATACGATCGAGGTAAGCTTTGCAGTTCTATTAACTCAAGAGGTCAGATATGAAAGGTAATTCTATCGGCATCCGAAGTGTGGCGATCGTAGGTCCTTACCTGAGCGGCAAAACCACCTTACTCGAAAGTTTACTGTGGGTGACGAATGCAGTGTCACGCAAGGGAACTGTTCAAGACAAAAACACAGTCGGAGACAGCAGCCAGGAATCGCGCGATCGCCAAATGACGGTTGAAATCAATGCGGCTCACACGGTCTACGAAGATGTGCGGTTTACCTTTCTTGACTGTCCTGGATCAGTAGAATTTGCCCAAGAAAGCTTAAACGCAATGATCGGGGTCGATGCAGTCGTCGTCGTCTGCGAATCTGTTGTCGATCGAGTTCTCACATTATCGCCCCTGTTCAAATTTCTAGATGATTGGGAGATTCCACACTTTGTCTTCTTGAACAAAA
Source organism: Leptolyngbya sp. Prado105 (assembly GCA_025454375.1). GTDB lineage: Bacteria > Cyanobacteriota > Cyanobacteriia > Leptolyngbyales > Leptolyngbyaceae > Leptolyngbya. The sequence goes on along the minus strand of JALOOO010000057.1, from coordinate 2,156 downwards.
TGGATCGTGCCGATGTGGACTTTATGGAAGTTCTGCACGCGCTAAAAACTGTTTCGAGTCGTCCATTGGTTCCACATCAATATCCCATCGGGCGCGGTGAATCAATTCTCGGCTTTATCAATCTCGTCAACGAGCAAGCCTATCACTATCATCCCGGCGCACCTGCTGACCCCGTTCCTTTCCCGGCTGCGCTCAAAGACGAAGAGCAGCTAGCCCGCATGGAAATGCTGGAAACCCTAGCAAATTGGGATGATCACCTGCTAGAAGAGTTACTAGAAGAGATCGAACCCCCAGAAGAAGAAATCCTGACTGATCTGAAGATGGAACTCGGTGCAGATTTGATTGTGCCTGTGTTCTTTGGCTGTGCCGATCGCGATTACGGCGTGCGTCCTTTACTCGAAGCATTGCTCAAAGAAACCTCCGAACCGACCGCGATCGCAGAACATCGCCACATCAAACCCGGTGCAGAAATTGCTCAAGTTCTCAAAACCTATAACACTCAGCAAGGGGGCAAACTCTCTCTCGTCCGCGTTTGGCAAGGCACAATTGCAGACGGCATGACCTTAAATGGTGTGCGAATTGGGGGAATGTATCGCCTCATGGGACAACAGCAGCAGAGCATTAATGAAGCTCAAGCAGGTGAAATTGTGGCACTCGCCAGAATGGAAGGCATCAAGACAGGAGATACCCTTTCTCCTAGCGAAATTCCAGCGTTGCCGAAACCTGAGCAAATTAAACCCGTCTATGCGATGGCAATTCAGGCTGAGAAGCGCAATGATGAAGTCAAACTGACTGGAACCCTGGCGAAATTGCTAGAAGAAGATGCTGGACTCTCTTGGGAACAGCATGGCGATACGCATGAGATCATCTTGTGGGGACAGGGAGACATCCATTTGCAGGTTGCCCTCGATCGTTTACGCCGCAAGTACAATCTCCCCATGGCGACGCACCTGCCGCAAGTTCCCTACAAAGAAACGGTGCGCAAATCGACCCATTCTCACGGTCGCTACAAGCACCAAACAGGCGGACATGGACAATTTGGAGATGTCTATCTTGACATTCAGCCTATTGGACGTGGAGATGGCTTCCAGTTTGGAGAAAAGATCGTTGGCGGAGTCGTTCCGAAACAGTATATTCCGGGTGTAGAAATGGGCGTGCGGGAATATCTCTCGACAGGTCCGCTTGGCTTCCCCGTTGTTGATATTGCAGTCACTTTAACCAATGGTTCTTACCACAGCGTCGATAGTTCGGAGCAAGCTTTCAAGCAAGCGGCTCGAATTGCAATGCAGGAAGGCATGGCAAAGTGTGAACCTGTATTACTAGAACCCATCGTCAAAGTTCTCGTGTCTGTGCCAACCGATTTCACCTCGAAAGTTCTGCGCTTGTCGAGTGGTCGTCGCGGTCAAGTATTAGGCTATGACGCGAAAGCAGGTTGGGTCGGTTGGGATGAAGTGACGGTATTGCTTCCCCAAGCAGAAATGCACGATCTAATTGTCGAACTGCGATCGCAAACGATGGGAGTCGGATTCTTCCAATACGAATTTGATCATCTCCAAGAAGTGCCAGACAAGCTAGCAGAGAGAGTGCTTGTCGCCACTGGACATAGCAACGCTAAACATTAGGCACTTGAGTTTGTCCCTCTAAGGATCAGCGTTTCCGGGGTCGATAAAGGTTCGGCTCCGGTTTCTTGTATCAGGAAGTGTTCTCAATGACTCGACAACCATTTGATGAATTCTCAAAGCAGCTATTTGAAGCATTGCTATCTCCCTATGGTCGAGTGACGATCGACAGAACTGTAGCAGGTGAAGCTCGCCGCATTGATATTTACTTTGAACCCAACGAAACCATTCAGCCGAATGTCAATGAGCTAGGACTCCTCGCTAATTTCAGCACAAGAAAGTGCTTATTTGAACCCTTTCGCAGTTCCCTGTCCCGCATTGACGTGCGAAATTGCGCGATGAAGCTCTACAACTTGCACGCTGAAATTCTTCGTGCTGCGGAACGTACCCTTCCAGATTCTGAACTCCCCAGTCTATGGATACTTGCGGCGGATGTTTCTGGTAGTGCCCTGAAGGAAATGATGAGAGTTAAAATAGAAAGCGTTGCTTAAGCTCGTCTTAAATCATGCGAGAAATCTATCCTTGCCCAAGCTGCGG
>JALOOO010000056.1 GCA_025454375.1 Leptolyngbya sp. Prado105 | reverse complement strand
AACGGCCTTCGTGTAATTGTACACCAGGATACCAGCACACCCATGGCCGTTATGAATATTATGTACGATGTAGGTGCCAGAGATGAAAACCCCAGGCAAACCGGCTTTGCGCATTTGTTTGAACATCTGATGTTTGGTGGTTCTATAAACATACCTGAATATGATGAGCCCTTGCAAATGGCCGGCGGCGAAAACAATGCTTATACAACAAATGACCTGACCAATTATTACATACAACTACCTGCTCAAAACTTAGAAACGGCATTTTGGTTAGCCGAGACGGTTTCTCGTTTGAGCGAACAGCGAAATTTCTAGATTAACGGCAAAATTAGGGGGTACTCGATCGCGCTTTTTGCCGTATGGATCGTTTTTTCTCTCCTATTCAACAATTTCTCATCACCTGGCTGTTAATTCTCGTCTCAGGGTGGCTGACGCTAAATGCGCTGACATACTTTGGAGAATTGATCAGTGTCTTGGTTACAGCCGCATTGATCGCTTTCTTGCTCAATTACCCGGTGGCAAGATTGAGAAAATTTATGCCAAAAGCGCTAGCGGCGGGAGTTGTCTATTTATTTGCAGGAGTCGTTTTAGCAGTCGTTGCGGTGACGATCGCACCGCCCATTATTCAACAAACTCAACAACTGACGGCAAATCTCCCCAGTCTAATTGCATCCGGACAGCAGCAATTAGCAGAGTTTCAAACTTGGGGGGAAGCCCGAAATTTTGGATTTGATCTTTCGTTTTTAGAAAAACAGTTATCGACTCAGTTACAAGGACAGGCAAAAGCGATCGCATCAACTGGAATCGGGTTAGTCCTAAATACCTTTAATTGGGTGTTGGATTTTATTTTGATTCTGGTGATTTCTTTCTACTTAGTGCTGGATGGATCGAAAATTTGGAGCGGAATTACAGGAATTTTTTCTAAACCGATTCAGGAGAGTTTGACCCATTCGATGCGGGATAGTTTGCAGCGATTTGCCTCGGGGCAATTGTTACTAGGGCTATTTATGGCGATCGCGCTTTCATTCGCGTTTTGGTGGCTGAAGGTTCCGTTTTTTCTAGTGTTTGCAGTTTTTATCGGGGTAATGGAAGTGATTCCCTTTATTGGCGCATCGCTGGGAATCGCGACGGTTGGTATCTTAGTCGCATTTATTGATTGGTGGTTGGCGATCGAAGTCTTAGGAGTCTCGATCGCGATTCAGCAAATCAAAGATAATGCGATCGCGCCTCGGATTTTAGGAGAGCTAACTGGATTTAGTCCGGTGATTATTCTCACGTCTTTGCTCGTAGGTGCTAGAGTAGCGGGATTGTTGGGGGTGATTTTGGCGATTCCATTGACGAGTGTTGTGAAAACGATCGTCGAAATTATTATGAATCCTGAACTTCCGCCGCAAACGGGGTCAATCTTTTCGGAAGCTGTGGAAAATAGTATTCTGGAACCCATTCTTTCCGTCGATCCCGATGACGAACCCAATGTTACCGTGATCGTCAAAGATTCACATTAATCCTTTATCTCTTCTGAACCTATGGAATGGTGGCAAAAGCTCAAGCGCAATCCGTTAGCTAAGTTTGGAGCGCTGTTACTGGCGTTGTTCTACGTTGCCGTGATCGCGGCTGAATTTGTCGCACCCTATAGCCCATGCGATACAGCTTCGATTACGAGTGGAACTTGCAACCCGCAAACGGATGGGGCGCTTCTACCGCCGACTCAGATTTATTGGACGGATCAGACGGGTCGATTTATTGGTCCGCATGTTTATCCCACAACTCAAGGTCCGGTGGACGTGAATACAGGCGATCGCGAATTGCGAGTTGATCGATCGAAGCCTTCTCCTCTGCGTCTATTTGTGCAAGGCGAACCCTATCGGCTCTTTCAAATTCGCTTACCGCTCCCGACAAATTTTTCCTTGGGCGATCCGAAATTTGAAGAGATCGCGTTGTTTTCTGGTATTCCTGGCAATCTGCATCTGTTTGGCACATCCGGCGAAGGCAAGTTTAATCTGCTGGGAACCGATGAACAGGCACGAGATTTGTTTAGTCGCTTAGTATACGGCGGTCGGATTAGTCTCAGTATTGGGCTGGTGGGGATCGCGCTGTCTTTCCCGATCGGCATGTTGATTGGTGGAATTTCAGGCTATGTCGGAGGATGGGTCGATGCAGTCCTGATGAGAATCGTAGAAGTTCTCATGACGATTCCAAGCATCTATTTATTAGTGGCATTAGCCGCAGTGCTTCCTCCAGGGTTAAGTAGCGCACAGCGATTTCTACTGATTGTTTTTATTACCTCATTTATTGGTTGGGCGGGATTAGCGCGAGTGATTCGGGGGCAGGTGTTATCGATCAAAGAACGAGAATTTGTCCAAGCCTCACGCGCAATGGGGGGAAAGCCGCTGTACATCATTACTCGGCACGTTCTACCGCAGACCGCGACTTACGTGATTATTTCAGCGACTTTGCAGGTTCCGAGCTTTATCATCGCGGAATCAGTATTGAGCCTGATTGGGTTGGGAATTCAACAGCCCGATCCGTCTTGGGGAAATATGTTGTCGCTTGCCACGAATGCTTCAATTTTGGTGTTGCAGCCTTGGTTAGTTTGGCCGCCTGCAATCTTGATTGTGTTGACGGTTTTGGCGTTTAACTTACTAGGGGATGGATTGCGAGATGCACTCGATCCAAGGAGTTTGCAGCGGTAGAAAAAGGGTGATCAAAATCGCAAAACCTTTTAGACTGAGGAGACGATACCAGAGAACTGAAATGGTACAAGCAAAATTAGGTGATACAGTTCGAGTTCACTACACGGGAAAACTCGACGATGGAACAGTGTTTGACTCTTCTGTGAATGCAGAACCCTTAGAATTTACGCTTGGGGCAGGCAACGTGATTCCAGGATTTGAGAATGCGATCATGGGCATGAGTCCAGGCGACTCTAAGACTGAGCTTATTCCAGCAGATCAAGCCTATGGCGCTTATCAAGAAACGATGGTGTTAGTGGTTGAGCGGACTCAAATGCCGCCCGATTTGCAGCCTGAAGTTGGACAGCAATTAGAAATTCGACAGCCGACGGGTCAATCAATTCCCGTAGTGATTACCGATGTTTCTGATGCCGATGTCACACTAGACGCAAATCATCCTTTAGCCGGAGAAGATTTAACTTTCGATATACAACTCGTCGGAATTGGTCAGTAAAACTAATCAATTCGTAAAAAAGGGCTTTGTGAGCAAAAGATTATGTTCACAAAGCCTTTTTATTTGTCAAAATTCCGTAATCCAATCGAAAACATGTGAAGTTTTTTTGTGATCCGGATGAGTCCGGATTGTAGAGAAATCTAAACCAGGATCGTCTGAGTCCTGAGCAATCTTACCTAATTTGCCTCTAGGGTATAAGCAGTAAGGCTTTCCGTAACTTTTTCTCAGGAATTTACGGTTTCAGGATTTGACAACTTCTTGTAACACGTGGTTTCTATCTATGAAGAACCCTTTTAGGTTGTTAAAAAACTGTTATGCGTAAGGGACTGCTGCACAAACCTGTTAATCTCTTCGGTCCGATCCTTGACAAGATCCTTCTAACCCATTTTGTGGTAATCGGGCTACCGACGGTACTGTACTACTACATTTTGGAGAATGGCTGGAATCTGTCATTTCTCCATGTGCTGATTCCGGTTTTGTACCTTGTCACCTCGATCGTAGTGATTGGTGAGGCGGTTTCGACAGCGATGATCTATCGCCGGGGTCGTCCTGCCAAGATACCGAAGTTTGGAATGGTGCAGCGCTTTATGCGATCGCCGAGAACTCAGCCGCTCTATCCGCTATTGCGATCGTCGGGTGCGTTGCCGAAATGTTCGCTGGTTGTAGCGGCGTATTTGCCCAACGAGCAGCACATTATCATCGAAACGCTAAATCATATTCTTAGCACTGTAGAACGTCCTGAAGGCGGTTTAGAAGTAATTCTGGCGTACAATCGCCCGGAGCGGCTGATCGTTGAGGATCGATTAGAGCGGATGAGTGAGCAGTATCCGGAGTTGAGGTTGCTGTGTGTTGAGGGCAGTCGATCGAAGGCACAAAATATTAATGCTGCGTTGGAGATTGTCACAGGCGAAGTGACCGGGATTTTAGATGCAGATCATCATCCAAATCCAGATTGCTTTACTCGCGCTTGGCGTTGGTTGTCAAATTACCGCTATAGCGCAGTCCAGGGGCGAAATGTGATTCGGAACCAGGATGTCAACTTCATGACGCGCATGATTGCAGTCGAGTTTGAATGTATTTACGGGGTGAGTCACCCGGCTAAATCGCTCTTAGTTGATACTGGAGTATTTTGTGGGGCGAATGGATATTGGAGAACTGATGTTCTGAAGAAGATTGGATTCTCGTCGAAGATGCTGACCGAAGACATTGATGCAAGTTTCAGAACGCTGTTGAGCGGGTATAACATTGTGCATGATCCAACGATCGTGGTAACGGAACTTGCGCCTGTCGATGTGCGATCGTTCTGGTTCCAGCGGAAGCGGTGGGCACAGGGTTGGCTCGAAGTGACTTTGAAATATCAGGGCACAATTGCGCGATCGTTGAGACTAGACGGGTGGCAGAAGTTTTACTGGACGTTGCTGCTGGTCTATAGTGCTGGATTCCATTTTGTGGCACTGCAAGCGTTTCCGATTATGTTCAGTTTGAGGTTAGCGGGAGAGAATGCACCAGATATTGCACCTGAGTATATTTGGACAATGACGGCTTTGACTTTAGCAAGTGGTCCACTCCAGGCTTTGGCGGCTTGGCTGGTGCGGACGGATGCAGTGAAGCAGTCTGGAAAAGATTTTCTGGTGTATTGCTTGTTTATTCCGTTTTACTGTGTGTTTAAGAGTGTGATTGCGATTACAGCAATTTACGATCACATTGTGGGCAATACGGAATGGATTGTGACTCGTCGATCGACGGATGCTTTGCCCGAAGCGAAGTAGCTCGTTTGCAAATTTACGAAGAAACTCCAAGCCTTGTAAACAGCTTGGAGTTGTAACTCTTCAGACTCAAGATTTAGATCTCTCAAGCCCTGAGACACGATATGTATGATAATCCTCCGTTTTTAGCAATCTAAAGAACTGTCATTAACAATCCGCCCTGTGCTGCTGTTTGACCTTCGCAAAGTATTAGTTGTTCTCAGTGTGCCAAGCACGATGTCCGTTTTATGGGCATTTCATATCTTTTACGATCCCGAAGAGTTACTTTTTAGCTTCTATTTTCGCGATTAAAAGCGAGGCTACTATAGAGATGAAAAGCTGAAGCCCAATTTGATTGACTGTAAGCTTGGATATGCGCGGGTAACCTTTCCAGCAGATGCGGAAACTCGATCGCGGTTTCTCCAAAGCTACTAAAATCTGCCCATAAGGGTTGCTGCAAAAGTTGCTCACTTAAGAAGTTCTTCAAGCTATTCCAATGCAGTCGATTGATCGCTTGATCCAGATCGATCGTAGAATCTCCCATTGCTCCAAATTCGATGCCTTGATCAAACTGATAGCGCCAGTCACACAGGCGCAAAATACACCGACGCTGCGGCAAGTGCAAATCATAGACTTGAACATAATCGAGTGTTTCTGCTTTCTGCCGACGTTGCACACCTTTGCCTAGCGTCGTATCAACCACATTTTCTAAGATGGGTAACTGTCCTTCTACTCGTTGGGCAATCTCTGACCAATCAAATGTGATTGAGCCAATCTGTCCTTGCGGACTTTGACAGACGACGATCGCGCTTGGTGCATAGTCCTCAAAATACTGCACCTCAAACACTGAAACCTGATGTAAATCTATTTCAGTTGTACAAAATGCAGGAATATTTGCGGCTCTAAGTTGTTCGGTGTAGAGCTTCATTTCTCCGATCGCACCGAGGCGATAGATCTTCCAGCCGCGATTTGGCATGTGCATTCGAGCGGTGTACGCATCCAAATTCATGATTCGAGCAAAGTCTTTTGCGACTTGAGTGCGAATTTCAGGTGCGATCGCTTCGAGAATGAGCAATCCTGGCTCTGTATTTTGCGGATCAGATTTTGCTTCTTCGATCGCTTGTTGACGTTTGACCTGTGATCGGGCTTCGATTCGCTGAAGTCCTTGGCGTGCATGTGACATAATTTTCGGATGCGTCACAGTTTTCAAAAGCTGCTGATAAATTGCTATCGCACCTGCAAAATTTTCTGAGACTTCGTACAACCGTGCTTTGTAGACATGTCCCCAAGGATTTTGGGGCGATTCTTTGAGGAAATCTTTCAGCAAACGAGCGGCAAGATTGTAATCTCGGCGATCGAACGCCGCCGCAATTTGATCCAACGACATACATCATCAATGCAAAAATCTGCCCTTTTAGTCTTCACTGCGATCGCGACTTTCTATCATTCCAGCAAATGAGAAACATCCAAATGATTGGTGTTAAAACCGGGCTTTTTCCATCAGTATTTTGAAATATTTTTGCAGCGGATTTGGGGTAAATCCAGATTGATAAATGGTTCTAAATCGAGACACTCTCCTTTCATCAAATGCGGCGAGAAGGTTGGGAAACCGTCCGTACAAAAGATGTTGGTACATGACAGTATATCGATCGCTTTCATTGTGCAAATCTAAATAGCGTGATCCATCAATCGCAAGCAAAATTGGGAATATCGATCGTAGTAGATCTAGAAAATCTGGAACAGAAGTCCGCTGAAAGACATTCAAGCACCAATGATTTAGCTCCAAAACAACAATAGGTCTGTAAGTTGCAAGGGTTTGTTTCGCTCCCTTGAGAACTTGCCCTTCAAACCCTTCAACATCAATTTTGATAAAATCAACGATCGATAGATTTAGCTGCTGAACCAGATCATCCAAGGGACGAATGACAATTTTCTCAATCACATGACCAGTTTCAATCTGAGTTTGATTAGAGACAAACCCGCCCGCTCGATTGGAAGGAGAAAACGTTAAAGTCGATTCACTCGGTTCTGCTCCAAGTCCCAGATTTTGCAGTGTGATGTTCTTTAAGCCTGAGTTTAGAACATTTTTTTCTAAAAATTTGAATGTGGTCGGAGAAGGCTCAAACGCATAAACTCGTTGAGCTAGTTCTCCAAAGAGTAAGGCTGTACATCCAATATTTGCTCCAATATCTAGAATGACTTCGCTATTCTCTGCAATTGCTCTAAATAGCTTGATCATGCTGGGTTCAAATCGCTTCTTTTTTAAGTACTGATCGTCTGAAGTAATCGTATATTTCTTGCCTCCAATGTCGATGATTTTCGCGATCGCTTCCATAACGCTGTCATTGCTAGCACTGCATCAAGACTGTATCATCCTTGTGAGACTTCCGAGAGTTGGAAACCTGCGAAAATCTGCCCTGCTAATCTTCGCTCAGGGTGCGACTTTCTATCATTCCAGCGATCAAGGAAAGGGCTGTAATGGGGGCTGTGACGGCTCTGAGAATCCGCTTACCTAGCGTAACAGGCTGATAGTTTTGAGCGATCGCCATGTCAAGTTCCTGATGAGTCCAGCCTCCCTCACATCCGATTGCGACAATCACCGATTCGCTCAGTTCGCAATTGAGTAAATGCTGGGATGAACTCCGTTCTGCACAAATATATTTTGACTCTGCTTCTAGCGCTAAGGCTTGCTGAAATGGCATTGGTTCTAAAATCGTGGGGACAATTTGGCGTTCGCATTGTTCTGCGGCTTCTTGAGCGATTTTTCGCCAGCGATCGAGCTTATTGTGACTTGGCTTGAGTAAAGTGCGATCGCTGATCATCGGAACAATGCAACTGACTCCAAGTTCGGTCACTTGCCGAACTACATCATCAAAGCCATTTTTGGGTAAAGCGAGTAGTAAAGTAACTGAGAGTGTTAACTCTGATGAGGCTTGAACAGATTCGATCAATGTCGCTTGATCGGAACCCAGAATAGCTAACCAGGTTTGACCTTTACCGTCTAAGGCAATAAAGCGATCGCCATTTTTCAATCTCAAAACGCGCTGAAGATAGTGCTGTTGTTCAGATGTTAATTCGACCATTAAATTGTGTATCTGAAATTCGGCAATAACGAGTCGCTGTAAATTTAACATCAGAGCAATCCTATTCTTGAGCCTCTGTAACAACAGCTTGATAAAGCACAGGACTCACTCGGAACCCAGCTTGCTGAATCAGTAAATCGATCATGGGTTGAACTCGAGGAATCAAACCTCGGTGTTTAGCAATCAGCAACACACCCAAAACACCTGCAATTTTTAATCCTGCTGCCTTCGCAATCGCTCGTCCAGTTGCTTCATCAATTAGCAAACGTTCCGCAGAAATCTCTAATGCTAGAGTAATGGCTTCCGCTTCACCCGCATCAAGACTTTGCTGAAACGTTGCAACTTGAGTAAGGTTGCGAACCGTCATCACTTTGATCCAATCTAATGTCTGAACTTCTACCATTCCCGGCACAGAATACCCAACCTGCGTAAGTTCATCGTAAACAGCTTGAGGAATAAAAATTTCGCTATAAATCGCATGTAAAAGTTCAAGTTGAGAGATTGCTGCCAGATTGGTAATGGGAGAAGTATCACAAACAATTGTCACAAATCACCCCAAGCCTTTAAGTCATCGATTTCTGCCTGAAAGCTTTCCACGTCATCATGAACGGTAATTCCTCGATTTGCTAATTCTTGCTGAAATTCGAGTAAAGGAACTCCCGCCAATTCACGCGCTTTCCCTAAATTGAGTTTTTTCTGCTGAAATAGCAGAATCGCAATTTCGCGCTTTAATTCTAGCTCAGAGATCTGTGCTGCTTGAAGAATCTCATCAGAAATCACAACACTCATAATCTTTAATCTCCTACAATCGATTCCTCAAATTCTTCAAGCGATTGACTCATGCCTACAATCTTCGCACGCTCTACACACTGTGGAATCAGATCAACAACAGCAATATTTAGAAAAGTTGGACTGATCGGAGATTCCTGATAGCTCTCTTGAATCAGAAGATTGATCTTCAATTTACCTTTTGCGTAAATCCACATCTCAGGCACTCCTAACGCTTGATCACTCGTAGCAAAATTTTTACTAGATCTGCAATAAAAAAGGGCGTGATTTACGCCCCTTCAGTTTACTTTAGACTCCAGTAAATTGGTGAATCGCGTCGAGTCCGACTCGATCGCAGAAATCCCCGAAGCTCTCGCCCGGTTTGCGCTCTTTCTTGAAGTAGGTAAACACAGGCTCGAATACAGTTTCTAAGTCATCCAGGTTCATCTTCTCTAGGAAGACTTTTGCCAGACGGGTTTGATTCGGTGCTGCACCGAGCCAAACTTGATACATATTCGGACCTGTTCCCACAAATGCTAATTCTGCTAGGTACGGACGGGCACATCCATTTGGACAGCCTGTCATCCGCACAATAAAGGATTCATTCGGCAAGCCAACCTTGTCGAGAAGTAACCGAATTCGAGTCAAAATCGGTAAACTCACTCGCTCAGATTCTGTTGTCGCCAGTCCACAGGTCGGCAATGCTGGACATGCCATTGCATCGCGAACTAAGGGATCAACTTTGTCGGGACGCTCAATCCCATGTTCGCGTAAGAGGCGATTGATTCTTTGACGATCGCTCTTTTCGATGTCGTACAGCAGCACGTTCTGACTTGGGGTGAGTAACATCGGCAGATTGTACTTTGTCACAATCTTTTTCAAAGCAGATTTGAGCCGGAAGCCCCCTTCATCTTTGATGCGACCGTTTTGAATCGAGATGCCGTAGAAGAGCTTTCCGTCGCCTTGCTCGTGCCAACCGAGGTAGTTAAGAAATTTAAATTCAGGTAAGGGTCTGAACGGCTCGATCTCTTTGCCGAAATATTCTTCGACTTTTGAGCGGAATTTCTCAACGCCCCATTCTTCGACGAGATATTTCATCCGAGAGTGACGACGATCCGAACGATCGCCATGATCACGCTGAGTTGCGACGATCGCTTTGACTAAATCGTAAACGTCTGATTTGGCAACATATCCGATCGGATCGGCAACCCGAGGGAAGGTTTCTTCTTTGCCGTGTGTTCTTCCAAGTCCACCGCCTGCATAGACATTGAAGCCTTCTAACTCGCCTTGATCATTGGTCAAAACGACTAGAGAAATGTCTTGTGAGAACAAATCAACGGAATTGTCGCCGGGAACGGTGACCGAAATTTTGAACTTACGCGGTAGATAGTAGGTTCCGTAAATTGGCTCAGGTGAATCTGCAATATTCGAGCCGTTGATATTTCGCTTTCGGGCTGCGATGACTTCGGGATCTTCTTCTCCGGTGATCGCCTTTTCCCCATCTAGCCAAACTTCGTAATATGCACCTGATTGTGGGGTGAGTAAGTCCGCAATGTTATTGGCATAGGTTCGAGCATATTCATACTCTGGGCGATTTTTGTAAGGAACAGGCGGAGACATGACGTTGCGATTTACATCCCCACAAGCGCTGAGAGTTGATCCCATACTTTTGACGATCGCGCTAATCGTCGCTTTCAAATTCTGCTTCAAAACGCCGTGCAACTGAAAAGCTTGGCGAGTCGTGACGCGGATCGTGTGATTGCCGTACTCGTCCGATAAGCGATCGATGGTCAGGTACAACTCAGGCGGCACGAACCCACCGGGGGAACGAGTCCGCAGCATCATTGAGTAATCTTTTTCTTGTCCTCTGACGCGATTATCACGATTGTCTTGCTGATAAGATCCGTGAAATTTCAGCAGTTGAATCCCGTCTTCAGAAAAGGCATTCGTATCCAGCATCAATTCTGAGGCGACGGGTTCGCGCAAGAAGTTGCTGCGCTCTTTGATGCCTTCGACTTTGGAGGGTTTGCGGACGGTGGGGGGTGTAGAAGAAATGACCATTACAATTGGTGGATCGACTAAAGACGACAATTCGGCACTTGAAGTGAATCAAGTTGCCGTAAGCATTTATTCCCGGTATTTCGGTCGGAATTGTGTTGAATCTTCTTAGTCTATCACGATCGAGCTTTACCAACCGGAGTTAAGTTTTGTGCTTTGATGACAAACTCTAACAATCCTTGACAGGCATCGAGTAACAGGTCAATGACAAAGTTAAATCCTTCTGTGCCGCCATAATACGGATCGGGCACTTCTCTTAAGGAATGCTCGGTGCAAAAGTCGCACATGAGTCGAACTTTGTCTTGATAAGTGCCAGCCGGATCGATCGATTGAATCGCTTCAAAGTTATCGTGATCCATTGCCAGAATCAGATCGAATTCCTCAAAGTCGGCTCGTTCAAATTGCCGAGCGCTGCCGACAAGTTCGATGCCTCTGAGTTTTGCTGCCGCATTCATCCGGCGATCGGGTGGGCTGCCGATATGATAACTGGATGTCCCTGCCGAATCACACGTGATCTCGCACTCTAATCCTGCTTGGCGAATTAGATGGTTCATGATGTTTTCGGCAGACGGCGATCGACAGATATTTCCTAAACAGACAAAGAGTAAGCGATAAGCCATGGGAGGATTGCCTTATTGAAAGCCTCTCCGATTTTCGCTCACTTTCGGCAAATATTGAGATGCAGAGTCTAATTAATTCACAGAGTAGGGAGTAGGGAGTTATTTCTTATCTTCCCTACTCCCCACTTCCATAACTCATCTAGGATTGCTACAGAGGACTCGGATGTACAAGTTGAGTCTGGAAAGCGGGAGTACCTTCCAACGATCGCATTTACATCAATTGACTAAACATTTCTAAAATGTGAAAGTCGTTCTAATCGTTCCAATCACAATGTCATCATTACGATCGTCATGATTTGGAGCCGTTAACCAAATGATTCCGGGCGTGATCGCAATGTTATCGGTGAGTTGGTACTGATAGAAGCCTTCAATGTGTAGAGAAGTATCGCGATCGCGTCCGATCGCTTGCCCAAGTGTGCCGCTACTCCTTGACACTCTCGGCTCCATCCCCACAATCACGCCTGCCACACTTCCCTTCTTGAGAAAATCTGGAAATGCTAAACCTGCCGACCAGTTCCAGATGTCGAGATTGCCTCGATTTCCCGGTTGCAAAGATTGAGCATTTGTATAGCCGACAGACCCATTGAGAACAATCTGAGGTGTAATCTGGAAAGATGCTGAGATCCCGTAAGCATTCGCAGAAGTCGGAACTTCATTGGCAAGGAAGCCACTCTCAGCTAGCGATCGAAAATTTGCACGAGTACTGCCAACCGCACCGTTTCCAGCAAAATCGACATTGTACGCATGAATGTAAGTTAACCCAATACCCAAGCGCTGATTCGGACGAAACGTTAACTGTGCCAGTGCGCCGTAGGAACCATTGAATAAGCCATTTCCAGCCGCAGGAGAACTTGGCTCACCTGCAAGATAGCCCAAGCTAAGCTCTAAAGCTTCCCCGAACTTATGACGAACTCCAACTCCTGTTCCAGCCGTTCCGTTGCCGAGATAGTAGATTGAGTTACGAGTTGCAAAGTGAGAGAGCGCACCGGAGCCGCCGTCTCCATCAAAATAAGGATTGACTGTATCGGTGTAATCATCGATCGCACCTGCATTTGCATTAATGACAGCCGTTGTATTCTCCCCAATTGGGAACATATAGCCTAAAGCATCAATTCCAAGCTCGTTATTCTCGCCGCCTGCAAATCGCAGCGCCCCTTCATTCGTGAGCGTATCGCCATTGACGCTAGCAGGCAAGGCAGCAAGATTCGCCGCTTGTAATCGCACTCGCAGATTGTCTCTGCCCGTAAAGCTTGTATCAAAGTTAAGCCGAATTCGATTGCCGACGATCGTATTGCGAGAAACACGATCGACCACTTCGCTACTCGTCCCTGTTACCGGATCGAATTCTCGCCGAATAAAATCGCGCCCTGCTGCCGCTCCAGTAATCCCAAGGACAACTTCTGCATTCAGCTTTGTCGTGGTCGAAAATTGCTGTTTTTCTAATGTAGAAGTCCTTGCTTCGAGCGAATCGACTCGTCCGCGCAAGGTTGCAAGCTCTGCGGCAAATTGTTCTTGCAGCTTTTGCAAGGTTGCTAGGTCTTCTTTTTTAACCAGATCAGCCGTAGCCGCCGCGATCAGTTCGTTGACACGATCGAGACAAGCATTCAAGCCTGCTGCAAACTCATAGCGAGTCAACGCCCGATTGCCGCGATAAGTCCGGTCAGGATAGCCTGCAATACAGCCATACCGCTCAACTAAAGATTGAAGTGCCTGAAATGCCCAGTCGGTCGGACGAACATCGGAAAGCTGAGAGACAGAAGTCACTTGATCGACTTGATCTAAAGGCTCTTGACGAGTCAGTTCTGGAATCTCAGCAGCCGTTGCACTCGTCGCAATTCCGAAACTTGCAGCAAAGACAAGGGAGTGAATAAATGAAAGTTTTGTCATAAGTCGCTAAACTTCACACCAAATCAATAACTTTCTGATAATAGGTCTTATTATCAATAAATAGAGTTTGCTATAGTAAGGCTTAAGCTTTTCTTTACCAAAAGAACGGGCTATAGACCTTTTACAGCCTGTCAAATTTTGAGAATGTTCTCATTTAATTTTTCTTGTTTTGAGAAATTTTTACCTGTTCTTCGGTCGGGGTCGCACTGCTAGAAGTCATCGAGTCGAGTTGATCTAGCATTTTGAGCGTTTGGGTGCGCCGGGTATTAGAATCGAGCGGTTGACTTTTTAGCCAAGCGATCGCTTGAGGTTTAGTATATTGCGTTGCCATCCGCAAAGCTGCCCACATCTGCACATCTGAACGATCTGGATTAAACTGAAGCGCAGCATTAATTCGACGTTGAATCCGTCCCGGATCGTATCTGACCACATCGATGACTTCTGGATGATCGAATGTTGTTTTTTCGACCGTTTGAGCCGCTCTTGCCCATCTTCCGTCTAGTAGATTTGCTAACACTTGCTGGCTAGTACTCGCCCAGGGTTGCTCGGCTTGAGTTTTAGTAATTTTGGCATGACGAGCAATCAAGTCCATCTGAGCTTGAGCCATTGGAGTCCAATCTGAGCCTGCTTGACGTTTGACCGTTTGCAGATATTCCAATGCGGTTGACCATAGCCCACTTCGAGCTAAAAACAGCGCATCGGTGAAGGCTCCTCGATTGATCGCAGCTTTGCTTAGTAAAATCGGTTGCAGTTGAAATGGAATATTTTTGCGTTTGACCGATCGCAGTTGATAGACTTGAAAATCTGGCTCTAACCCGACCGTTTGATTGACCAAAAATTCCGCAGGTCGCCCTTTCGGGACTGCTTGCCAACTCGGCATCTCGCCATCTGGACTTGTCCAGGACAGCATCACGCTCATTGCGGTCGTCACGGGGCTGTAGTAGACCACCTGACCGTAAGCAATGCGGTGATCTCCCTGTTGCAGGTTGCCATTGAGGTTGAGCCAGATGCCATTGCGGGGAGCGCGGTCTTCAAAGCGTTCTACTTTCGTGAAAGGAACTTCACGATCGGAGCTAGGATTCATCGCTCTCGATCGTACCAATGGCTCGGTGACAAAATCCTCTCGCATCTCCCGCACTTCGATGTGATTGACAAATTGCAGGGCTTCTTGCTTGCGAGCGGTGGGATTCTTGACCAGACGATAAGCTCGCAGTTCAGTTAAGCGATCGTCGCCGCCTTCTTTCCCAGGTTGAAAGATCGCAATGAGCAGATCGGTTTGTGTCGGCTTGCCTTTCTGAGCAGTCTCGACTCGAATCGGGTCAGCAGCATATAAGCCCGATTTTCTGAGATCCGCTTGAATTTCTTTGAGCGTTTTCGGATCATCCCAGGTGCTGAGCGGAATCTTTGCATTGTTCGGCAGATAGCGATTCATCCACGCGACCGATCGCGGATCGACAATGAACTCTGCACTCAGCCAAGTGCTAGTCACAACTAATCCTGCGGCACTCGCGATCGCGAAAAATGAGCCAATCGATTTCCAAGGAACTGCCCCGATTTTTTTCATGTTTTTTTAGAACTGCAAGCTGGAAAAACTGCCCTTATTTGAATGGTATATGCGTCTTTAAACTTTCGGACTATTTTCTTTCTAAAACTTGTAAATATTGCTGTCCGGCTCGTTCCCAGGTGTATTGGGTTTCAATGAGCGATCGGGCATTTTCTGAAAGTTTCAATCGTAACTCCGCATCATCAAACAACCGTGAAATTGCGGCAACATATTCCGGCACAGTATTGGCGCGTAATGCTCGGATTGGAGCGTTAAATTGCAATCCTTCTAGCCCTCGATCGCTCGATACGATCGGGGTTCCTGCTGCCATTGCTTCTAATGTTTTATTTTTGATTCCGTATCCGGTTCGCATTGGGATCACACAGACGGTTGCATGATGTAAATGTTCTGCGATCGACTCGACTCGCCCCGTAACCGTTGCATGAGTTTGAAGCTGTAAAATTTCTGGGGTCGGACGTGCCCCGACGAGTGACAGGGTTGTATCTGGATATTTTGCTTGCACTGCTGGTAAAATTTCTAGCGTTAGAAACTTCGCGGCATCAATATTTGCTAAGTTATCCATCGCACCAATAAAGACTAGGTGATGCCCGCCTGGATCGCCTGTACGATAAGGGAATTCAGTAAAATCCACTCCGTTTGGAATGATGCTAATTTTACTGGCTAGATTGAAATTGCGAAGTTGAGCGCGATCGTCTTCTGTAGTTACGACGATGTTGGAAAATTTACGACAAAATCGTTTCTCGTAGCGCTTGAGCAAGGGAAGATTGATGCGATCGCGCACGGTATATTCTGAAGTTCGGGTCTGCAATTGATTCAGACAAGATCCATAGACCGAACTATGCACATTCACAACCGCTTTGTCTCGAAATTCGGGACGGATATAAATCTCATTCACACTGTGTTCACAAGTGATGACCTCGAACTTTTCATGGTGTTGATCCACCCAAGCTTGCATCGCAGGCGAATAGTTCGATCGCACACTCGGCGGAGTGCCTTCGAGGAGAAAATTAGCGAACCGCTGAAATTTGTTGGAGCGATCGGGTTCTTTCTCGAATACTACTAATTCGCTAACCTGTTCTCGCAACGCTGTAATTTCCGCATCGCTGACTTCTGCACTGCGTTGCGTTAGGAGGGTGACAGAATGAAACTGATGAAGATATTTCAGCAAATGAAACGTTCGGACTTGCGTGCCGCCTTTCGTGGGAGGATAGGGGAACGTCGTCGAAAGCATGAGGATGTTCATGGGGCAAATGAAACGATCGCGTCGTTCTCGGTATACCCAAAAGCTGCACCCGATTTTCTAGGTGGATTTGCCTGAAAGTTGCAAAATTCCAAATAGCTTCGTGGCAAGAAAGACCGCAATAAATAAGCAAAACTGTACCAGCACAATACTTGGACCTGAGGGAAAATTAAACGCACCCGATACGAGCATTCCAACAATGCTACTCACCCCCCCGATCACAACCGATAAGATCAAGTAAGGCTTAAATTGATGGCTGAGCAATTTCGCGATCGCCGCTGGAATCACCAGAAACGCATTTACTAGTAAAATCCCAATCGCCTTAATCGCAACGGCAACCGTCAACGACAATAGCACCACAAACAAGTAGCGATGAAACTGTACAGATACGCCTTGTACCTTTGCCACTGCCTGATTTAACGTCAAAAGAATTTGCTGTTTTAAGGTTGCTAGTAGCACTGAGACGCTGACGACAAGTAGCAATCCCGTCAGTGCAATATCTGTCCAATTCACTGCCAAAATATCACCAAATAGCACCCCCATCAGATTCCCACGATAGCCTTGAATAAAGGTTGTAAGAATCACGCCAATTGCAAGCGCACCCGATAGCACAATATTTAATATACTATCGCTCCAGAGATCCGTCTGATCAATCAAGTAAAGAACTGCAACACCGAAAAACAACGTAAACGGTAGCAATGTCCAGGTCGGTTCAATCTGAAGTAAAATCCCGATCGCAATTCCGACGAGTGCTGCATGTCCGACCGCATGAGAAAAGAAAGACAACTGCCTGAGGGCGACGAAACTCCCTAAAAAACCGCAGAGCAGTCCCATTAGCACCCCCGCAATCATCGCGCGCTGCATAAAGGGATATTGCACCAAGTTGATCAAATTAGTGCTGATGTCGGTAACGGCTAAAGGAAGATCCATAAGTTTGCAGCAAATTATCGCGGGACAGAGCGATCTCTGGCTTGCCCGTGCAAATCAGCGATCGGTTGAGACATAGAACATAATCGCAGTGACGATTCACCATGTCTAGATCATGAGAAACTTGCAGCACTGTCCAACGCTCCTCTTGCTGAAGCTCATTTAAGAGTTCATAAAACTCCGCCTCACCTTGGACATCGACTTCGGCAAAGGCTTCATCCAAAATCAGCAGCTTCCGAGGAATCACTAAACAGTAAGCGAGTAGCACCCGCTTCAACTCTCCCCCGCTTAAGGTTCCGATCGCTTGATGGCGCAGATGCAGCGCATTCACTCGGCGCAAAGCCGTGAGAACTGCGGCACGTTTTTGCGCCTTGCCTGTCCATCCCAAAGCCACCAATTCTTCGACCGAAATCGGGAATCCGCGATCGAAGATAAAATTTTGAGGCATGTAGCCAATTTGCGATCTCAGATCTCCCAATCGTCGAATTGGACGACCCAAGATCTCGATCGTGCCCGCAGATTTTGGCAGTAAATCTAGTACGGCTTGCACTAAAGTACTTTTGCCAGAACCATTGGGACCAACAATTGCACTCAGACTGCCTGCTGGAATGTCAAACGAAACATTCTCAAGCGCTGTATACCGCCCTCGTTGAACGGTTAGTCCTTCTACTTTTAAGATTGAATCGGTCACTTGAACGCTGCTTTGAGAGTTTGCAAATTCGATCGCATGGCGGTGAGATAGTGCTGAGGATCAGTCTCTCCCGCTTCTAGGGAATCTAAGGGGCGTAACGTTACTTTTAGATCATTAGAGAGGCTGTTTAATAATTTGTTATCGACCCCAGGTTCACTAAACAATGCTTTCGCCTGAAATTGTTTGACCGCATCGATCGTTTCTTTCACATCGGTTGGAGAGAGTTGATCTTCAGGAATTTCAACCACTGCAACTTGTTTGAGATCATAGCGTTTTGCCAGGTAGGGGAACGCATCGTGAAAGGTGATAAAAGTCCGGTCTTGAAAAGGGTTTAATGCCTGTTCAAATTCAGTATTGAGCGCTGTTAATTGTTGCAGATAAGCAGCGGCATTGGCTTCATATTTTACTTTATTTTCTGGATCTGCTGCGATCAAGCCGTCTCGGATCGTTTCGACTTGCTGTTTTGCTAGCACCGGATCGAGCCAGACATGGGGATTTCCGTCGCTGTGGCTGTGAGCATCTCCAGATTCTTTGCCTGTTTTGACGACTTGAGAGGTTTCACCGATTGGAGTAATGCCTTTGCTAGCATCAATCACTTTCAGTTTAGAATTCTGAGCGCTCTTGATCGTGTTGTCTAGAAATTCTTCCATGCCTAAGCCGTTCTTGACGACGACATCCGTTTCGCTCAAGGCTTTGACATCAGCAGGCGTAGATTGATACTCATGCACTTCCGTTCCCGGCTTGATCAAAATCTCAACTTGCGCCACATCCCCGGCAACGGCTTTCGTAAAGAGGTAGACCGGGAGAAATGTGGCAACAACGCGCAGTTTCTTTTCGGTATTCGCAGCCGGAGATGGCTGAGCGGTCTCAGTGGCTTGAGGCGGCACAGCCTGGGTGCAACTGGCTAACGTGCCAGAAATGAGCAGAGAGGCAGCGCAGAATTTAGCGATCGTCGATCGATTAAACATCCTTTTCATAAAAATCCGATGAAAAGACGAGTTTCATCATACATTGAGAATGAATCTCATTTTAATTAATTTAGATTTTTTAAGGTTTGATGATTTACCCGATCACTGAACTCTCAACATATCCAGCAATTACATTGCGATCCTGCCTCGACACCACGACCACACAGGGGCGAGGCGGGGCATCGGCTTGATTCGCAGGAAAATTAGACCCGATCGGAACCTGCCGCGTTTGCATAAAATCCTTACCGTCGGGGGTCTTCATCGCAAATTTTCGAGTTTCAGATTTCATGCCTTGGCGAATTCCTTTGAACTCACCCGGATGCTGAACCGCGAGGAAGAGAGACTGTCGATCGCGACTCAAAAAAGGCCCCGTTAACTCAGCTTCCATCGGAGCCATCGCAAACAGATACGCCTCACCCGCATTCGGTCCTGAAGTCGGCACAAACCAGAGACTATTGTTACCAAACAGTCCGCGTAGATTGGATTGGCTGGTCGGCACTCCATTCTTCCCGATACGAGTTGGAACCGCTTTATTCAGCTTGTCAGACGACATATCCGTCACAATCCAGACATGTCCATCGGGATCGATCAGCAAGTTATCTGGATTCGAGAAGCCTGCACCGCCCGCTGTTGGTTCACCTCCGAGCGCGAGCATTTTCCACTGAAACGTCATCGCAGCCGGATCGTTCCCTGTTTCAATCAGGTGCATGACAAAGCCATATTCGTAAGGAGCTTCACCATTCGGACCCTTGAAGACTCGCTTATCTGGGCCTCCATCTCGACTATCGGGCGATCCAGAAGTAAACGCAATGTAGAGCGAGCCATCGGGTGCGATTTCAGTATCTTCAGGACGAGCAGTACAGGTCGCACCGCAAGCATTCGCAGCATAGTGAGCATCGATCAAAATTGCACCTTGCTTTTCTGTTGGATTGCCTTCGTAAAGCTCACCCAGAGTTCTGAATTTCTGCTTATATTTGTCGATGTCTGCTTCTTTGCGAAAGGGTGCAAACCCGCCATTTGGACGACTGGGAAGGTTGATCATGCCGCCGACGATCGTACTGGGATCGTCAGGATTCACAGGTGTATCTGGCTTGAGTGCAATCCAACTGCCCGTTCCATCTGCATTAAGCTTTGCTGCATAGAGCATTCCATCCGCGAGTAACTGAGAATTTGCTTTATCTTTTGGATCGTTCACTCGATCGCGACTGACAAATTTATACAGATGCCCGCCGCGTCGATCGCAGCCTGAATAAAACGCTAAAGGCTTACCCGCTTCGACTCTGACTCCAACTGCTTCGTGCCGATAGCGACCGAGCCAAGTATGTTTTGTGCCAAAGTCTTTTGGATTCGCCGGATCGACTTCTACAATCCAGCCGTACTTGTTCCCAGCTAAACCAAAGACATTGCCCTGCCCGGACACTTCTTCGTCATCGATTCTAAATGTCACTCGATCGGGCGCAAAAGAAGTGCCATCGGCATGAACGGGATCAGGCACTTGCGTTTGAATGTTCTCTTCTGCACTTAGCACCGTTCCCCAAGGCGTTGTCCCTCCCGCGCAGTTTGCAAAGGTTCCAATGATGCGATCGCCCAATTTATCCAAGTAGCCTTTGCCCGATTTCTTCTCAAATACTGCTTTCGCGGCTCCAGTACAGGTGAGATAGCGCCCATCTTCTAAGCCAGAAATCCCTGTAATTCGTCGATCGCGATCAGAAAAAGTGCGCTCCCATTTACCCTCTGCATTTTTCCGAATCGAAATCACACCCATTCCCTGATCGATCAATGCCTCTTTGCAGATGGTTTTGATTTGAGCTTTGAGCGGATTCTTCTCAGCTAGGGCAAACGCATTCAATCCCTTGCCGTTACTTTTTTTCAGTTCTTTCTCGGCAGCGTCTACCGGAAGCTTTTTACCTAGAACTTTCGAGTAGCTCTGCAACCAGGGAATTGCGCTAATGTATTCAAAATTAATCGTCAGATAGCCCTCATTTAGAGCCGTTTCAACAAATGAAAGGTAGTCATTGTTGTACCCAAACCGCGAGTCTCCGATTTTGTCTCCCCAAGCTCCAATCACATCGTAGACAAAGCCTTCAGGAATGACGAGATCGTCTTTAATTTCGTATTGAGTAAGTGTCGTAATTTGCTTTTCTGACGCGGTCACGCTCGCGTGTGAAGGCATCACATCTGTCAAAAGCGACATTGGGCTTTGAATCGGCTTAAAGCTAAGATTTGCCAGATTTCCAGTTGTCTTTGAGGGCTGAAATGGCATGGAGAACTTCTGATTGTTCTTTGCCAGACTTGCAGCCGCCGCTGTCCCCGCCGCCGCACCCATAAAAATCAGTAAATTCCGGCGTTTCATCGGTAGAACTCCAGTAATGACTCGCATCAGTCTTAACAAGAAATCTACCCTTTAGAGGTTAAGGCTTAGTAAAAATAAGGTTGTCAAGCTCTAAAAATGCCCCCAAGTTGATGCTGTAAACTCAGGGGCATTTCGGCGAAACCGATCGTTGCAATTGAACAAATGAATGCTCGAAGCAATTCGCTACTTTCGAGTCACAATTCTACTTGCGGGGCTTTGGAGTTAGCACATTAATCACGGCTCCCACTGCCGCACCATTTGCAGTATTCCGGATCGCATGACGACGATTCGTCACTGAGCCAACTGCTGCACCCGTTCCTGCACCCACAGCGGCATCTCGAAGAAAGTCAGGACGCTGCCCCTTCTTCGTGGTCAAATCCCGCGATTGATTCACAGCGGCTCCCGCTGCGGCTCCATTCACAATATTCGGAACCACTTTATGTCCTGTAACAATACTAGACCCAACTCCAACCGCCGCACCAATCCCAATATCTCGCCAGATATTTTGATCAGCTACAGCAGGTTTCATCGGTAGCAGAGTTGCACTGACTAGACTGGCGGCAAGAACTCCAGGAGTGATAGCCCGCTTAAATGTCAAAGTCATCGTTCAACCTCCATATCACAACAATTAAGCAATCCTTAGCTTGCTTGATCCCCCATTTTAACCAGCTAAAAATGTGTCGTCCTACACCTTAAGCAGGAGATTAATCTGTTATTCGATAATTAATGTGGGGAGGATTTTTTCAAGTTACCCCTTTTAACCTATGCCGCAAATCACTCGTTTTGCTGATATTGCAATCATTAGCACGATCGCACTTCTTGCACTTGCCCCTGCCATTTGGCATGGTGTATTCGATGCAATGGATCTGCATTTTCGCGTTCGTCGGTCTGAACAATTCTCAGCACAATTGTGGAATGGGAAATTTTATCTATAGTTTTCCCCCTTAAGCTCATAAATTTTCACGACTCGCCCCGATCGAAAAGCTCGGATTCCTTCTGATGATTGAATTAAAAGTTGTCCTTCTGCATCCATTCCCGCGCCTTCCCCGGTCAGCAGTTCGTTAGCGACTTCCAACGTAATCTTCTTCTGATATAAAAAATCTCTGCTTCGGATTTCTGGAAGTAAGTCTACTAGAGACTGCTGGCACAACTGCAACAAACGGTCGCGTAACTGAGTGAGTAGCACTTGCTCATCTAGAACACTTGCTGAGATCTGACTGAGGCTAATCGCACGAGTGAGCGAGTCTGGAACGCCTGCACGATTGATTCCAATCCCGACAACCATCCGGACTTGATCGCCTTGAATTCGTGACTCGCACAGAATTCCAGCAAGCTTTCGCTCCTCCGCAAAAACATCATTTGTCCATTTGAGTTGCAGCTTAACAGGCAACAATGTTTCGATCGCTTGAATAACTGCCAGACCTGCGATGAGACTAAAACCAGGCAGTTGTGCGATCGAGAAGTCTAGTATAAAACTTGCAGTCAATGTTCCACACTGAGAGTGCCATACGCGATCGAACTGTCCCCGTCCTGCGGTTTGATTGCGTGTGAAAACGACATCGCCATGCTTAAGCTGAGTCAGATGCTCTAATGCCCAAGTATTAGTGCTGTCACAGGTTGCTAAGGTGTGTAACCAGGATTTACTGTCCGAAGCGATTTCGCAAGGTGGGATAGAGTTGAAACCAGACATTTTCTAAGTGTTCTCGATCGCGGTTCGCAACAGATAATTCTACCCATAAACAGCGCTGATCTCGTAAACTTTCAGCCCCAAGAAGCCAGGGCACAATGCGATCGGGTCGGATGTCTTGTAAGTTCCGATTTCGAGCGAACTGAGTGCCAGAAAAGGTACTTCCTCCTCTGGAATTTACACAGGCACTAAGATAGGTTCGATCTTGATGGGTAAAGATGCCATAAAAGCCATCTTTCTGGCGAATATCTGGAGGCTGTTGCAAAGTCATTGATCGATAAACTTGGAGATAATCTTTGATATTGCCCTCAGTATTCACGAGATGGCGAATTTCAATGTCGATCGTACTTTTTCCCTGTTGATATTGGTACTGTCTTCCACTCTCAAAGGTCTTTTGAGTCGCATAAAGCCTGTTACTAGATTGAAGCTTCCAGTTGGGAA
>JALOOO010000267.1 GCA_025454375.1 Leptolyngbya sp. Prado105 | reverse complement strand
TCACCGCACCGCAATCCGAGAATCGAAGCTAGTCGCATTTAGACATAAACCCTTTCAGGGATTGAAACGCTTCCTTCATGGCAGCAAAACTGAAGAGGAAAGGAGGTCGCATTTAGACATAAACCCTTTCAGGGATTGAAACATGCCTATAGTGCCCAAAAGACTTGCTGTTATTGAGTCGCATTTAGACATAAACCCTTTCAGGGATTGAAACCTCTTGGAATTTTTCAACCCAATAATCGCAGCAATGTCGCATTTAGACATAAACCCTTTCAGGGATTGAAACGCCAAACAAAAGCACGATCGACAAATCAAACTGGTCGCATTTAGACATAAACCTTAAAATTCATTGCGCTCTCGTTGCTGTCCGCCCGCACCTCAAGGGCAGGCTATTCGATCAAGTCCACTTCAACTGGACTGAGAGCATCAGCCTGGTTTAGCAGGGTTGTCCTGCTAGCCCGCCGTTGACGCGCGGGTGGGTGAATGCAGCCAACGAGATGAACCTAATCTGCAAGAAGTCTAACGTCACTCACCTATTGCGTCTTCTGGCTCAATTCCCAACGATCGTAATTGAGCCGCAAGCCGATCTGCTCGTTGTTTCTCTTGCTCTGCTCGTTGTTTCTCTTGCTCCTCTCGCTCTTCCGCACTCAGCAACAAATTCCCTTGAGCGTCCCACCAGCGCAACCAGGGGAGCGTCTGATTGTACTGTTGCCCCTGCCAAATCCCAAGTTCTACACCCATTGAGCTAATTTCGTAATGCCCTCGCTGATTTGGAGCGACAGGCTGATAGCGATTGCCCATGAGTTCGTAAACTTCTACAGTCGCTTTCTGGACTTCGTAAATGGCATAAAACGGAATCCGAATCGCTTACTCATACACCCAAAACTTCCCTGCCTTGGAGTCATCGCTTGTAAAGGGTGACGTGGAATCTCGTTCTTCAGCCCCATCACCTGAGACAAACTCGATCGCAATTAATGGGGCAACAATCTCTTTCCACAATACATACGATCGTCGCACTTGAGCATTGAGCAATGGGGGCACATTGGGGACATAAAACCAATCAGGCGCTTCCGCACCTTTTTCGGGTGGATCTGTTAACCGCCAATAGATGCCGCAGTCTTGACCAATGGCATACTGTCCATCCGGGTGAAGTCGATCGAGAACAGGACGAATTGAGCTAGTCAATAGCAAACTCTGCGGATGAGCAATCGTCATCGAACACTCTCCAACCATAGAACTTATGTTTCGTTCTAGACTGATCTCAGAGAATTTGATTAGGTCGGAGGAACTTCACCACCTGCATAGGGCTTGGGCTGGACATGCAGTCTGGGAGTCAGAGTGTCAAAGAGGCGATTCGCGATCGCACGATTTGCATCATCGCTTAGGTGAATTGCATCCTGAAACACTGCGGTTTGAGTCCCATTCACGGTTTCTGCTAAATTCAAGGTTGCAAGTTGAGGCGAACTTTTCTTGACTTGCTCGATCGAGGTTTGGAGCTTGGTATAGCCTGACTTGATCTGTTCTGGATAGTTCGAGCCTAACTGTTCTAAAATCTCTTTTTCTCGCCCTGCGGGTTTTGAGCGACGAATCGAAACTTCAGGCTGAAGTGCAACAAATAGCGGAATTTTAGACGCAGAGGTTAGACGTGCGATTTGTTGGAGATTTTGACGATAGCGATTGGTGCGTCGTTCTAGCTCTTGTGCATCTGAGGTGAGACTGTTTTGCACCGAAGCATCAAATGCAGGCGGAATCATCTGATGAAAGCCAGCTTGTGGACGCAAGATCCAATATTGAAACCCTTTGATCAGATAGAACTGATTAAAAAAGTTCCCAATGTTATTGCTTAAGCCTGCCATGAGATGCTGAGACGCATTTCCTAACATCGCATCTGTACCCGGGATATCTGTCCCTTCTTGAATGCTCGGAACTAACAGATCGGCATAGCCATTGAGCAGCACGATCGCATCCGGTTGATAGGGTAAAACCTCAAATGCCAATTGCGCGAGTTCATTACCGGACGCATAGCCTGGAACCGCAGCATTGACCACACGATACCGGGCTTCTCGAATTCGCGGCGGAAGCTTTAGCGCTTTTTCTAGCTCATCTGCAAAATAAGGTAGCGTATCGGGTCGAAACTTATTTGGAGTCGCTCTTTGAGCCGTGACCTGTTGATTCAGACGAGTTTCAAGCTGACCTGCGATCGTGCTTTGATTGTTGGCGCTAAGCTGTCCAAAAGCAGTAGAACCGCCCAAGATGAACACGCGCACCTCATCTTTCGGTTTCTCAACACCAATCGGCTGATCGGATCGGAAGCCTTGCTCATTAATCTTCCAAACTGAATTTTGCTGGTTGCCGACCAGACGATATCCCATCATCGGACTCCGCCTTGCTGCCAGTTGACCGTGATCTGGTAATCCGTCGAACGGTTTTCCATTCGGATCTAAAAATTTCAAGCGGTAGGCAGTTAGATTCAGCGGTTCGCCTTCAAAAGCATTAAGTTCTGCGGCTTTGCCTGTCGCACTGACAACGAGTCGTGTTAATAATTCCAGTCCCAGTAGAACTAGTGGAATGGAGAGTAAGATCCACCGCTTCGGTACTACCTTTTTCTTTTGGTACAAAGAACGGCTAGACCAGGAGGACTTTCGGCTAGACCTAAAAAACATTCACAATCCCTCGTGACAGGTTACTAGAGTCCGTATACGACTCAGATCAGTGAAACTCATCGAACATCCAAAAGAGCATCGCATCTTGGTCGATGAAGGTCAAGTTTGTTCGATCGCACCCTTGATTTTTCAGCGCTCAGTCATTTGAATCCAACAGGTTTGTTAATCTGTACGATTCTTATAATGTTGGTTTCAAATCTTACTACTATCTGAGGGAATTAAGAAATTTTTGCAACATTTATTTTGGACACAATCGATCGTGCGGATTGCTTCTATTCGCTGAAATCGCGATGATAGGAACGATTCAGGAGTGAATAACATGCAGAAACCTCAAGTCATTTTTAGTGCGATCGTCGTTCCTTGTCTGATTTTATCGGCTTGTTTATTTTTCTGGAGCGGATTGAATGCGATCGATTTTTTTAATTCGACAAGAGGAGGCGTTACTTTTTTGGTGCTGCCTTTTTGTATTTATAGTGCAGCAATGCTTGTGTGGATTCTCAATCCTGCACGGCGCGATATTGTGCCTGCAATGACTGCCCTAATCACAACCCTCAGTTTTTTGTTAGGAGCCGCAGTGCTAACGAATTCTGTAGGGTTGGGATTGAATCCAATGCCTGTATTTGATATCTTTTTCACATCAAAAGGCTTGAATCAAACGCTGCCTTATTTTATGGATCACTCGGATGAGTTAAATTCTCATCGTACAATTTTCAATTTTTTGATTAGCCCTGCGATCGCGAGTTTAGCGGGTTTCTTTTTAAGCTGTTTGATTCGGCGAGAGAAGTCGGGAGCGTTGAAGGAGCGGTTGAAAAAAGGGGGAATTCGATTTGCGATCGTCACTTTGGCATTTGTGGCGTTGCTGTTCGGTGCAAGCGTGAAATGATCGGGAATTCTAGCAGTGAAGTTCTAGAAGCCTCGTTATGGACATTTCTGAATGTTATGAAATCCTAGGATTAGAGTTAGGCGCATCAATGGAAGAGGTCGAAGGAGCTTATTCGGCAAGATTGATGCAGGCGATTCGGCAAGATGCAGCGGACGAAAAGGCTGCACTGAAAACGGCTTATCACCAGATTAAAGAGCAAGCTTATCAAACGGTTGAAATCCCGAACGATCCGATTACAGAGTGTCTGCAACGATCGAATCTAGAGCAGTTTCACGTTCGAGTGCAGGAGCAAACGCTGCAAATTTATATCAAAACAAATTTACAGATTGAGTTTGCGGATCAAATTTATCAGCAGGTCAGCAAACTCGAACTGCCGAAAGAAGTGAACACGATCGTAATTTATGGAATGCGATCGCAGAAATCTGTGCTTTGGAAAAAACAGTTTGATCTCAATGTGATTGAGAAAGATGATCTTGATCTGTATTCGTTTAAGAATCGCTATGTGTTATTTTTAGCATTTCCGATCGCGATGTCTTTCGCTGTTTTATTTCACTCGATCGGATTTAATCGGTTACTTATTTTCTTACAAATTTGGGTACATGAGTTTGGTCATGCGACGGTTGCCTGGTTTTCTGGCAGACGAGCGTTACCTTTGCCGTTTGGCTGGACGACTGTGATTCCTGAGCGATCGTGGTTTGTTTACTTCGGTGGATTGTTCATTTTGGGGTTACTTTTTCGGGCTGGGTATCGTGAGCAGAAGCGATCGACGATGATCATTGCTGGAGTTTGCGCAGTGATTCAGTTTGGGATGACTTGGTTACTTCCAGAAAGATTGTTTGATATGTGGCTTTCCTTTGGCGGGATTGGGGGAGAGTTTTATTTGAGTGCGTTGCTGGTTGCAGGATTTTACTTTCGACTTCCGGATTATTTTCGATGGGATTTTTGGCGATATCCAGCAATGTTACTAGGCGCAAATACGTTTTGGACGATTTTTTCGTTTTGGCGATCGGTAAAGCAGGGGACGGCTTCGATTCCCTGGGGTTCATTGCTTGCGGGAGACGGAGATGCTGGGGGTGATATGAATCAATTGAGTGAGGTTCATCACTGGAGTGATGCTCAGATTATTAATACCTATACGGGGCTTGGGAATCTGTGCTTGATTGGGTTGATTAGTTTGTACGTTTTTTTTGTGATCAAGCATCGGCGTTGGATTCTGGAGCGAATTGTGAGTAAGCCAATGTAGGTCGTTTTGATAAGTTTCACAGTGAATCATCTCACTCCTGATAAAGTTGAGACAGTTTAGTATTTTGCTGTCATGGACTATACACCGCAAATTCGAGAACTCATGCGATCTCGTCACATCAAAACATGGCAAGAACTGCGCGATCTCACTGGCATTTCTGAAAAGCAACTTCTCAAACTCCGTCGTGGCGAACTGCAACAATTAAAGCTTGAGACTTTAACAAAATTTGCATCAAAGCTAGATTTGAACTTAGCAGATTTACTAGCACTCTTCGAGCTAATTCCATCATTGCAAAAAGAATACGATCGACTAAAATCACAGCTATCCGAACAGCGAGAAACTTTACGTCAAGAATTCCAACAATCGAGTCTACAAACCTTAGAACCCTGGTTAATTCAATGGTCTGCTGCTGCTTATGCGGCTCAGCAAAATCCGCAAGCCCCTGCGGTGAAGCTTTTACCGTTAGTTCGTCCGATCGAGCAGCTTTTACAAGATTGGGGAATTGAGCAAAGCGCAATCGTCGGCTCTGAAATTCCCTATGATCCGCAGCAACATCAATTGATGGGAGGCACAGTTGAAGTTGGAGAGTTGGTAAGAGTTCGATATGCAGGATATCGGCAAGGAGAGCGATTGCTCTATCGAGCGAAAGTAAGTCCCGTATAATGAAATGACTCTCGAAGGGAATGTCGATCGTATGATTCTGCAAACTTCAAAACGTGATTACACCCCCGAAGAATACCTGGAATTTGAAATTTACTTCAAGGAACGTCATGAGTACATTGATGATGAGATTGTTTTAATCACAGGTGGACTTCCGAATCACAATAAAATCGCTGGGAATCTTTACGCTGTCCCTTGCCAGTTTATTCGTGCGGATTTGTACGACAAGATCGATTTTAGCGCTGAGCAAGAATAAAACGCTCTTAAGGATGGGATTCTCAACCTCGTCCTTCTTTCCTTTGACTGATGCTGTTCTCGGTGGAATTTGATGAACTAGTCAAGGAAACCCGAAAATTAAAGAGTGATTGCCATGCGTAAGTTAAATATTGGTTTGTCGGATGAACAGCGTCAAGGCGTTTGCGAACTGTTGAATCGCGATTTGGCAGACATGAATCTGCTATTGATCAAAACGAAGAAATATCATTGGGATGTGACTGGACCTGAGTTTCGATCGCTGCACCAAATTTGGGAAGAGCAATACACGGTGTTGAATGAATCGATCGACCAAACAGCTGAGCGGATTCGCGCATTGGGTGAGTACCCGGTTGGAACCGCAGCAGGATTTATTCAATACTCTTCGATCCAAGAGCATACGGGTGAAGTACCTCCTTCTTCTCAAATGGTGATTAACCTAGTAGACGACCACGAACAGATTATTCGCAACTTGCGCCAGCACATTGATCAGTGTTCTGAAGATTTCCATGACGAAGGTACAGCAGATTTCTTAACTGGACTCATGGAAGGACATGAGGAAATGGCTTGGATGCTGCGATCGTTTGTCCAAGGTAAGCGCGTTGAATCGGATAACGAAACGCCGAATGAAGTGAAATTTCCGGCTGGCGTTGCAAATTAGAATTTAGATTGAATTTAGACACCCAGTATGAGAGTACTGGGTGTTTGCTATGAGACTGCAATTGGCGAAGATTGGATAGGTCGATTGCACACTTCAGAGAAGATTGTGCTGTGCCCAGAGTGCTGCGGCAAGAATCATAACGGGAGCGTGATCCTAAGCTCCGGTACAGTGAAATCGGTTGCAGGTAACCCAATCAATGTTCAAGTGCCCCAAAAACAAATTAAGGTCAACAATGCAACTGTAATTTTGGAAGATGTGAAAGTGAGTAATGGGGTGATTCACGTGATCGATCGAGTTCTCTTGCCGCCCAACCTCAAATAGTCTTCGTATTTAAACCCAGTGAGCAAGGCAACCTGTCTGCTGGTTCGCGGTTCGATCGCGGTTCTGAAGCTCGACATTGTTTGAGCTTCAGTGTCTTTTTGTTATGAGAATCCGGCTAAATCGGCTTCTAGAATTTGGTCGATCGAGTAAGGACAATTGCCAGGAAATGTCTCAATGGG
>JALOOO010000266.1 GCA_025454375.1 Leptolyngbya sp. Prado105 | reverse complement strand
CCGCTCTACAACGAAACCTACACCTTCTTTACCAATACGGATGATGGTGTTCGCCTCTTCGTCAATGGACAGCAGGTGATTGATAGCTTTGTCGATCAAGCGGCAACCGAGCGTAGAGGTACGATCGCGCTTCAAGCAGGGCAGCGATACGACATTCGCATGGAGTACTACTCCCGATTAAAGACGATCGTATAAACATACGACACGAGTTCAATCAGAACTTTTTTTACTCCTGCACTCGATTTCCACCAATCGCGCGTTTCATACTCTGGATCATCGGCTGCAATCACGCCAATCTGATACGCCTGACCTAAAGCTCTTTGATAGAGCATTCGACTTCTGCGGGCGTGCGTTCCAGAACTATAGAGATTGATCGATCGAATCGGAGATTGATCTAGCCAATCTTTCAGTGCTAAAGCTGCGGTAAAGGTGCGATCGCGTTTTGCATCTTTTGCTGGAACAACGACTAATTGACCTGGGTTAAAGCCAGCCTGTTTCAAAGTTGCCGCAGAAACCTCTGCAAATGTTTTGTAACCCGATAGGTAGTAACCAATGGGTAATTCAATCCCTGTCGTGATCAGGACTTTGTAATTTCGGGTATTAAATTCTGCGATCGCGGACGTGACGGTTTTATCTTCTAACCATCCTTCGACAACCAAGGCTTCTGCTTGAATCGGTTCGCTAATCGCAAAAAAGCGGTGCAAATTCGCACAAAATCCAAACAAAATTACCACAGAACAGGTTAAAACGAGCAACCAGCCATAGAACGTAAGAACCCAAGTTTCTCGACGTTGAACGAATCGCAATTTCATTGGGCTTGCTTCAGATATTCAAACACACTCTTATCTCCAATATCTGGCGGAATCGGCTGAATGAGCTTCCGAATCGCAAAAATTGTAAATAACGTTGTCCAAGCTTCTAATAACCCTTGCTCCCACTCTAGCGGCAGCCAACCACTGAGATGCCCAAGCAGTAATAAAGGCACGATCGCAGTGAGAAATTTGGTTTCAAATCGATTGAAGCAAAATGCCTCTTTGAAAAAAATTCCAGTCAAAGCAGCAAAGGTAAACCCAATCCCAAAAATCGCGATCGGATGCTGATAGACATACAACGCTAACGGGTCAGAACTGAGAAACAGCAATGAGATCGAAGCGATTCCACCGATTGCCCAAAATGCCTGAAGCGCCAAATGCAACGGCTTCAAATAGATGTGAATCGTAAATAAACTGACTCCTAATGCCGTCCAGAACACAAAGTAAAGCGGCGTAATCCAGACATACCTTTGTGAGAATGCGAGAACGGTTGCGATCGCAAAACTCAATGCTGCAATCGCTAACCCGCTTCGATAAAGGATCACGCTCTGTCGATCGTGATCATCAATACTGAATTCTCCAAACTGTCCTTGATAGACGATCGGCTCTTGAGTTTGCATAAGGCATCAATAACTCGACTCGCTCTATGCTACTGCGATTCTGCCTGTTCGTCTTCGAGTGCCTGAATTGCCAGTAATAATTCTTCTTCTTGCCCTTCAAAATCTTCTTCCGAGATCTCGCCCATGTCAAACGCGAGTTGTAGTGCCAGCAGTCGCTTGCTGAGATTTTCGCTCTGATCGAGTTCTGTATCGACTCGCTCTTGAATCTGTTCTGCAATCCAACTCAGCCCGGTCACAGGCGCAAATAAAAGTCGTAAAACCATAATTTGTCGGTTCCATTAGTTGTGATCTCGATCGAATTGAGCAAAGTTGTAGGGGGCTGTGAAATCGTTGTAGCGAATTTTCAAACGTCCATCAAATTGTCGATCGAGCATTTCAACGCTTTGACTAAATTCTGCCTCTGACTCCCAGGGAATCAAGTATGCTGCGTTGTAAATCATGGCTTCAGTCAGGACATCATTTTCGACTGTCTCGATTGCCATCGCATTCAAAGTCGTCTGAAATGCAGTGATGATTTCTTCGCGGCGATCGCTCATCGCTTGCTCGATCGCTTGCCCAATTCGGACAATTTCATCCATACTGAGCGATTTTCCTTCTAAGCTATCGCGCTGCTCTCGCAGGTCAGCATTCTCTGCCATCAAAGTTTTGAGTTCTTCTGCACTGTCCCAGAAGAGTTTAATACTGACCTCGCGCTTTCCATTGAGCTTTTCAAAGAGATGTTTCAAATGGTGAGAATGTGGTGCAGTCAGTTGTTCTGAAACCGTCTCCCAAGTCTCGATCGTCAAGCCAAACTGAAGCGGTAACAGCGTCCGATACCCTGCTTGCATCGCTTGCTCTAAAACCTTCTCATGCCCTAGTAGATTCCGGCGACTCGCTAAATAGCGCTCTTGTTTTGCTTCAGAATAGAGGAAGACAAATCCATCTACACTATGCGTTTGCACAGGTTTTTGATCCAAGCCTTGAAGGTCTAGATCTTGAGGACCTGGAGCCGGAAAAATACCATAAAGATAGAGATTACTCATCGGTTCAACAGGGGTTAAATGGGCTTTGCAGTGAGAACGAGTTGAAGTTTTGCGTGAATCAGATCGATTTGAGCGAGACCCAGATCGACATTGCCTTCGAGAACGACTCCAGTATTGAGTAAGCGATCGAGCAATTCCAAAATTGTCGGACTTGTCGATCGTTCTCCCGGATAGTAGCCGCTATTTTTTGGCAGTAATGTGCCGACTTCTCCGAGATCAATGTTCAAATCAGCCGGATCGATCTCAAACACATCACAGAGTCGAATTACCTGCGCTTCGAGTTGGCGAAGACTATCTGCGGCTCGATCGAGATCATCATCACTAAGATCGCCACTATTCATCCGACGAATCACCTGTGCCTCCATCAATTGTCGAATCAGTTCAACAACTGTTAGAAGCAAAGGTGCAAGACCAGCATCAGGCTTAGCTTTAGGGGCGAGAGAAGACATAAAACGATTGAGTCTCTGAGTCCCCATTTTGGTGGGGAATTTAGCAGGCTGAAGTTGCAAATGGCAAGGTGAAGAATCAGCGACTTGATCGATTTAGCCAGTAATGACGAGCTTGATCAAAGTGCAATTGTCCGATGCCAGCAATGACTCTGGCTCGATCGAGAGAAGCAGTACTCAATCGAGACAAAGACGGCAAAGCGCGACTGCCCAGAATCACCCGACTAGTCGCAATCTGTTTTACTGTTTTAACTCGGATCATAGATCTTGAAGCAATGATTTTAAGGTATCAGATGGATTCGGCTTGGGTTCTGGATTTGCAGGGCGCAGCGCTTTCAACTCTGTCTCTAGCGATTCGACTCGTGCCATGAGTGCGCGATTTGCTTCTAATAGCTCTTTTGACTGAGAACTATAGTGAGGATTGTTCTCCCACCAATTGATGCCCATCTCCCGCGCCTTATCGACTGAAGAAATCAACAATCGAATCCGAATCGTCAAGAGTTCAGTCGTCGCGACAGAAACAGAAATGTCTCCAGCAATGACAATCCCTTTGTCTAAGACACGCTCCAATACATCTGCCAAGGTAGACCCTTGGGTTGCAGTGGGCATTGTTGCTCTCTGAATGCTCTTCGTCGGGGTTGTCACAATTCGCTCTCCAATGCAGGTTCGACGGCAAAGAAACGTCGATCGCGGTGAATGACCAAGCCTTGAATCGTCAGAGCGCGGATTGATTCAAGCAGTTCAGTCCGTGCAAGACTGAATTCAATTTCAAGGTCTGAGAGTCCTACACCGTCCGATCGCAGTAAATACTGATAAATTTGTTGCTCTTGAGGAATCTCATCAGCAATCTCATCAATCGTACTCGCTTCTTCAAGTTCTGGCAGATCACTTAAGAGGGCTTCGACTTGTTCATTGAGTGGAGCGTCTTCGATTCCGTCTTCTGTTATGGGTAAGAGTTCTTCGACTTGTCCAATAAAAGGAGTTTCTTCGATCGAGGCTTGACTAACTGAAACCACAGGAATTTTAGCCGCTCCAGTTAGTTCATTCAAAAGCTCCCACAAAATCCTGGTTGCATCCTCAATCGGAATGCCAATCCGTGAGAGCAAGACATCTGAGCAAATATCTCGAAAGTCTGCATCATCAGGCAGTACGGCAATATTGTGTTCTTGGCAGACTTTAGCAATCATTAAGCACGATCGTAAGCCAGAAGCTTTTTCCGAGCCTGTTTTCTGTCGAAACGATCGCACAAACCGAACAATAAATGCTGCACTCGCTCGATCAGTTTCTGTTTTTTGAATCAGAATTTCTTGCTGAGTTAGCTCATCTGGTTCTGGCATATTGATTGTTACCAGTCGATCCATCAAAGCGTCTTGAGTCGAATGCACGCCGCAATATTCTTCTGGATTCGAGGTCAGAATCGCCCGAAAATGCGGATTCACGCGAATATATTCCGTCTGATTGCTCGTTGGTGGAAGCACCAGTAGCTTCTCTTCTAATGCTGAGAGCAGGACATTATTGACTTCAGGACGCGATCGATTGAATTCGTCATAGACGAGTGTGAATCCTTCTCGACAAGCTAATGTCAAGCGAGAATCCACCCAGGTATGCTTCATTTCATCTTCGACTTTCATCACGCTGTGAATGAAGTTATCGACGACTTTTTTGCGCGTGTAGCCTGATTGTGCGCCGATCATGTCTGAGCTTTTCGAGTCGTCATCGCCATACATCAGCATGATTGGACGAGTCAGTAAATCTGCCAGGTGCAATGCTAAGGTCGTTTTACCAACCCCAGCACAGCCTCGCAGATGCACCGAAAAACCAGATTGCAGATAGCGCAATGCCCGCATCGTAATGCGATCGATAGCAGGCGTACTGACAAAGCGACGGGGGCTAGCTCTTAATACAGTCGTCACGGGGGTTTATCCTTTACTTACTAATCAAATACACGCGATCTTTCTGAGTGATCTTGCCTTGCTGAATCAGCGATCTCAGTCCTTCTACAGCTTGAATTCGAGTCATACCCAGTGCTGATTCAATTTCGGTTAATCGCACGCTCTGCATATCTTCGATGTAGTCGTAGATCCTTTTTTCCTCGGATGACAAGGCTGGATCAGCAGTGACAGGCATTGTAGGAGAAGGGTTGCTTGCAGTTGATGCGGCAACTCTAAAACCTCGTGGTTTGACAATGACAGGTTTAGCAGCAGGCTTGGGTGCAGGTGACTCGGCAGCAGCAACAGGGTTAACAGCAGATTTGGCTGCGGGTGGCTTCTCAGCAGCAACAGGCTCAGTCGTAGATTTCGACACGCGCGGCTCAGCAGATTGAGAGTGCTGAATCTCTTCTCCCCAAACTGTTTGAGAAAGCGTAGAGCGGTACTGTTTTAGCTGCGATCGAAACTCGGCAAATTCATTAAATAGCTCTTCTAATTTAGCTTTGCGATCGCGTTGGTTTTGTGCTGCTTTTTCTTGACGCTCTAAAGTAGCATCCGCGAGAAATGTGACGACACTCAGGCGAAGTTCATCGACAAAAATTTGCAGATCGCGCGCGAGGCATATCCGATTTTGAACTCTGCGCTGATGCGACTCATCTAACTGCGCTTGAGTTGAAATTTGTAAAATCTGTAAATCGGCTTGAATCTCTTGCCGTAATGATTCTACGGTTTTTTCTAAAGTCGATCGAAACGCGCTCAAGTCATGGCTAAGTTGTTGCGACATCAGGCTGCGTTCTGCTTGTGCGATCGCCAAAAATTCTTGAGTTTGATCTTGCAGCGTTTCACAAAACTGACGCAGATTGTCACGGCGAAGACTTGTATCGTAAGCAAGCGTTTCGCGAAACAGACTGAGATCGCTGCGGAGTTGAGACGCATTCGTTTGACGTTGCTCATGTGTTGCTTGCAGTAGCGTCGAAACGGCTTGACGACGTTGCGCTACTTGTTGCAGTCTTGCTTGTCGTTGCTGTTGCCAGGAATCTTTGAAAGCCATTGCTTTAAGTATTTCGGTTTAAAAAATAAAAACAGGAGAGAATTGACTCTCCCCTGTTTTGCGGAACTATGCAGCAGGAACAGCAGCTTGAGCGGTCAAGCCAACAGCTTCAGCATATTTCAAGTAGGTTTCAACCGATGCGATCACAACACGAGCTTCGATCGCTAACAATTCGATACCGACGAGCGAAACACGTACCCAAGCATCAACAACGATACCTTTGTCGAGGATACGATCCACAACTTCTGCCAAGCTCGAAGAGGAGTTTACTTTTTCAACAGCCATGATGGAATTCCGTGGTTAAAAGTGGTTGAATGTGAAAGCAGTGTGCTTCCATCGATAAGATAGACAGTTCAGACTGAAGACTATCTAGAGCATTCACGGAATCTTTATGTTTCGCGAGTTTTTATTCCCGCACTTTCACGGACTCTATGAATTTATTCTAGAAAATTCAGGTGCGCTAGGATTTAGCGATCGCTAAGAACAGATCTCTAATATCCTCCTCGCCGAAATCTAGAGTGATGTAGGCAAGCTAGAAAAACTCCTAAATCATGGGTTGGGGGATCACTCACGTAATTGCAACTGAACCAATTTAATTGGGGATTAGCTCCAGACAGAACATGCAGCGAAGAGAGTTATAAGCCAATCAGCAGGCTAACTTCATCGCTGCTGACTTTATCGCCGCTGACTGAGCAAGACTTCGTAAGCGATCGAGAAATCTTCCCCATTAATCTCCAGATTTTTAGGTTCAGTCATGCCTTGAGCGCGATAGCGCCGAATCGCTTGCAGGGCGGCTTGATTGCTCAAAAGTGCTAAATCTGCACCGTTCCAGCCTTCAGTTTGAGCCGCGATCGCATCTAAATCAACATCTGCTAGAGGTCGATCGACATTGTGAACGTGCAGAATTGATAACCGACTCGCTTGATCTGGCAAGTTAACTTGAATTTGTAAATCTAACCGACCTGCACGAAGTAAAGCTGCATCAAGTTCGTCAG
>JALOOO010000055.1 GCA_025454375.1 Leptolyngbya sp. Prado105 | reverse complement strand
CAGAACTTGCAGTTGCTTCATCTAGTCCATTAATGCTCTCACAGTAATTTGGACAGGTTCGCAACCGTTAAACATGGGTAGATTTTTTCGATTGGGTAAAAATTCGGTCAAGTCAATGGACTCGCAGAAATGTATAAACTTCTCTATACTTTTGCAACACGAATTTAATCTTCAGCGTTTAAACTTAATAAAGTTTTAGGCGTTGGGGAAATCGTTATGACGTTAGTTCAATCCTTCAAACCCAGGCTGAACAATGCTTTTAAGCAGTTGATGTCCGTGCATTGGTGGATGAGCGGCGCGTATCTTGTTTTATTTGTGACTGGAACATTCATGTCACAACTCGATCGCGCCGTCTCTTTTCGAGGTTCACTGTACGATTTTCACAAATCGATCGGCGTGTTATCAATGGCATTATTGACTTGGCGCATCTTCTTGCTATTGCGAGTCTGGTGGAAAAAATACACCAAGCGATCGCCAAAATTCTCACCCGCTTGGATTAAAACAGTAGCATTACACACGAGCCTATACCTGTTCATGTGGGCAATTCCGATCGCTGGATTTCTGCTCTCCAATTCATTTCGACCCAACAATGTAAAATTCTTTGGAATTGTTCTACCCGACATTTTTCCGCAGAATCAAGCCATGGTTGACGTAGGTCGAAGCGCGCATTTTTGGCTATCTTATACCTTCTTAGCGTTCATTGTTCTGCATATGATTGCACAATGGAAAGTCGTTCGTGCCAATTGGCGACGGCTTAACAATCTGTTCAAATCAAAACCTGCATGAAGAAGCTCATTTGGGGTGCAGCGCTCTCCTTACTGATTGGCTGCACTCCTTCCCCTCAAGTCGATGGCACACCCTCTGGAACTCGAATCATGCCGTTAGGAGATTCGATCACCCAAGCTGATCGCTATCGCAATAGCTACCGTCGCCCGCTCTGGCTGAAACTTCGAGAAGCGGGATATGATGTCAATTTTGTTGGCTCAACTCGATCACATTACCTTGGCAATCCTCCCAATTCTGATTTTGATCAAGACCATGAAGGGCATTGGGGATGGCAAGCAGATGAGGTCTTAGCACAACTCGATCGCTGGACAGAACAAGCAAAGCTAGACATCGTGTTGATTCACTTAGGAACCAATGACATTCTGCGGGGACAAAGTTTTGATAGCACGATCGCAGAATTACGATCGGTAATCCAAACCCTGCGAAAACGCAATCCGAATCTCAAGATTTTACTGGCTCAATTGATCCCTTCTCAGAATGCAGAAGCACTGACACAGCAATTTAATCAGCAGATTTTTGTGCTAGCGCGATCGCTCAATTCTAAGACTAGCCCGGTCATTTTAGTCGATCAGTTCAGTGGGTTTAATGTGAGTCAGGATACCTATGACGGCTTGCATCCGAACGAATCAGGAGAGCAAAAAATGGCAAATCGATGGTTTCAAGCCTTACAGACTGCGATTTCTAACCCGCCCTAGCGCCCCCAAGCTTTACGATATAAAACATGTGACAGCACAAACAAAGCAATTCCGATACCAATAAATAGAAATTGCAGAAAACTCCCCGATCGAAACCCTAAACCGACTGGAATCAAAGCCGTTCCAAGCATCCACAGGACATAAGTACGATTGCGACGCGATCGCGTTTGCAGATCCATCATGATAGGTTGCCCTTGATTTACTATCTCGATCATGAACAGTTCAACGCTTTACTGCCTCCTTCTGCTGTTAGAAATCGCAGCTTGATTTTTTGTTCCCGCTCTATAAGAATGATCATAGGAACGCCGAATTCTGGAGAAATGGAATGTCCGATCCATTGGTTTCAGTTGTAATTGCTGCTTACAACGCTGAGGCATTCATTTCCGATACCATCAAATCTCTGCAAGCCCAAACCTATCGAAATTTTGAAGCCATTATTGTCGATGACGGCTCGCACGATCGCACCGCTGAAATTGTGCGATCGTTTGCTGAAACTGACGATCGAATTAAGTTGATTCAGCAGCAAAATTTAGGCGTTCCGACTTCTCGCAATGTTGCAATTCAGCATTCGACGGGGAAATATATTGCACCGCTCGATGCTGATGATATTTGGTATCCAGAACGGCTCGCAAAGCATATCCACTGTTTAGAAAACGCTGACTCAACGGTTGGACTCGTCTACTCTTGGTCAGTTTATCTGAATGAAAAAGGCGAAATCAAAGGCTATTCTCCTTTTGGACAATTAGGCGCAGTCGAAGGCAATGTTCTGGCGATGCTGGTGTTCTATAACTTTCTCGACAATGCTTGCTCGACCACGTTTCGCAGAAAATGCCTCGATCGAGTCGGTGAATACAATTGCGAGCTAGAAACCTGCGAAGACTGGGATCTCTTTCTTCGGATTGCAGAACACTATCAATTTCGGATTGTTCCAGAGTATCTCATTGGCTATCGGCAATACAGTGGCAGTATGTCTACAAAATGCGTCACGATGTCGAATTTTTATGAGCTAATCATGTCTCGTATCTATCAACGCCATCCCGAACTGCCCCGATATGTCAGACATTGGGCGAATACGGTTTTCTACAACAATCTTTTGAGTAAAAGCTATCTTGCTGGAGATTACCGTCTGATGTTTCGCTGGATGTCTCGCAGTTTAAGAAATGACTATGCGCTATTGTTGCGCCCTGGGGTCTACAAAGTGACAGTTATCGCGATCGTGAATATCCTGCTTAAACCTTTTCTCAGGTTATCCAGCCCTACGATCGTGAAATCTCAAGAGAATATTTCCGAGATTCAGCCTGATTCCCCACCTAGATCAAATTTCTGGAAGCCTTACGACATCGTGATTCAACGTCGTTGGCAACATGTATTGAAAACTACGCAAGCTTAGAAACGGAGAGGGGGGGATTCGAACCCCCGTTGAGTTGCCCCAAAACGCATTTCGAGTGCGCCGCATTCAACCACTCTGCCACCTCTCCCGATGACATGCTCACCTAATATACTACAGGAACGAACCGTCTGACTCATCATCTTCCAAACTTGTTCTAAATCCCTGATTTTTCGACCACTGTAGCGCTCCTTCTGCTTCAGTCTGATAAATCTGTACTTGCAAACGCTGCATCTGATTCAGGGTTTCGGGATGAATCGTTTTCGAGTAGGCGATCGCGGTTTTCGGCTGCAAGATTTCGAGCAATTTCGGGTGTAGTTGTCGCCCTGACCACCAGAGAATTTCATTTCCGACTAAAGCGCTTCCCAAAGCTTTCTGCTGGGCAATAGTTGGTAAATCTCTTAACCACAGCCAGTGTTGATGCGCGACCGAAACCTGCACGATCGTCGGTTCTATACTCAACACTTGCAGCGCGACAGTTCCCGATTCAATCTTCTGTCCGCTGACAATTGGCAGGTATTTGCCAGTGCGCTTAGCAATTTGCTCTACAACCTTGAGCGAAACGACCTGCTGC
The DNA here is from genome assembly GCA_025454375.1 of Leptolyngbya sp. Prado105. Classification (GTDB taxonomy): domain Bacteria; phylum Cyanobacteriota; class Cyanobacteriia; order Leptolyngbyales; family Leptolyngbyaceae; genus Leptolyngbya. Next base: position 19,954 of record JALOOO010000055.1, on the reverse strand, counting down.
TTTTGACCGGAAAAATCATAGAGCGATCGGATCGGCAAAGCGTCTAAGAGCTTACTCCATCCGTCTGACATTGAGGGAGAAGCCGCAATTGCCCAATCAATCTGGTTAATCCCTTCTTTCTGCAAAAACGGAAGTACGGTAAATTTGACGGCAGTTGCATTGCCGCTATTGATCAATCCAACACGCCCATGATCTTGAACAACAATCACAGGTTTCGCACCTGCCGAAAGCGCAGTAACCTGTAGTAAATTCGATCTCACATACCAGGCGGGAATAAAGACCAAACTCATTCCAACGAGCAGAAATGCCCACCACTGTCGCCGACATTTAGGAAAAATCCAAGGCGTGCAGATCATGGCATACAGAGCAATCATTAACACAATAGAAATCGTTCCAACGGAGATCGAGTTTCCGGGCAGTTGGCAGAAAAACTTTGCCGTCACAATTAACCCATGCGTCGGATAGTAAAGTACTGGAGCCGCAAACTTCGCGATCGCAGGCACGACAAAGTTCACCGCAGCACTGATAATTCCAGCTAAACTAATGAACGAAATCAATACAGTGGTGATCAGATTTGCCAAGATACAATAGGGTGAGACGATACCAAACGAGTAAAGCTGAAGTGGCAATGTCCAAAGTAAAGCAGAGATTGGCACTGCGATCGCGGGAACGATGACGGTCGGCAACCAATCTAATCGCTTCGATAAAGCTGGAACGGTTACTAATAATCCTAACGTCGCAAGAAAGCTAAATTGAAAGCTCAAGCTCCAAATCCAGAGTGGTTCCCAGAGCAGTAAGATAATTGCAACAATGAGTAGAGATTGTAAGGGTTTTACTTTTCTCTCAACTGCTAATCCCATCAAAATTGCAAATCCCATTAAAACGGCTCGAAGCACTGATGGTTGCAGTCCCGTTAACCCGACAAAAATGATCAACCCTGTTGCACAGCATCCAATTTGCACCCCTTTTGGCAAGCGTTTTGTCAAAGCAAGTAGCACACCTAAGATCAGCGTTACTTGAAATCCTGAAGCTGCAAGCGCGTGTGAAAGCCCAATCTTAGCAAAGGCTTCTTTGACATCAAAGGGAATGTCTACCACTTGCCCTCCAATGATCATCGCTGCAACGAGCGCGCCTTCGGTTTGTCCGAGTTGTTCGGTTTGCGATCGTACGATCTGCTGTTGTACCATCCACCAGCCCCATTCTGGCTTCTGATTCACATCCAGCAATCGAATCGATGTGCCTTTCAATCCAGCAAAACTCCCTTTCTCAGCTAAGTATTTCTGAAAATCAAACCCGCCGGGATTCATTTTGGGCTTGGGCTTGTAGAGATTGCCCGTAATCGAAATCACTTGTCCTGGAAATAGATCTTCTGCTTCTACTTTTGGCAGTGTGACATAGAGCTTTCCTGCTGCTTTTTGCGCTCCAACTGCTGTGACATCAAACCAAAGTTGTAATCGCCCACTTCGCGTTAATTTAGGCAGTGCTTCAACGCTTCCAGTCACTGTAATTTCTTGCTTTTCTTTTGGAATGAAGTGGCTGACATCAATTTTGCTAGGTTGGGGGGTGCGGATTTGGAGGTAGAAGCCTGCGAGTAATCCGATCAGTCCTGCGATCGCGAAAATTTTCGCATTCTTTCGCTTACTTTTGAGTGAGACGATCGCAGCAATGACTCCACAACCCAGTAAGATTACACCCCCGAATGGAATTGCCGTCATCCACAATCCCAAAATATACGCCAACCCCCAAACCACCACAGATTCCATGTTCTCTTCTACTCAGCCAACATCTTTCTTAGGGTTCCCGTCCCTTTTCTATTGGCACAAGAGAATTGAAAATTAGAGAAATGATCGTACAATTTCTCCTTCGTGTGGTTTGCCTTTCAACATGCGATTCCAGTACACCCAGGGCAAAACATGTCGTTTGAGAATCCACATGCTGTAGCGCTCTTGAGTCGGATCGAGCGGGAAGCTTGGCTCTGGCTTGCCGTCATAGTCAAACTCTGCCAAAATCGTTTTCCCAAAACCCGTAATTAACGGACAGCAACTGTAGCCGTTGTAGCTTGCTTCTAGGGGTTGCTTTTGCAGATGGCTGAGTAAATTTTTGACGAGTACAGGAGCTTCTTTGCGAATCGCAGCCGCCGTTTTAGAAGTCGGCAATGAAGACGCATCTCCAAGGCTAAAGACGTTGGCATAGCGATTGTGCTGCAATGTGTGTTTATGCACATCAACCCAGCCGCCGGGAGTCGAGACAGCGAGTGAGCTATTTTTCACAAAGTCCGGTGCGCTCATCGGAGGAGCTACATGCAGAATGTCGTAGGGCATTGTCAGCGTCTCAGTGCCTGCCTCGGTTGTGACATCAAAGATGGCTTCTTTTTCTTCAGCGCGGATTTCTTTGAGGTTATGCTTCGTTTTGAGCGTAATTCCTTTGCGTTCTACCACTTGCATCAGAGGTTGAACAAAAGTTTCGATCGCGAAAATCTTGGGAGTTGCTGTGCAGTAGAGTAGATTCGACTGCTCACGGACTCCATTGCGCCGAAAGATTTCATCGGCTAAGTACATAATCTTTTGTGGCGCACCTGCACATTTGATGGGAGTCGCAGGGAAAGTAAATAAAACATTTCCGCCTTTGAAATTATTCAAAAGCTCCCAGGTGTAGTTTGCGCCTTCGATCGCATAGTTACTACAGACTCCATTTTTACCTAGGCTTGCTTCTAGTCCTGGGATCGCTTTCCAGTTGAGTTGAATTCCGGGACAGACAACTAAAGCTTCGTAAGAGACTGTTTTTCCGTCGCGGGTTTGGAGTTGATTATCTTCTGGCGCGAAGGATTCAACGCTGTCCTGTATCCATTTCACCCCTTTCGGAATGCAATTTGCTTCAGGCTGAACCGTGTCGTTATAGGAATAGAAGCCAGCACCGACCATTGTCCAAGCAGGTTGGTAGTAATGCTGAGAAGATGGCTCAATAATTACGATGTCGAGTGCTGCATCCTGGTCGATGAGTTGGGCTGCGATCGTAATACCAGCAGCGCCACCTCCGACGATCACAATTTGGTGCTGAGTGGTTGAAGCGGTTGAAGAAACAGTCATAGAGATGGGCTTGTTAATGGGGGAATTTGATGCTGAACCATTGTCTCGCAAAAACTTAAAGTGCCTGGAATTTTAAGATGAATTTTAGAATGCTTTAATTCTGAGGGCTGCTAAAAAACTACGCCAATTTGGCGACATAAATAGCAAAAGATGCCCCATTTCTCATCTCAGACCGATACCTTATACATAACAGCTTCAAATCGAAGTTGTTCAACCCAAAAACATTCAACCGAAACGGAGACGATCATGATTATCAATGAATTAACGTATCAAGAAATCGCAGTCGAAGCAAACGAACTCGAAGGTGGATTGGATCTCGCGATCACAGGCAATTACTTCAAGCAAGATTTGTCGATGTTGCAATCTGGAACAACCTCTGGCCCTGCTGGTACGCTTTCGTTTGCGAATGCTCAGCATGTGAAAGTAGACACAAGCAGCTTTAGCGCGATCGCGCTAGGTCTATAGGTTTAGAAAAGTTGATTTTTTCTGAGCTACTCTTCTTTTGAAGTTCGATACAAATCGCGCATTTGATCAGGCTTGAATGCGCGGTTTTTACTTTTTTTATCGGAGCAATCTATGATTATTTCTGATCTCAGTTTTGAAGAGACTCCATCTATGACGCTACAGGGCGGTGCAGATTGGGCAGCAACTTTGACTGCTTTTAATCAATTCTTATCGATGATTCAAACGGGTGCGACTTCAGGACCAAATGGAAGTTCAGCATTTGCAAACATTGGTCGATCGTATACTTCGACGATGGGGTTGAGTACGATCGGGCTTGGGGTGGATTCTCCCTGGATTTTTTAGAAAGGGGATTGGGGGAGCGCCCAAGTATTTGCGGCTTCAGCAATTTAATTGGGTATCACACGACTCATTCTGAGAGAAGGATATCTCTTGTAAAGTTTCAAGAATATTCGCTAAACTGAGCCGCAAGAAACTTAATCCCCTTAACTTTCAAAATTTTATAAAAGATGTAGTGTGAAGAACAAAAATAATGGTTCAAAACAAGAGATGATCAGAGTGGATTTGTGACAAACTTAGAATTAAAGACCTGCAATGTCCCTAAATCAACTCTCATCATGAGTTTCGCGCAAATTGCCATAGGATGCAGTCTTTTTTTCTCGAAGGATCACGAATCCAGTTTTGCTCTTCGTTTCGGACATTCTCATGACCATTTACATCGGAAATCTTTCGTATCAAGCAACCGTAGAAGACCTGAAATCGGTGTTTGCTGAATATGGCACAGTCAAGCGTGTCGTGCTGCCAACCGATCGAGAAACAGGACGGATGCGGGGCTTTGCTTTTGTAGAAATGGAACAAGACTCACAAGAAGATGCGGCAATCACCGACCTCGATGGGGCGGAATGGATGGGGCGGCAGCTTCGAGTGAATAAAGCAAAACCGAAGGGAGAGTAAAACCAAGACAATGCACAATTAAATAGTTAGATAAAAGCGCCTTCCAACAAAGTGTTTGGAGAGCGCTTTTTCCGATTGATTATGCAGCGCGACGAGTCAACAGTCCCCACAGGAAAATTGCCACAATTGCACCTAGCACGGCAAGCAAGATGCCGCCAAAACTCAAAGATGTCGCAGCGAAATTGAGTGCGCCTGTTGTTAGGAAGGTGTAGAGGCTCCCACCCAGGAACGAACCAATGATGCCTAAAAGAATTGTTCCAATGATGCCGCCACCTTGATCGCCTGGGTAAATTGCTTTCGCGATCGCACCTGCAATCAGACCTAAAATAATCCATGCAATGATATTCATATGCTGGTTTCTCCTAAAATTTTCTATCCCACAGTTTGAGCGTATCAATTGGACTTGATATCACCCATCTGTCATAGGAGTTAAGCGGAGAAAACCTTAAGGAGGAAAATGCCTGATAGAATTTAAGAAATGTAAAGCTGTTGGGATATTGAACGATCGTATGCGAACTCTGAAAGTGTTTTTTGGACTGTTTCTTGCGGTCATGGTGATGATCGCGATGCCGGGAGTCGCGAGTGCTGCAAGTTCTAATGCGACCCGTGCGATCGATGATGTGGCAGCGACGACAAAGGATTATTCTGGACAGAATTTGATTCGGGCGGAGTTTGCTGCGGTGCGATTACGGGATAGTAATTTTAGCAATGCAGATCTCAGAGGGGCCGTATTTAGCGGCTCGGATCTGAGAAATTCTAACTGGAGTGGAGCCGATTTTAGCGATGGGATTGCTTATATTACGGACTTGTCGGGGATCGATTTGACCGATACGGTTCTGACTTCGGCAATGATGATCGGGTCTGTGTTTAAGGGTGCGAAAATTACAGGGGCAGATTTTAGCTTTGCGGTTTTGGATCGTCCGCAAGTGGTTGAACTCTGTAAAGTTGCGAGTGGTGTAAACTCTAAAACGGGAATTAGCACTCGCGAGTCTTTAGAATGCCCGTAAATTTTCGGTAACGATCGGAACTTTGAGAGTGCAAGAGAGTCATTTTCATGAAATAAATAAAAATGTCCTGAGTCTCGTTATCAATGCTCAACCTCTCGAAGTTCCATAATTCATTTTTTGGAAGTGCCAAATCATTGAGAGTGACTAAGCTGAATGGCTTATTACTCTTGTTGCTTGGACTCACTGCACAAACGGCCGCTGCTCAAGTTATCCCAGATCAAACGCTGCCGCAGAACTCGATCGTCACGGATACCCTCGTTACAGGTGGAACGCGATCGGGCACAACACTGTTTCATAGTTTTCGAGATTTCTCGGTCAAAGGGTCAGTCTTATTTCTCCCAGACGCAGACATTCGCAACATTATTACTCGCGTCACGGGAGATCAGCGATCGAACATTGATGGCTTACTTGCAGTCAATGGCACTGCAAATTTCTTTTTACTCAATCCCAATGGCATTACATTCGGTCGAAATGCTCAACTCAGCATCAATGGCTCATTTACCGCAAGTACAGCAGACAGTATTACTTTCTCAAATGGAGCAGAATTTAGCGCAAAGTCTCCTCAAACTCCCCCGCTCCTGACCGTTAGTACTCCCATTGGCTTACAGTTCGGTTCTCGTCCTGCAAGCATTGTCAATCAAGCAAATTTAAACGTCCCTCAGCAGAGGCTTGAGCTTTCAGGCGGAGACATTCTGCTCGACAATGGCAGCTTAGAGAGCTTAGGTGGAGATATCTCTTTACTTAGCACAGGAAAGATCGAACTCTCAGGCATTAGCTCGATCAATGCAAGTGGAGGAAGAATTCAAATTCAAGCCGATCAAGTAACATTGCGCGATCGAGCGACTATTCTTTCTGATACAGTAGGCGCGATCGACGGTCGCGGGATTGAGATCCAAGCCAATCAGTTTAGCTTATACGATCGTGCTTTAGTTCGAACTTTGACGATTGGAACGGGAACCGGGGGCAATGTTACTGTTCGGGCAAAAGATACGATCTCACTAACTGGAGCAGGCTATGAAGCATTTGAGCGCAACTATCTCAGGGCTGCCTTTGAACAGAACGTTAGATCTAATAATTTAGAAAGTGCAATTCTCACGGGAACCTTTGGTACAGGACGCTCAGGCAATCTCACCATTGAAGCGCGACAGTTGAGATTGAGCCAGGGTGCAGTCATTGGTAGCCCAACTCAAGGAACAGGAGCGGGCGGAGATCTATCGATTCGAGTGGCAGAGACGATCGATGTTATCAGTTCTGGCATCGGCACGACAGCTACCCAACTCGGTCGGTCTGGAAATCTCTTGATTCAGACCGGGAGCTTGACTCAAGACCTAACTGGAATTATTACAACGAATACGCTAGGAGATGGGGACAGTGGAAACTTGACGATCGACGCAACCGATACTGTGAAAGTGAATCGAACGCTTCCCGGTGCTTTTTTAGGATCGAACATTTCCACAACAGCAATCCAAGGCAAGGGCAATGCAGGCAATTTAGAAGTCAATGCCAGACGCATTGAAGTCAAAAACGCTGGAGCAATTGAATCGGCGAGTGGAACGATTGTGCTGGGTCGGATCTTTGTTGGGTCTGGCACGGGCGGAAACTTAACACTCAATGCTTCCGACGAAATTCGATTAGAGGGATTTGGCTTAGATCAAAATTTCGCTAGCATCATTTCCACAAACACGTTTGGTAGTGCGAACGCGGGCAATATTTCGCTCAATACTCGTCGCTTAGTGAGTCGTGGTCAAAGCTTGATTGTGGCTTCTACATTCGCATCTGGAAACGGTGGGACGATTCATCTTAACGCTGCTGAGTCGATCGAAGTTGTAGGTACTCCACGCGATATCTTTGGAATCGGAACGAATTCTGGAAAGCAATCTTTTCAAGATTCGTTTAAAATTTCTTCAACAGGTGCGGCTGGAGATATTACAATTTCCACGCCAAGATTATTGCTCCAAAATAACGGCAGAATTAATGTCGATAGCACTGGCAGTGGAAAAGCAGGATCGATTCAAATTCAGGCAGATGAGATCAAACTTGATAACAGTAGTATTAATGCAGCTACGGTTCGGGGTGGAAAAGGTAATATTGACCTGCGATCGCAATTGATCCTGCTCAGAAACGGTAGCCAAATCACGACTGACGCAGGGAACTCAGACGGAGGCAACATTAATATCAGAACGGGCATTCTCACCGCGATTCCACAGGAACAGAGCATCATTAGTGCCAATGCTGGACGACGTGGAGGAGCGATTAATATTACAGCACAAGGCATTTTTGGCTTTCAGCGAAGCTCCACCTCGAATCAAAGCCGGATTACGGCAAGCTCTAACATTGGTCTAGATGGAACTGTGCGGCTGACGACCTTTGGAACTGAGCCAGAAGTCAAGCCAGACCTCCCGACAACCACGATCGATACCTTCGCTCAGGTTGCTCCGACTTGTGGCACCGTAGCTCAGACGAATCGATTGATCACCACAGGCAGAGCCGGATTGCAGCCGTCGGTGAGTGAAACCGTGCAATCGACACCGATTTGGATAGACGATCGAGGTCAACAATCAAACAAAGCGATTCAAGCATCTGCCCCAGAAATTACAGAAGCATCCGGATGGGTGAGGCGAACCGATGGAGAAATCATGTTAGTGTCAGAATCGGCAATTCGCCCAATTCTGAATCCCTGCTTGATTCCTGCTCGTGCTTATTTGGCTCAATGAAAAAGATACAGTATTCTCTAGTCGTGTGCGGCTTATTTGCTCATGGTTTTGTAAAGGCTGAAAAATTACAGGCTCAGATTGTTCCAGATGCGACGTTGCCGCAACCCTCGATCGTGGAGCAAAATACTATCAAAGGCGGAACTTCTTCAGGCACAACGCTTTTTCATAGTTTTCGATCGTTCTCAATCCCGACAGGCAGTACTGCACAATTTTTGCCGAGCGACGGAATTCAGAACATTATCACTCGCATCACCGGAAGCGATCGCTCTTTCATCGATGGATTACTCTCAGTCAGTGGCACAGCTAATCTCTTTTTTCTCAATCCCAACGGCATCACCTTCGGGAGAAATGCTCGACTTGGGATCAATGGTTCATTCATTGCCAGTACTGCCGATCGCTTAAAATTCTCAAATGGCAGTGAATACAGCACCAAAACGCCTCAAGCTCCACCCCTTTTAACCATTAGCACTCCGGTCGGCTTACAGTTTGGTGATCGCCCAGGTAGCATCGTCAATCAAGCCAGACTCACCCTTCCACCCGCGCGAACGCTTGGACTCGCAGGTGGAGAGATTCAGTTCGACAATGGGAGCTACACCAGCCTGGGCGGCAATCTCTTCGCAATCAGCGCGATCGCTCCTGGCACGGTTGGCATTGCACCAGATTTAAGCCTGGGAGAAAGTCGCCTCACGTCACTTGGTAAAATTGAACTAGCAGGCACATCTGCTGTAAATGTGGGTGGATTTCGAGGGGGAGCCATTCAGATTCGGGGCGGTGACGTGATCATGCGCGATCGCGCCACCATCTCCTCGGATACGGTGGGTTTCTTGAATGGTCGAGACATTGAGATTCAAGCCGATCGGCTGCGATTGCAGGATCAAGCTGCGATTCGAGCCTTCACGATTGGTATTGGTGCGGGCGGTAATATTAACCTGCGAGCAACAGATACGATCGAGCTTGTCGGCACGGGCTACGCAGCATTTGAGCAGAACTATCTCAAAGCAGCCTTCGATCGCACAGTGCAAACTATCAATTTAGAGAGTGCTATCTTGGCGGGAACGATTGGCACTGGGCGAAGCGGAAATCTTACGGTTGAAGCACAGCAGTTGAGCTTGAGTCAAGGAGCAGTGCTAGGCAGCCCGACCCAGGGTTCAGGCAAAGGTGGAGATGTGTCGATTCGAGTTGCAGATACTACTCAGATCACAAGTTCTGCGATCGCAACCACAACGACCGCCAGCGGAAAGGCTGGAGATCTCCTGATCCAAACTGGACGGTTGAACTTAGACCTGACCGGAGTTTTGACAACAACAACACTCGGCGACGGCGACAGTGGCAAGATCACGATTCAGGCAAAGGATACGGTGAACATCAGAGGTCAGTATCCTGGAGCGCTTGTCGTTTCAACTATTGCGACCGGAACATTTGCAGGAGCGGGTAATGCAGGCAGCATCGACATTCATAGTCGGAGCATTCAACTCGAAAACGGGGGGACGATTCAAAGCCAGAATGCCTCTTTTTTTAGGGATCGTCTCTCGTTAAGTTCTGGCGCAGGGGGCGACGTAACCCTCAACGCTTTAGACGAAATTCGACTGGCAAAGGTAATACCTGACAGCAATGCGAGCATCATTGTGTCAGGGACTGTGAATGCAGAAAAAGCAGGGGATATTACGATAAATACTCGCCGCCTGTTTGTTCTCGATGACAGCCAGATTGAAGCTTCGACAGGGGGAACGGGACAGGGGGGAGCAATTCATATTAATGCTTCTGAATCTGTTGAACTGAGCAGCGATCGCTTTAGCCCTTTTGGCATTCGGACTGGTTCTGGAAGATCAGATTTTGAGAACTTCCTTGGGCTTACCTTTCCAGGAACAGGGGGAGACATTAAGATTCGGACTTCGCTGCTCTCGATTCGCAATGGTAGACAAATTGGAGTCGAAAGTGTTGGCAGTGGAGCCGCTGGAACGATTCAAGTCAATGCAAATACAATCAGACTGGATAATAATGCCAGGATTGACGCACTGACAAATACTGGCGGAAAAGGAAATATTGACCTACAAGCCCAAAACATTTTTCTCAGGCGTGGAAGCCGTATCCTGGCGAATGCAGGTCGTTCGGATGGAGGCAACATTGATATTCGAGCAGGGCTAGTGTTTGCTGTTCCCAGCGAGAACAGTGACATTACAGCAAATGCGGCAGGTCGAGGCGGCAATATCAACATCACGGCTCAAGGAATTTTTGGCTTCCAGCAAGGTCGCTCTCTGCCTTCTAGCAGCGATATTACGGCAAGTTCGGAAATTGGTCTGGATGGAGCGATCACGTTAACGACCTTTGGAACTGAACCAAAAGTGACGGCTGAGATACCTGTTAACTTAATTGATAGTTCTGATCGAATTGCTCAAACCTGTGCAAAAATCGCCAAAAATAATCAGTTTGTCATCACGCAAAGACAAGGATTAGAGCCTCCTATCAGTGAAATCGTGCAATCGACCCCAGTTTGGCAAGATCAACGAGGTGGACAAGCAATTGAAAGCGAGATTAAATCTTCTAAAATCGTCGAAGCTACTCAATGGATTCGACAGTCCGATGGCTCCATCGCACTGGTTACAGATACCCCTCATGCTCAAAAGGCTGTAGACTGCTCGGCAGGAGAATCCAAGTGAAAAAACAACACATTTTAGCTCTGTGCCTGAGTTGTGTTCTGGTACTCATGTTGCAATGCCCAGGATTTGCACAACTTGAGACGGCTCAATCTTGGAACGAAACCGGACGACGGCAATTTGAGCAAGGACAACCCGAACTTGCGCTCTTAAGCTGGCAAAAAGCAGAAAAGCAATATCGCGATCGCAAAGATCAGCCCGGAATTCTCGGCTCTCAACTCAATCAAGCTAAAGCACTTGAGGCGTTAGGGTTTTATCGTCGCGCTCAGAAACTTTTAGAACAATTAACCGCAACTCAGCAACCAGATTCTACACTTAGAGCAAATCAATTCTTAGCACTCGGCAAAAATCTACGCCTGATTGGAGACTTTGCAGGCTCTCAACAAGCTTTAGAGAAAAGTTTAGACATTGCTCAGAAAGTCACGTCAAATTCTGATGTTCAAGCCGCTCTCCTACAGTTAGGCAATACTGCGATCGCTCAACAGCAATTTGAGCCTGCGCTCAGCTTATTTCAGCAAGCTACAACTTATGAAGCGAACTTACAATGTGCAGCCGCACTTCAGCAAATTAAGGCACTCCAGAAGTTAGGTCGCATCCCCGAAGCAGTCGCCCTCATGAAACAACTGCAAACGAAACTCACAGAACTTCCTCCCACTCAGCAAACGCTCTATGAGCGGATCGAGCTTGCTACACTTGCCTCAAACCATCTTGACTCAGCAAAACTCCTCGCCATCACAATCCAAGCTGCAAGACAACTTAAAAATAAACGAGTTGAATCTTATGCACTCGGAACTTTAGCACACTTATATGAGCAGTCCAAACAGTGGTCAGATGCCGCTCAACTAACCAAGCAAGCTTTGAGATTAGCAACTCAGCTTAATATTCCAGAAATCTCTTATCAATGGCAATGGCAACTCGGTAGAATTCTCAAAGCACAAAACAAAACTCAGCCTGCTGCGATCGCCTATTTAGAAGCGATCGACTCTCTCAAAACCTTACGGCGAGATATTGCTGCGATTGATCAATCGATCCAATTCTCATTTCGCGAACAAATCGAACCCGTCTACCGCGAATTTGTCGATCTGCTGCTCGTGGAGCAAACGTCTCAGGAGAATCTGAAAAAAGCTCGCCAGGTTATTGAATCGTTACAAGTCGCAGAACTAAACAACTTCTTCCGAGAAGCCTGCTTAAATACCTCAACAGAGCCGATTGAATCGATTGATCCGACGGCTGCGGTCATCTATCCAATTATTCTGCCCAATCGACTAGAAGTCATTCTTTCGCTCCCGAATCAACCGCTCAAGCACTTTACAACTGCACGATCGCAATCCGAAGTCGAAGATACAATTTTCAAAATGCGGCAATCTCTTCGTCCAACTTCCTTTGAACAAGAGCGACTGCCCCTTGCCCAAACGCTCTATTCCTGGTTGATCCAGCCTGCAAAAGCAGACTTAGAAAAAAATCAAATTAAAACGATCGCATTCGTTCTAGACGGTTCGCTGCGCAATATTCCAATGGCAGCACTCTACAACGGACAGCGCTACCTGATTGAGGATTACCAAATTGCAGTTACTCCAAGTTTGCAACTCTTTGCCGCCCCAAAACCGAGAAAACCTCAAGCTTTGATCGCAGGATTAAGTGAAGCGGTGCAAAATGAGACTCCCCTACCGGGTGTTAAGCAAGAAGTTGAGCAGATTCGCTCAATGCTTCCCTCAAAAGTTCTGCTCAACCAAGCCTTCACCGCAAAATCTTTCAAAACAAGTGCCGAAGAATCTCCATTCTCGATCGTTCATCTTGCAACTCACGGGCAATTTAGCTCCGACCCTGATGATACTTTTCTCTTAACTTGGGATAGTCGTATTAACTTGGAGCAACTCAGAACTATTTTAGGGAATCGAGAGCTAGAACAATCAACATCGATTGATCTCCTGATCTTAAGCGCATGTCAGACTGCACAAGGCGATCGCCGATCGGCGATTGGTCTAGCAGGGGTTGCAGTTCGATCTGGAGCTAGTAGTACGCTTGCGAGCCTATGGATGGTGAATGATACATCGACTACATCTTTCATGATTGAATTTTACAAAGCCTTCTTAAGTTCTAACGCTTCATCGAAAGCTGGCTCAGTCCGTCAAGCACAGCTAAAACTCCTACGACAAAAGGAATTTCGCCATCCTTACTACTGGGCATCGTTTGTTTTAGTAGGAAGATGGATTTAAAGATTAGATAATGAAGACTCAGTAGTTTCCCGATTAACCGTGAAAGTGTAGTAAAAATGAATACGTGTTGTAGCTCCCAGCATTAAATGCAAATGAACAAGTCTATTCTCTTTCTAATGACAAGTCTGTCGGTTTCACTGACAACTCCCCTCCTCGCCCAAATCGAGCCGCCTCCAAATTCTCCCGCGCCTGTCTCAACAACCAGCGGTGGAACGCGCCCGAGTCAAGCCTGCCTCAAGTCCATCCCCAAAACGACCCAAAGACTCATCGCCCTCAATCCAGATCAAGCGATCAGCTTTACTCAATCCGAACGTCCAACCCTATTTGTCTACCTTCCTCGCAACGAAGCTCGATATCTCGAACTCAGCCTGTTTAACGACCAACAGCAAGGTCTATATCAAACCACCCTCTCCACTCAAAATCAGTCTGGATTAATTGGCTTACTGCTGCCCAGCGATGCGCCAAAACTGGTCAAAGGCAAAAACTATTATTGGACGGTTGCAGTCGTCTGCAATGTCAACGATCGCACAGAAGATCAGATCATCGGCGGCTGGATTCAATATCGCGAATTGCCTAAGGCGAATTCTCGTCTTCTCCCGGTCGAACGCATCAAATTGTATGCAAAGCAGGGGTTTTGGTATGACGCTTTCCGCGAGTGGTCAGACCTGCACCAGAAACAGCCTCACCATCCTACGGTGAAGAAAGCCTGGACTGATCTGATTCAAGCCGTGGGATTGCCCACATCGCTCAACCCGTAAACATTACTATCTCCCTATCTCCCCCGTTACACTCTCCAGCATTTGGGCATGTTGAAGATTAGCAGTTACGGGGAGATTTCATGCTTTCAAGAGTTTGGAGTGCATCATTACTAGGCATCGATGCGCTCAAGGTCGGAGTCGAAGTCGATGTCGCTGGCGGACTGCCTGGGATTGTTGTCGTCGGTCTTCCCGATACTGCGGTGCAGGAATCTAAAGAACGGGTCAGAACTGCGATCAAAAATGCGGGATTTACGTTCCATTTGCGCCGAATCGTCATTAACTTGTCCCCTGCTGATCTCAGAAAGGAGGGACCGAGTTTTGATCTTCCAATCAGTATTGGAATCTTAGCCGCAACTCAACAGATTAAGCTTGACTGCCTCGAAGATTCATTATTTTTAGGTGAGTTACTTCTTGATGGCAGTCTTCGACCTGTTGCAGGAGTGCTAGCGATCGCGGCGGCGGCTAAAGACTTCGGCATCAAAAATTTGATCATCCCATCTGACAATGTTCGCGAAGCGGCAGTTGTGAAAGGATTAAATGTTTACGGTTTCAAACATCTCTCTGAAGTCGGACTGTTCCTCAATGATTCGAGTCGCTTTGTTCCTGCCCGCATCGATGGCGAACTTGAACTCTCTGAAATGCAGATTTCTGCGCCTGATCTATGCGATGTCAAAGGTCAATCTCATGCGCGTCGTGCTTTAGAAATTGCAGCAGCAGGCGGACATAATTTGATCTTCGTCGGACCTCCGGGTAGTGGTAAAACCATGCTTGCCCGCAGACTACCCGGAATTATGCCGCCGCTCGAATTCCAAGAAGCTCTAGAAGTCACGCAAATTCACTCCGTTGCTGGATTGCTCAAAGAAAAAGGTTCATTAATTGGGGTGCGCCCGTTTCGGAGTCCGCATCATTCTGCTTCAGGGGCAGCCTTAGTAGGGGGCGGGAGCTTTCCTCGTCCAGGCGAGATTTCACTCGCCCATCGCGGCATTCTTTTTCTGGATGAACTCACGGAATTTCGACGCGATGTTTTAGAATTTCTCCGCCAGCCGCTTGAAGATGGCAATGTTACGATTTCTCGCACTCGTCAATCTGTATCATTTCCGGCTCAGTTTACCTTAGTTGCAAGTACAAATCCTTGTCCTTGTGGGTTTTATGCAGATACGGTGCAAGCTTGTACCTGTTCACCTAGAGCCAGGGAGCAATACTGGGCGAGATTATCAGGACCCTTAATGGATCGAATCGATCTGCAAGTTGCTGTCAACCGTCTCAAGCCAGAAGAAATTACGCAACAACCGACTGGAGAAGATTCCAAAACCGTCCGAACTAGAGTTCAACAGGCGCGCGATCGCGCAGCGTTACGATTCAAAGACACAGATCTGCGCTGCAATGCCGAAATGCAAAGCGCTCATCTGCGCCAATGGTGCCCTTTAGACGCGGCAACTCGATCGCTGTTGGAAAACGCAATTCGACGCTTAGGATTATCAGTCAGAGCCAGCGATCGCATTCTCAAAGTGGCAAGAACGATCGCCGATTTAGCAGGCGATGAGAATCTGCAAGCGCATCACGTGGCTGAAGCTGTCCAGTATCGGACGATCGATCGGATGCAATAGACGGAAAAATTGCAAATCTCTGACTATGATGAGATCACTCACCCCCTGTAGAGATTTGCGATGGATACCTATTACAATCCGGATCACCTCCCGAATTTTGGCAAAATCGGTGAAGGCAATCCAGAATTAGGAGAAAAATTCTTTAGTTACTATAATTCAGTTTTTGCAGAAGGGGCATTGTCAAAGCGAGAAAAAGCATTAATTGCGATCGCGGTTGCCCACACAGTGCAATGTCCATACTGCATTGATGCTTATACTAAAGAATGCTTGCAGCAAGGTGCAGACCTAGAGCAGATGACTGAAGCCGTCCATGTCGCAACGGCAATCCGGGGCGGCTCCTCATTAATCCACGGGTTGCAAATGTTAGATCAAGTTAATAAACTCGCAATGTAAGTTATGTCTTCCTTACTTCAACGTCGATCACCTTTAGCTTCTCCTGAGTATCAACACTCGCTCTTAGAAGACTTATCGCTAAACAATGCTAATTTTGCCCAACGAGTCGCGACTGAGCTTCGACCTGTTGAGCTAGAAATCTTCCAAATCAATATTGGGAAGCTTTGCAATATGACTTGTCGGCATTGTCATGTCGATGCCAGTCCCGATCGCAAAGAGATCATGACGCGCGAAACGATCGATCTTTGCTTACAAGCTTTAGATCAAACGAATGCACACAGCGTTGATCTCACTGGAGGCGCACCAGAGCTAAATCCGAACTTCCGCTACCTAGTCGATCAATGTGTAGCCCGAGGAAAGCATGTGATCGATCGCTGTAATCTCACGGTTTTACTTCTGCCAACCCTGCAAGATCTGCCCGAATGGTTTGCAGAACGTGGGGTAGAAGTCGTTTGCTCCTTGCCTCATTATCGCCAGCGAAACACAGATGCACAGCGCGGAGATGGAACGTTTGAGAAGTCGATCGAGGCGCTCAAACGATTGAATCAAGCAGGCTATGGCACAGGTAATCCGAATCGACAGCTTACTTTAATGAGCAATCCGGTCGGGGCTTTTCTCGCGAGTGGACAAGCAAAACTTGAACAAGAATGGAAAGCTGGATTGAAGAAATATCAGGGCGTGAGCTTCGATCGCTTAATTACTCTAAACAATATGCCGATCTCTCGATTTCTAGAGTGGTTAGAAGCCTCGGGAAATCTTCAAGGCTATATGGAGCTACTTGTTAATTCATTCAATCCAGCCACAATTCAAGGACTGATGTGCCGCAATACGCTTTCTATTTCCTGGGATGGGTATCTCTATGATTGCGACTTCAATCAAATGCTCGATCTCAAATGCGAATCTAATCACATTCGGGAGTTCAATCTAGCGCAACTCGCACAAAGAACGATCGTCACTGGGCGACATTGTTTTGGATGCACCGCTGGAGCCGGAAGCTCTTGTGGCGGTGCATTAACTTAGCCGCCTAGCAAGTACTGCAATTGCACCTGTGCTGTATTGGCTGTGCCCGCAATGAAGACTGCAACTTCACTAAACTTCGGCGCACCCGTGCGAATCGTCGGATTGCGAGAGAAGCCAAATCCTTCTTTCGGAATGCCAAGAAAATTACGATCGAGTACCCCATTGCCATTGCGATCGTGAAAGACGGCGGCGGCATAATTTCCCAATGCCAGATTGCGAAAAGTCACCGCTGTTTGCCCTTTTGCAACCGGAACACATTGCGCCCGAACTGCGCGATCCCCTCGATCAGGAAATCCTTGACTATTCGCAAACAGACTGACGCAGACTTGACCCTGTTGATTTTGCAAACCACCAACGACAACGGTAAGATTGCTCACTGGATTTGCTTGAGCGATCGTCGGGATCACAAAGCTAGATATTGCAGACAAAAGCGCAATCTTAGAGATATTCCATTGCACAAGCCTTCTCCCCACTTCATAAAAGTTCGTACTGAGTTGCCAGCTTATTTTTACACGAAGGGCTGAAATCTGAAAAGATAGAGTGCTTGTTGATATCGATCGGTAGAAGATGCAGGCAAATGTAAAAACACTCCGTAATTTTACGAGAAGCGTGTTATTCTGCTGAAAGCTAAGGGAACCTCCTTTAGCCGCTCTATTCCGTGAATCAACCTCATTCTGTCTCGCTTGACATAACCCCAAACGAATGGCATGGCATCCTGCAATTGGGATTTGAATATCGCCAAGGGAGAACCCATCTCATTCGGAATCAGGGACAGGCTCCACTCAAAGTGCAGCGTCCTTTTTATCCAGAGGGCGATGAGGTCTGTCACAGCGTGATTATGCACACTGCGGGCGGAGTCGTGGGCGGCGATCGCTTAACCTTCGACTTCCGCCTCTCAGAAAATAGTAAGGCGCTGATCACAACTCCAGCCGCTAGTAAGATCTATCGTACCAATGGCGACGAAGCTCACCAAACGATTACTATGAATCTTGCTGAAGGAGCTTGCTTAGAATGGTTGCCTCTCGACGCAATCATTTTTAACCGAGCCTTCTATCGGCAAGAAATGCGGGTGAATTTGGCTCCAGGTGCAAACTGGCTCGGTTGGGAAGTGACTCGATTTGGGCGCAGCGCGAGCGGCGAAAGATTTTTATCAGGCAATTGGCGATCGAGAACGGAAGTCTGGCAAGAAGGCAAGCCGATTTGGATCGACCGCCAGTGGTTGCCGGGAAGTGAAGAGACGCTTGAAACTCCGCATGGCTTAGCGGGTTGTCCGATCGTTGGAAGTTTTGTCTGGGTTGGACAGAGTGTTGAGTCAGAATTTGTGGAGAAACTGAGATCGCTCTGGGCGGGATCATCCGGTGAGATTGGAGTGACACGGCTGTCGATCGGGCTAGTGTGTCGATATCGGGGGCATTCGAGTACGGAAGTTCGTCGATGGTTTATTGCCGTTTGGGAGTTGATTCGTTCATCTTACTTTCAGCGTCCGGTTTGCATTCCGAGAGTCTGGCAGTTTGATACGCGGTAAACTTCCTTTAGACAAGCTTACAGAATTTAGTCAGAGTAATCCGATTGATAAACTATCTTTGTTTGGCTTAATTGACAGAAAGGAACGATGCAACTCACACCGCAAGAAAAAGATAAGCTCCTGATTTTTACTGCTGCTTTGGTTGCAGAACGTCGCAAGGCGAGAGGATTAAAACTAAACTATCCTGAGGCAATTGCATTGATCTCTGCGGCAATCTTAGAAGGCGCAAGGGATGGGCAGACGGTTGCTGAACTGATGAACTATGGGACAACGCTACTTACTCAAGATGAAGTCATGGAAGGCGTTGCAGAGATGATTCATGAAGTGCAAGTCGAAGCAACTTTTCCAGATGGGACAAAACTCGTCACCGTTCATCATCCGATTCGATAGGAGAGCATTATGATCCCAGGTGAAATGTTTATTGAAGACGGCGAAATCGAACTGAACGCAGGACGCGAAACTGTAACCCTGCGCGTTGCAAATCAAGGCGATCGCCCAATTCAAGTCGGTTCTCATTTTCACTTTTTTGAAGTGAATGCAGCTTTGGATTTTGAGCGCGATCGCACTCGGGGAATGCGACTCGACATTCCAGCAGGGACAGCAGTCCGATTTGAGCCGGGAGACGATCGAGAAGTCACGCTTGTTCCGTTAGTGGGATCGCGTCAGGTGTATGGATTCAATGCCAAAATCGAAGGCGCATTAGATGAAAAGCAGAAAAAAAAGAAGAAATCTAAATGATTCGCGACGGTTCAAATCTCGATCGCTTATCGTGTGCATGACCCTTGATGTAGGAGCGTCATGCACTTTAAGGAAGTACGCCGCTTAAACTTAGATTACTTAAATACTCTAAAGTCGGTTCTCAATGTGTTGCGCGATCCAACTCAGACCGAATCGATTTATGACGTAGAGGATTCGTTAGTGCGATCGCATCCTCAGACGATCGCAGCTTCATTAAATCACATGTTAAGCAAGCCCGAAGTTGCTGCTTTTGCGAAAGAGCGTTACTCTCCACCTGCGCCCGATTTAGCAAAGTTAATGACCTGCCCCGCGAATTCTCTCGGCTATGCGTTTGCGCAGTACATCTCATCTTCAGGATTTGATCCAGGCTTCTACCGCAAAATGGAAGTGGTCGATGATGCGTCTTGTTTACTATTTCGACTGCGGCAAACACACGATATTTGGCACGTGGTTACGGGCATGAGTGTCGATGTTGCAGGGGAGATTGGTTTAAAGGCATTTGAGCTTGCCCAGACTCGCCGACCTTTAGCTGGGATTTTGATTGCAGCCGCATTTGTAAGTACATTGCTCAACCAACCAGAACAGCTCGATCGATTGCTTGATCGAGTAGCTTCAGGCTATCGCATGGGTGCAAAGGCAAAACCATTATTGGCACAAAAGTGGGAGGATCATTGGGAGAAGCCGATTTCAGAATGGCGATCGGAGTTGGGAATTGAGCCGATGCCTGTGTATGTGCCTTGATAAATTGAATCGATCGAGCATACCCGCTCGATCGCCAGCCTGGAGGAATTTATGAGCTTTTATGAACAAAGAATTTTGC
>JALOOO010000054.1 GCA_025454375.1 Leptolyngbya sp. Prado105 | reverse complement strand
TTGCTCGAAAAAGAGGTGAGTGTGCGTCCGTCAGGTCAAACGGAACTCACGGAGGAGCAAGAAATTGAGGCGCTGTCTCAGATTGCGAAACAGCGACGCGATTCGATCGAGCAATACACGAATGCGAATCGGGCAGATTTGGCGCAGAAGGAATCGGATGAGTTAGCAATTATTGAGACGTTCTTGCCTGCGCAGTTGTCGGATCAGGAAGTTGAACGTGCGATCGCGAAAATCATTGCTGAGGTTGGAGCCTCTTCACCGAAAGATATGGGCAAGGTGATGGCTCCAGTCATGCAGCAATTAAAGGGCAAAGCGGACGGCAAGAAGGTGCAAGCGATCGTAAAAGCCCAATTAGGGGGATCATGAGGCTCGTTTAATTTGCGGCTGGACTTCGTTTGAAGAACATTTGCCACATCAAAAAAGTGATCTCCTACGGATCACGGTTCCACGGAGCCAAACATTGAGGCATGAATTACGATTTTTCCGAGACTGAAACTGGAGTCGTGCTAGCAGGTTGAGGGCTGCTAATCAATTCTTTCTTGCTGAATTTCAACTTGCCATCGACGAGATCGATCGAGATTGTGTCTCCTTCTTCAAAGGCATTTTCGAGCAGCTTGGTCGCGATCGGGTTTTGGATTTCGCGTTGAATTGCTCGTTTTAGAGGACGTGCCCCATACGTCGGGTCATATCCCACATCAGCAACATATTTCTGAGCCGCAGGAGAAAGCTCCAACGCAATTTTCTGATCGCTCAACATGCTTTGAATGCGGATCAATTGCAGTCGGACAATCTCACCCAATTCAGCACGATTCAACGAATGGAAGAGAATTGTATCGTCGATCCGATTGAGAAATTCAGGACGGAAATGTTTTCGCAATGCGGTCATGACTCGTTTCTGCATTTCTTCATACTTGGTATCATCTCCAGAAACATCCAGAATGTGTTCACTGCCAATGTTGCTGGTCATGACAATGACGGCATTGCGGAAATCGACGGTGCGACCTTGAGAATCGGTGATTCGTCCGTCGTCTAGCACTTGCAGCAGAATGTTAAATACGTCGGGATGTGCTTTCTCGACTTCATCTAGCAAGACCACTGAGTAAGGCTTGCGACGAATCGCTTCGGAAAGCTGTCCACCTTCGTCATAGCCGACATAGCCAGGAGGCGCACCGACAAGCCGCGAGACAGAATGCTTCTCCATGTATTCCGACATGTCGAGCCGCACGATCGCATCATCTGAATCAAATAAAAACTGTGCTAA
This sequence comes from Leptolyngbya sp. Prado105, assembly GCA_025454375.1. Classification (GTDB taxonomy): domain Bacteria; phylum Cyanobacteriota; class Cyanobacteriia; order Leptolyngbyales; family Leptolyngbyaceae; genus Leptolyngbya. The sequence goes on along the minus strand of JALOOO010000054.1, from coordinate 22,148 downwards.
TGCCCGTGCCAGTTCAGTTTTACCAACTCCAGTCGGACCCATGAATAAGAACGATCCAATCGGACGGCTGGGATCTTTCATTCCCGATCGCGCTCGACGAATCGCGGCGGAAACTGCTTCGACTGCATCATGCTGTCCGATCACTCGTTCGTGTAAATGCCCTTCCAAATTCAGCAGTTTTTGCCGTTCGGATTCGAGCAGTCGGGTGATGGGAATGCCTGTCCATCGGGCTACGATTTCGGCAATATCGGCTTCGGTAACTTGTTCGCGTAGCAGGGTCGTTCCGTTGGCTTGTAGTTCGATTAATTGAGATTCTTGTTTTTCTCGATCGTGCTGCAAGGCTTCGAGCCGACCGTATTTTAGCTGTGCTGCGGTGTTGAGGTCGTAAGCGCGTTCGGCTTGCTCGATTTGGACTCGTAATTGATCTTCTTCTTGCTTGAGCGATTTGATCGTTTCAAGAATTTGCTTTTCACTTTGCCACTGTGAATCGAGTGCGTCTTTTTTTGGCTGAAGTTCGGCAATTTCTTGTTCAAGTCGTTCTAAGCGATCTTTAGAATTTCGACTTAATCCAGTTAGTCCTGTGAGCTTGTCTTCACTCTTGATCGAGAGCTTTTCCATCTCAAGCTGTCTTAATCGCCGCTCGATTTGTTCGAGTTCAGTCGGCTTCGAGGTGATTTCCATTCGCAGCTTCGCGGCGGCTTCATCGACAAGATCGATCGCTTTATCGGGCAAGAAGCGATCGCTAATATATCGACTTGACAAGGTTGCGGCGGCAACCAAAGCTGAATCGGTAATATTTACCCCGTGGTGAACTTCATACCGCTCTTTGAGTCCGCGTAAGATCGAAATCGTATCTTCAACGGTCGGCTGATCGATCATCACCTGCTGAAATCGTCGTTCTAAAGCCGCGTCTTTTTCGATGTATTTGCGATATTCGTCTAAAGTGGTCGCGCCAATACAACGCAACTCGCCTCTTGCTAGCATCGGCTTGAGTAAGTTGCCTGCGTCCATGTTGCCTTGACCTGCTGCGCCTGCTCCGACGACAGTATGCAATTCGTCGATGAACAGAACAATTTGCCCATCGGACTGGATTACTTCTTTTAGAACGGCTCGAAGTCGATCTTCAAATTCGCCTCGGTACTTCGCTCCTGCGATCAGTGATCCCATATCGAGCGAGATCAATTTGCGATTTTTAAGCGATTCGGGCACGTCACCATTCACGATCCGTTGAGCCAGACCTTCCGCGATCGCAGTTTTTCCAACTCCGGGTTCGCCGATCAAAACTGGATTATTTTTTGTCCGTCTCGACAACACCTGCACGACTCGCCGAATCTCGCCGTCTCGACCAATCACCGGGTCGATTTTGCCTGCTTTGGCTCGCTCGGTCAGATCCATGCCGAATTTTTCTAACGCAGAATAACGAGATTCCGGAGCTTGGTCAGTCACTTTCTGGCTCCCGCGAACATCTCGGATCGCTGTGTCAAGTCTTGCAGTATCGACATTAAAGCTGCGAAATAGCTTCATTCCCAAGCGGGGATCGTCTACAAATGCTTTGAGAAGATGCTCGATCGAAATAAAGTCATCCTGCATCGCGACTCGTGCGGTTTCAGCGCGATCGAGCATGACATCAAGATTACGACCCAGGTAAAGCTGTTCGGAACTGCCGACTTTGGGCTGGCGACGAGCATATTCGTCGATCTGCTGCCCCAGACGGGTCGCTTCGATGCCGACTTTATTCAAAATTTTTGCTGCCAGCCCGTCTTCTTGCTCAAGCAGGCTGATCATTAAATGTTCGACTTCTAAATTCTGGTGTCGATAGCGGCGCACGATATCTTGTGCCTGTACGATCGCCTCCCAGGCTTTATCTGTAAATTTGCTTGGGTCTGTGGGTTGCATGTATTCCGGTAATGTTTTTTCATCGCTCTTCTTGAAACTTCATTGTAGCGACTTAGGGTCAAGAGTTTGTATCAGGTTAGCGATATAGGTTGCGTCTATTGTTCAAGCTGTTGGCGAATCCATTGTCGAAATGCTTTTAAGGCTGCATTTCTTCCAATGACGCGGCTCTGATCTCGGTATTGTGGGATGACCTGTGCGATCGGCAACGCTGAAAAAATGTCTCCTCGCTCTGAGACTTCATACTTGCCATTTCGCAACACATTAATTTGAAGTTGCCCTTTCTCAAATCGCCATAGTTCTGGAATGCCTAACGCTTGATAAATGCTTGGATGGGTTCGAGAAGTGAGATCAACTTCAAGCGCAAGATCTGGAGGCGGATCAATATTCAAATCTAAGCGCTTCTTGCCCCGAATTTTGGCTTCATTTTGAATGTAGAAACATTGATCAGGTTCAATTCCCTGAAGCATTTGCTGATTCTTAAACGTTGTGGAACCTAAAGTCAGAAACTCAATCTCTAATTCTTCTAGTAATGCTTTAAGCAAATCTCCAATGATTTCTTTATTCGCTTCATGTTCGGGCAGTGGGGTCATGATTTCTAAAATTCTATTCTCATAAGCAATTCGGGTAGCACGTCGATCGCCCAATTCTTCTAAAATTTGCTCAAACTCCTGCCATGAGACATTCTGTAATAAGACCCGATGCCCCGGTGGAACTTCAATTCGATCTAATTCTAAAAGCATAAATTTTCTGCTTGATCAGGTGAATGTGCCAAAACCTCTCCTCGTATGACATGAAGGTCTTCATCAAGGTCTGTATAAGCAATAAGCAGCCATTCATCATGATATTTCTGCTGCATTTCCTCTAACGTTAAAATATCTATCGTTCTGCTGCTCCTTGTTTGATTTCATTTTATGCAACTAACGCAGAATTTCAAATAAAAAGAGGGCTTTCGCCCCCTTAACATCCTGATTTAAGGATCGAAGTTACTCAACGCCTTCGATGCGGTCTTCGACTTCTTGATAGAGTTCGCGGAGTCGATCGAGATTCTCCTCACTCGTTTCCCAATAGCCGCGACCATTGGCTTCAAGCAAAGTCGTTACCATCTTACGGAACGAGTTCGGATTGAGATCCAATAATCGCTTACACATTTCCTCATCTTTGAAGAATGTGGTGTTGGTGTCTTCGTAAACCCAGTTATCGACTGCATTTGCCGTAGCTGACCAGCCCATTGTATTAACCAATCGCTTCGACAATTCCCGCACCCCTTCATACCCGTGGCTCAACATGCCCTCATACCATTTCGGATTGAGCATCTTAGTCCGCGCATCTAGACGCACCGTTTCAGAGAGTGTCCGAATCTGAGCATTCGCAGTCGTGGTATCTGCCATGTAAGACGCAGGGAGCTTACCGTCATCGCGCAAGCTCGACACGATCTTAGTTGGATCAGAGTCGTAGTAGTGCGAAACATCAGTCAGCGAGATCTCAGACGAATCGAGGTTTTGAAAAGTTACGTCGGCAGTCTTCAGCGAGGCACGGAAGACGGCTTCGTTTTGCTCCATCATACCGGGATTGTCTGAGGAGAAGGCAAAGCCTTTGCGAGAGAGGTACATGTTCTGAAGTTCCTCTTCGTTCTCCCAAGTGCCGTTCTCGACTGCTAAGTTGATGTTCGACGAGTAAGAACCAGACGCATTTGAGAAGACACGAGTTGCCGCTTGACGCAGGTTAATCCCTAGCTCATCGGCTTGCTTCATCGCGTGCTTACGCACAAAGTTCATCTCCAAAGGTTCTTCTGCTTCGGCAGCCATTTTGACTGCTCGATCGAGTAATGCCATTTGGTTAATAAACAAGTCACGGAATACGCCAGAACAGTTGACCACCACATCAATCCGAGGTCTGCCCAACTCTTCTAATGGAATGAGTTCGAGCTTGTTCACCCGACCTAAAGAATCAGGCAGTGGACGCACTCCAACCATCCAGAGAATCTGAGCTAACGACTCGCCATAGGTCTTAATATTGTCCGTTCCCCAGAGGACGCAAGCGATCGTCTCTGGGAATGCACCATTATTTTCTGCACATTGCCGCGCAATCAAGCGATCGACCACAATCTTCGCAGATTTTACCGCCGCCGCCGTCGGAATCGATTGCGGATCAAGCGCGTGAATGTTCTTTCCAGTCGGCAATACGTCCGGGTTCCGAATCGGATCGCCTCCAGGTCCTGGCAGAATATATTCCCCTTCTAGTGCCGTCAGCAAAGCACCCAATTCATTGTCTGCAACCACTTGCTTCAAGCAGAATTGCAGGAATTCGATCAGAGGCTTGATTGCTTCTTGATCGACATTGGGATAGCCCGCTTCATGCAATGCTTCGATCCAAGGAGCTTTCTTGTTGTTTGCGAAGTTAAACAGATTGCCTAACATCGAAGTTTTAGAAACGCGCCCTTCCTGGTCGATTTGAGCATTGACCATGGCACCGACGGCGCTCCGAGTCGCTTGATTGATGTCATTCAGCAGTTGCACGTCATGCAAAACGCCTAAATCACTGTTCTGGAAAATCTCATCAATGTCGCGCTTCACGCTATTCGCAATGATCCGAGGCAAGCTGAGCATTTCTTCTTCCGGTCGATCGAGACTTGCAATATTGACCAATGTCGCGATCGCTTCTTCTGCGGTTGGCGGCTTACCAATCACATGCAGTCCACAAGGGAGTAATCGCGATTCGATCTCCATCAGTTTGATGTAGACTTTCCCAACGATCGTGTCTCGCTCTTCTTGGCTCAGTTCACTGGCGTTGTCAGGGAAAATAATATCTTTATCGAGATTACAAATCCGAGCTTTGTCCATGATCGTATCTACGATCTGAACACCGCGACCCGAATCTTTCAGGGTTTGATAAGAGCCAACTAATTCGCTGAGTTCTTTCAGTCCTTTGTATAGTCCAGCATTTTCAGCAGGCGGAGTTAAGTAACTGATCGTTTCAGCATAAGAACGGCGTTTCGCGATCGTGGCTTCAGAAGGATTGTTTGCAGCGTAGTAGTAAAGATTCGGAATGGTTCCAATCAGGCTATCGGGGAAGCATTCATCCGACATCCCAATTTGCTTACCTGGCATGAATTCAAGCGATCCATGAGTTCCAAAGTGCAGTACTGCATCCGCTTTCCAGATTTTCTCTAGATAGGTGTAGTAGGCGGCAAATCCGTGGTGCGGACTTGCCGATCGCGAGAATAGTAACCGCATCGGGTCCCCTTCATATCCGAAGGTGGGTTGAACGCCGATGAAGACATTCCCGAAGGTTTTTCCATACACCAAGAGGTTCTGCCCATCGGTGTTGAGATGCCCAGGAGCAGGTCCCCAGGACGGGATCAGCCGCTCATGATACGGGGTCAATTCCTCATATTCTGGAACAGACATCTTATAGGCAATGTTCAATTCGGGACTATTGTACTGAGCGCGAGCATCATGCAGCACTTCCAGCATTAACGCTTCGCCCGACTCAGGTAAATCCTGAACATCATAGCCATTGTCTCTCAGCGCTTCCATTGCTTTGTAAATGGAGCCAAACACATCAAGATAAGCGGCGGTTCCGACATTTCCCTTATCCGGTGGAAAGCTGAACACTGTAATGGCAACGCGCTTGTGCAGTTTTGGTTTGCGGCGCAGATTTGCCCACTTCATGGCTCGCTGAGCGATCGCTTCGATTCGATCTTGCAGCGCAATCGATTTCCCTGTATTGCCATCCCGACCTGACACGATGATCGGCTCGATCGCTCCATCTAACTCAGGCAAAGCGATTTGCAATGCCACTTGAATGGGATGCAAACCGAGTTCGCTATCTTGCCATTCTTCGGTTGTTTGGAATACCAGCGGCAATGCCACCATATAAGGACGGTTCAGACGACTCAAAGACTCGATCGCTTTCGGGTGATCCTGACGCGCCGGACCGCCAACGAGTGCAAATCCGGTCAAAGAGACGACGACATCGACGATCGCATTGTCAGGATTAATCGGATCGTAGAAAAACGCATCCACGGGCTTCGAGAAATCCAGACCTCCAGCAAATACTGGGATCACTCGCGCGCCCATTGCTTCAAACTCTTGAACCATCGCGACATAGTGCGCATCATCGCCTGTCACGAGGTGAGTTCTTTGCAGCACTAGCCCAACGGTTGGAGCCATTGGATCGCGCAAATCTTTGGGAATGTCTCTACGAGAGCTAAACCAGTTGAGATACTCTTTAAGATCCTCAAACATATGAGGAGCCATCGGATGCCAAATTCCCAGATCAGGATAAACCTGCGGGTCTTGGTATTCGACGTTATGACCAATTTCGCCCTTGAAGACATATTTATCTGCCAACATCAGCAGAAAGTTCTCCAAGTTGTCCGAATTGCCACCGAGCCAATACTGGAAGCTCAACATAAAGTTGCGAGCATCCTGTGCTTTATCCATTGGCAAATACTTCAGCACTTTCGGCAAAGTATTAAGCAGCTTTAACATCGCGTCTTGGAAGCCTGCGCCAGAATTCTCCTTGCGCTTCTTCATAAACGAGGCGATCGCACTTTTCGATTGTCCCAACTGCGCCATTGAGAAGCTGCCCAATTTATTCAGGCGCATCACCTGCGGCATCGACGGGAAGACAACCGCAGCGTCCAACTGATCACGATGCGGTTCGACCGCTGCGACCACTTTTTCTGCGAGATCTTCTAAGAAAATCAGCGAGGCAATGAAAATATTTGCTTCTGAAACATCGTGCTGAAAGGCTTCGTAGTTCTCCGGGTTGCGGAGTTCTTCAATTAAATAGCCACTGATTTCAACCGCGACTTTGGGATGATTTGCATTAATTGATCGAACGGCGGCGGAGAGCGCACTTTGATACTGTGGCTCTAACACGACATAGACCACCTTGAGCAATGACCGTCCTGCCAGATTGTCTGGCGCAATGTGTCGAACGGTGGGCTTGACGTGGGTGAACATGCAGTCAGACTCCTTTTAGCGTGTTCTCTTCTTAAATCGACAAGCGAGCGTCCTAATCCAGAGCAACCCAGATTTAGGAGATTTGTAACGACTTGTAAAGCTACATTCTCGGATGACGCGATCGCAAACTGTATTTAATCTACATTTGTGTTTTACCAGAAAACGTATACATAATGCGTATTTCGAGGCATATATGACACAAATTGATAAAAAACCAGCAACTTTTCGTTACTAATGGTTACAAAATTATGAGGCAGTACTCCGCTATTCTTAATAATTATTCATTAAGTAATGTAAAGAGTGTTCCAAACAGATGAGGAATAACGTTCCTGGTCAGCCGATGACAAAAGATTTTGCAACGACATAAAGCGGTTTGGGTCAATCCATTGCACTGGCTAGCTGGCTGGCATGGATTCAGAGTCTCAGACTAGACGGTGGATCTTTGCAGATTCCAACGAAATGTCTGGAAGATTACGAAGCAACTCATCCCACGTACTCTGTGCTTGCAGCGCTTCTACGACAATCTGGAGCGGTTCGGCAAGAATCGCTGGAAAATCTGCCTCTTCAGGAAACTGAATCTTAAACGCTAACTGCTCTTGAGGTGGGGCGAACTGAGCATTGACCTCCGCTTTGTTGCCTCTTGCATCAACCCGATACCAACCCACTTCCGGTAGATGAATGGCATTGAAACCATGTAGGCTGTACGGCGCACCTTTGTCATCAATACTCAACCGTTGATAGCAAAAGCCTGCTGGAATCTGGTTCGCTCGTAACAGGGCTGCCAACAAATGACTCTTAGCAAAGCAGTAACCTGTTTTGTATTGAAGAACATCTGAAGCTCGGCAAGTTACAGGATTCATTTGATAGTCATAACTGTGGCGAATTTCATCTCGAACCCACTCAAAACACGCTTGTGCAATCGCCATTGGTGTCTCAAATTCCACTGCGATCTGCTTGGCACGTTCCATAACTTCTGAATGTTGCCAGTCGATAACTTCACTAACCTTCAAATACTCTTTCATAGTTGCCCGTAATTTCAAACTGCTACTACCTGCAATCGAAGGCAGCTTACAACTGATTGGACATTAATTTTGCTCAATTTTTCAGATCTGTATGCTTCAAAATGGTCTGCTGCACCCAGTTCGGAAGTTTCTGTGCGCCGGGTTGACTCAAAAGCGCGATCGAAAAGCCAGCCAAGATCAAGCCGCTGAGGATTGTGATCAAGGGAGAATGTTTTGCAATGCCTGAGTCTCTTAAAATTCTTGCGATCGGGCGACTCTGTTTTCTCAGTTGCCGAGTGCTAGGCTTCGATTTTTTTGCGCTGAAGGGGTCGCGGACGTAATGACCATGAATACTCACAACAAGACGCGATCGACAGTGCCGACAGGTCAGCAAGCCACTGACAGAATTGAGTGAGACAAACTCGCCTGTGCGATGGCAAACCGGACAGGCATGAGAACCGCGATCAAAAGTATCAGCATTCATTGGCAACAGCAAACCAGCAAGATGACAACGTTGGGAAGGCGCTTTCTTATATCGAGTCAATTTCATCAAGAAATCACTCTAGAACTTAATCCTGAGCAGATAAATTTAGCGAATTTTTTTGTACTTGATCCTTTGCTTCTAGTTTACCCGTGATCTTCAGTTCAAAGCGAACTCGTTCAGCAATTTTGCTGAGAAATCAGCGCAGTTTCTTCTCGAAAAAAATCTGATGTCGAAATGTGTCCAGAATTTGATCAATTTCTTGCCTACTCTGACTTTGATCAATCACAATGAGAATAAGAAATAAAAATTAATCAACCTCCCTAGCTCCTGCCGTGCCTTCGACTCCGCCGCCCAAAGTTCTCCTTCCTGATTCCTCGATCGCGCCTCAATCCCGCTTTACAACTGTCCTGAATCGCCTTCAACCTCACCCGGATACGATCGTTCTGCTTTTGGCAGTTTTGATCGGAGGCGGGGCAGGGTTGGGTGTGCTGATGTTCCGCTATTTGATTGAATTTGTTCACCGTCTGACGCTCGAAGACCTGATGGGAACGATCGGGCATTTTGGATCCTGGACATTAGCTTGTGTTCCGATAGTCGGCGGAGTTTTCGTCGGACTGATGCGATGGCTGACGAAAGAATTTAGTCCCGGCATTTCAGGCTTGATTGCGGCGGTGCAGGCGGGTAAGGAGATGTCATCCACTCGCCCCATTATTAAGACATTGGCAGCAGCCGTTTCGCTTGGGACTGGAGCATCGTTAGGTCCGGAGGGTCCGAGTGTCGAAGTGGGGGCAAATTTTGGGCTGTTGGTTGGGCAGACGCTGAAGGTTTCTCGCGATCGGCAAAGATTACTGCTAGGGGCAGGGGCAGCGGCAGGGCTGGCAGCCGGATTTAATGCGCCGATCGCAGGTGTATTCTTTGCATTGGAAGTCGTGCTTGGCACAACTTTTGAAACTTCTGCGGCAAGTATTGTCTTGCTCTCGGCAGTCGTTTCAGCCTTGATTGCTCAAATCGGATTGGGCGGACAGCCTGCGTTCGCACTGCCTGCTTATGAGGTTCGTAGCCCGTTAGAATTGCCGCTTTATTTGGGGCTGGGACTCTTTGCTTGTGTCGTCTCGATCGCCTATACCGCTTCTTTAAAGTGGGCGAGTGATGCGTTTAAGGGCAAAATTCCGGGAACAGCTTGGCTTGCAGAAATTCCGCGTGAAGTTCAGCCAATTGTCGGAGGGCTTTGTGTCGGACTGGTGGCGCTAAAATTGCCGCAAATCTTAGGGGTGGGATACGATACGGTTGAAGCAATGCTGCGAGATGTCCAATTCTCACTGCTGCTGCTCGTCACATTACTTGTTGCAAAACTTGTGCTAACAGCGGTGAGTTTGGGGAGCGGATTAGTTGGCGGATTGTTTGCGCCTGCAATGTTTTTAGGCGCGACTCTGGGTGCAGCCTATGGAAAAATTTTGCCGTCCGTTTTTCCGATGTTTGCCGGAAGTATTGCGGCACCGCCTGCTTATGCCATGGTCGGGATGGCAGCGGTTTTGGCAGCGAGTGTAAATGCGCCTTTAACTTCGATTTTGTTGCTGTTTGAAATGACGCGCGATTATCGCATTGTCTTGCCCTTGATGGCAGCCGTAGGCTTAAGTGTGTGGCTGGCAAATCTCTTGAAGTCGAATCCAGAACAGTTGTCTAATTTGCAGCAGATTGAGGCAAAAGGCGATCCCGAGCCGAATCCAGTGCCAGCGGTTCAGAAACAGGAAATGCTCAGAAATGTTTTGGTGTCAGAGGCAATGCACCCGAATTTTCTGCAAATTGAAGAATCGATGCCGCTCTTAGAAGCCGGATTACAACTGATTCAAAATCATTGTCATAGTGCATTGGTCGTCAATGTCGATCGACAATTTATCGGTATCATTACGCTGCAAGATATCAATCGCGCGATCGCACGCTGGGAAGCCGAACCGCATCATTTAGATCAAGCTCTCGATCGTACGATTGCAGAAGTGTGTACAAAGGACATTCTTTACGCATATAAAGATGAGCCATTAATCGATGCGTTGGATAGAATGGCAACTCGTGGATTGCATCAACTTCCCGTCATCGATCGTGAAAATCCGCATCAGATTTTGGGACTTTTAGAGCAAGAAGGCATCACATTAGCCTGTAATTTGGCACTGACACGAGTTCGCTTAACGCCTTATCTTTCTCATGTCAAAAAAGCAAGCTCAACTTCAGTCGAGCTTGCAAATATTGGCGTATTCAATTAATTTCAAATGAGACTTGATTGAGTGAAAGTCTCATCGATTTCTACTCGTCCAAATTCCGGTGAACATCATCAGCATTCCGCCTAGAAAGATTGCGAGCGCGAGACCTACCGGAATAGCAGTTTGCCAATCAATGTTTTCCATAGAATTACACGTTGAGTTCTTCTCGATCGAGTTGTTTGAGATGAATATGCTTGCGACCTAGAGAGATTTCAAATTCGTCTCCGGGCTGCAATTCCATTTGCTTTGTATACGCTGCACCAATTAGCAAATTACCATTAGATTGCACACTAATTCGATAACTCGCACTCCGTCCACCACGTCCATTCGTTGCTTGTTTGCCATCGAGTTGAATTCCTTCTGCATCGATTAGCGCATTCAGGAATTTCATCATATTGACCCGTTCGACCCCGTTTTTGGTCACGGTATAATAGCCGCACTCTTTTGCTTTTTCTTCTTTGTTGAGATGGTCGAGTTCCTTCACCTTTTTTAGCAGAGATTCACCTGTCAGTGGCTCAATCTTTTTCTTCTTAGTCATCAACCCGAAATCCGAATCAGTGAACAGCAATGAGATCTTATCAGCACTTTCAAAAGCACTAAATTAAAATTATTTTAGTGCCCAGCGAGTTGCCCAATTTATATTACACTGGCATTGCTAATTTTTGACAGAGATTGATATCAGATCGCCAGCAAAAAGTTCAGCATGAATCTGATCTCAATTCATGCTGAATTCTCTGATCTTTCTCACGATCGCAATTTTTTGAAATTTGCGGAAGAGAATTTAAAAAGAAAAAGGAGCAGACTTACTGCATTGAGCGATCGGCGGTGGCAATCCTGACGGCATCATCGAAAATCGACACCTAGTAGATCAAAAACCTTTTGTCGCCCAACAAGTTGTAAGCTGCTCTTACCATTCATTCACCTGTACTTAATAAGGTATCAACGTCACTTGTCAACGCTGTGTGTTCGTCATGAACTTGAAATGACAAAATTAGAATAAATATGAAGTGAGGCGTTCAGCCTAAAGATGTGGCAAACTTGCAACTAAATCGCCGCGCCAACGTCATATTTGCTGAGTAGAGTCGAAGTATCTATCATTTTGATGAAGATTAGCTTGCATCTTTGTTCACAAAAACGACTCACATTTTTGGGGATGCAACATTAAGGAGAAGACACACCCGATGACAACACCTCGCAAATCTCTTAAACAGTCTGCTATCTATTTCATGCTGCCATTGGTCGGAGCGGGTACAGCCCTAGCTGGAAATCGTCTACTCTCTGATAATACTTTCAGCAATGTCGTTTCACCCCCTGCCATTGCACAATCGACCAATCGCACGGCTGGACTCGCTGATCCGAATTTTATTGCATCAGCGGTCGATCGTGTGGGGCCTGCGGTAGTTCGGATCAATGCGTCTCGAACCGTGCGATCGCGGGTTCCGGAAGTGTTTAACGATCCGTTTTTCCGCCAATTCTTTGGCAATCAGATCCCAAACCAGCCTTCGCAGCGAGTTGAGCGCGGAACGGGTTCAGGATTCATTATTAGTGGTGATGGATTGATTCTCACGAATGCTCACGTCGTCAGTGGCGCGGATACCGTAACGGTGACGATGAAAGACGGACGCGAGATCAGTGGTAGAGTCGTGGGTCAAGATCCTCTGACAGATGTCGCAGTTGTGCGAGTGCAGGCGAATAACTTACCGACTGTGCCCTTAGGCAATTCAGATGGATTGAAGCCGGGAGAATGGGCGATTGCGATCGGGAATCCGCTCGGATTAGATAATACGGTGACCGCTGGAATTATCAGTGCCACTGGTCGATCGAGTGCGGAGGTGCGAGTTGCCGATAAGCGGGTGAGCTTTATTCAAACCGATGCGGCAATTAATCCAGGAAACTCGGGTGGTCCATTGCTGAATCAGCGCGGCGAAGTGATTGGGATGAATACCGCGATTATCGGCGGGGCGCAGGGTTTAGGCTTTGCGATTCCGATCAATACGGCTCAGCGAATTTCGCAGCAGTTAATTTCAAAAGGTCGAGTTGATCATCCGTATCTAGGAATTCAGATGCGGGGACTGAGCGCACAACTACGAGATCAGATTAATCGCGATCGAGAAGCGGGTTTCCAAGTTCAAGACGATCAAGGGGTTGTGATTTTCCGGGTGCTTCCGAATTCTCCGGCAGCAAGAGCGGGCTTACGCACTGGTGACGTGATCAAGAAAGTCAATGGTCAAACCGTGACGAAAGCGGATCAGGTTCAACAAGCTGTTGAGAATGCTTCGGTAGGTGGAAATCTTCAGCTCGAAATCCGTCGGGGCGGTAATACGACGAATGTGAGCGTACAGCCTGGAGTCTTCCCGACCCAAACGGCTCAAGGGAATAACCAAGAGTAAATTTTCGTCGCAGCTACTCTTTGCCTCCGATTTTGTCGATCGGGGGCTTTATTATGAAAATAAAACCATCATGGCTGAACTACTAGAGATTATTGAATTAGGTGATCCGATTCTGAGACAGACAGCACAAGCGATCGAGAACATTCAGGATGATCGCATTCAAACTTTAATTGATAATTTACTAGCTACCGTTAAACAAGCCAATGGCGTTGGGATTGCTGCGCCTCAAGTGGCTGAGTCTTATCAACTGATGATCATTGCGTCGCGTCCGAATCTCAGGTATCCGACTGCGCCCTCTATGGAGCCGACTCCCATGATCAATCCTCGAATTCTCTCGCACTCAACGGAAACAGTAAAAGGGTGGGAAGGCTGTCTGAGTATTCCAGGGATTCGGGGGAATGTGCCGAGATATCAAGCGATCGAAGTTGAATTTCTCGATCGCTTTGGCAAATCTCAGAAAATGGAAATGACAGATTTTGTCACCCGAATTTTTCAACATGAATCCGATCACTTTCATGGCATAGTATTTGTCGATCGGGTTGAAAGTCCGGCAGATTTGATCACGGAGAAGGAATATCAGAAAATCCTAACGAAATAAGAGATACCGAAATCCGATCGCAAGCAGAAACACACCGTACAACTTTTTCATCGTTTCTCCGCTAATAAAGGGTTGATTGGCGAATAAAGCACCGAAGAGATTGCCAATTACAAGTCCAATTGCAATCAAGATTGCATATTTAAAGTTGAGATTGCCACTACGGTGATAGACGATCGCCGCGAGAATCCCGATCGGTAAAATCTGCGCTGCAACAGAGGTTCCTGTTGCAAATTTCTGTTCCATCCCCATGAGCAAAACCATTGCTGGAACCATAATCGCTCCACCCCCAATCCCAAACATGCCGCCTGCAATTCCTGCGGCTAGACCAATCAGCAAAAGTTGAATCGATTCCGACATAATCTAAAGTCCTCGATAACCTGTTTGGATAGTACAGGATACAATTATCGAATTTGTTCAAATCTGTCTGAAGACTTATAGCTAGAACGGTTAGAGAGCGGGATTACCCCACTCCCTGCTTGGGTTACTTCGCGATCGCTTTAAACTTCGATCGATTCAGTGCAAAATTGCCATCGACAAATGCAGCAACTTCCGTTCCTGCTTCATAAACAGCATGTTTTCCCTTAAAGAGCAGTGCGAGTGGATTGATCACCGCAGCAATTGCAATAATGCCACCTGCATGTCCACCGCCCCCGGTTTGGTTTCCGCGAAGTGTGATTCTTTCACCCGTGAGTAACGTTACTTCTTTGATTTCAATTTCTAGCTTGCCTTTGCGACCAAGCATTCCTGCTGCGCGAACCTTAGTAACTTTTCCTCTAGCACTTGCACCTTTTGCAATCACAAGAGTATTCCCGACACTCACATCCTCAGCAACTTCAAACTCGACGGGATCTCCTTCTTTTGCCGTCTTAGAAGAAATCGTCTGCTTGAATTTGAGCTTGATCGAGGTGCCATCTTCTAACCCAAACTGCATCGCAGGCGTGGGAGTTTTAATCGGATCTGAAGCAGGGGGGATCGGCTGCTTGATCGCTTGACTGATTTGGAGCGGAGTTGCGATCGCTGGGAATTGCGCGATCGGCAAAACTTCCAAACCGACGACCAAAGCAGAGACTGCAATAATCATTTTTTGCATGAAACTTATCCTACAGATGAGAGCTATCTATTCAAACTGAAAACGCCATAGTTCTTGGGTTCAAATTCTGATGCAAGTCCGGGAAAACCTAACTTCGCCCCAAGAATGCCATTATGATTGGCTTTAGTGTTTTCACCCTGAATTATGCTGATCCGGAAGTTAAATGGCTGTGAAGAATTTATTGCAGGCGATCGAACAGTTCTCCGTGAGCTTTTGCACCCGGATAAGCAACCGATTGATTTGCGCTATAGTCTTGCTCATGCAATTTTGCCAGTCGGCGCAACCTCTCTCCCACACTCGCTGACAACCTCTGAGGTTTACTATATTCTCAGCGGCATCGGAGAAATGTCGATCGACAACGAACTCCAAGCGATTGAATCTGGAGACGCGATTTACATTCCGCCAAATGCCGTACAGTTTCTACGTAATACTGGAACAGAAGCGATCGTGTTTATCTGCATCGTCGATCCAGCTTGGCGCAAAGAAGATGAAACGGTTTACTAGATTTGGAAGCTGATGAGTTTGGCGCAGAGCAACCACGAGTTCACTTCGTCAAAATTCTGGCGACCACAACTCTACTACAGGCACTTTCCAGCCGGGAAATAAATCAGGAATCTCAAGCGTATCTCCATCTACAAGTCTGGTAGAGAAAGCTTCATCGGGAGAGCGCTTGATTTCGATCCAGCGTTCTTCTGGATTGATGAGAATACCAACCCTGGTTCCCTGAGCGAGAAATGAGTTAATTTTCTCCCTCAGCTTGCTTAGACTATCGTTTGGTGATTTGACTTCGACCATGAGATCAGGCGCAAGCTCGGCAAACTTGCGAGAAGTTCGTCGCATTCGCTCTGCCAAAACAAATGAGACATCCGGAGCACGGGTATCAGAGTTGGGCAGGACAAAGCCTGCGGATGAGCCTGTTACTCGTCCGAGTCGATTTTGCTCGACGTGAGGAAATAGTTTTCCGAGCATCCGACTGGCGACTTCCTCAGACTCATAGCCTGATGGACTCATGATGATGATTTCTCCGTTGACCAACTCAATTTGATTGTCAGGATTGAGCGCTTGATACGCTTCTAAATCTTTTAGGGTGAGCGCCATATAACCTCCGAGGGATGAGTTAGCTTGCGATCGCTATCGTTGAAAACGGTCTTGAGTCATTTGCCCAATCAACCTGAAATCTAGCTAGGCGAACGCCTAGATCTAATCCGCCACATCTCGAAAATAGTGAGACGATCGATCGCGATATGCCTACTTTCTCTCTGGATGGGCCGACACTTCTGGTGGCGGATTGCCCAACACATTCACCGCAGCAATGAATTGATAAAGCCGACCTAAATCGCGTTGATTAAAATTCATCATCAAGCGCGGTAGATCATAGCTCTCATCCTGGGCTTCTTGGGGCAAAGGTTTTGTTTTCTCGATTCTGCCTGTGATCAAGATGTCTCTAAAGCGATCGTTTAATTCATCGACTGCATCATCACTCAATTCTGTTTTTAAGCGCAGAACGAGTTGACTGCCAACATACCGACTAGAGTGATAGACCTGATAGAAGCTCGAAATCGCATTACAAGCCACATCGAGATCGTCCGTAATTGTGTACAAGCTCGGATCATCAGCACTGATCAAGCCCCGTTTCATCAACTGCTTATCGATGTATTCCGCCCAGTCATGCCAATAATTTCCACCCGGTTTGTCAATCAACACTAAGGGGACTGGAGCCGACTTGCCCGTTTGCGTCAAGGTCAAGCATTCAAACGCCTCATCCTGCGTCCCAAACCCACCCGGAAATAGCGCTAAGGCATCGCTTTCTCTTAAGAAAAACACCTTGCGAGTAAAGAAGTACTTAAACGGAATTAATTTTGGGTCGCCTTGAATAAAATGATTTGCGCCCTGCTCAAAAGGCAACTGAATGTTTAGCCCAAACGATTGATCCACCCCGGCTCCTTCATTTCCGGCTGCCATGATGCCGCCGCCTGCGCCTGTGATCACCATGTACCCTTGCTGAGTCACACACTTCGCAAACTCTTTCGCCTGATGATATTCTTCTGTATCTGGCTTAATCCGGGCTGAGCCAAAAATCGCAATCTTACGCACGTGCCGATACGGATAAAACACTGTAAATGCCCGTTCCATATCCTGAAGCGACGCATTGAGAATCTTCCAGTCTAGGCGATCGATTTCATCTTCTGAAATCCGCGCAATCAGACCCAGAGCTTGAGCAATCAGCGCACCATGCTGCATCTCAGGCAAATGATCCAGCAGATGATTCAGCGTCGATCGCAAAGATTCAACATTGAGCATCGATCGAGAAGGTTGGGGCAAATCCGAAGGGTTAGCAGTCATGAAGAACTTTCCTTACAGGGGCAATCTATTTTAGCGAGAGTGGGCGCAATGCGATGCCCGCAGCGATACTGAAAAACGCCCTAGCACTCAAGTCTAGGGCGTTATAAGCACTGTGACAAATGAATTTAACAAATGTGACGAGTCTAGGCGAATTGAAGAAATTGTCTTAAAGATGCTTGTCGAGCGTATTCGACAGCGTAGTTTTGGGGACAGCACCCACCACCATATCGACGCGCTGACCGCCTTTGAAAATCATCAGCGTTGGGATGCTGCGAATTCCAAATCGGCTGGCAACACCTGGGTTCTCGTCTGTGTTGA
Source organism: Leptolyngbya sp. Prado105 (assembly GCA_025454375.1). Classification (GTDB taxonomy): domain Bacteria; phylum Cyanobacteriota; class Cyanobacteriia; order Leptolyngbyales; family Leptolyngbyaceae; genus Leptolyngbya. The sequence goes on along the minus strand of JALOOO010000054.1, from coordinate 4,803 downwards.
GTTTAACGACTTTGACCTTGCCTTCATATTGCGTTGCAATCTCATCGACGACAGGTGCAACCATGCGGCAGGGACCGCACCAAGGTGCCCAAAAATCCACGAGAACTGGGACTTCACTCTGAAGCACTTCCTGGTCAAACGATGAATCCGTAACTTGTGCGGTTGCTGACATTACCTGAAAATCCTTGCCTTTGTTTCATTTGACGAAATTCTACCATAGCAAAACGGCGGGGATTCATTTGCATTGCGGACATAAATAGATACAAATTTCGATACAAAAGTTGTCGGATTGTGGTTTCTGGATTGAAAGGACGTGTGGAGTGGAGTTTTAAGGGTTAGGGGTCAGGTGTGAGGGGTCAGGAATTTGCGATCGCGAAGTGGAAAGAAGACTAAAAACAGTACACTAGGGATCTACAAATTTTAATTCTTCTTTGACTCCTGTGACTTTACGCTTGTCTCTCGCAAACCCCTCCCAGAACGAAGAATTGCCTAGAGTACAGCCTTGGCGCGGCTTGATTCATGGCTATCGTCGTTACCTGCCTGTGTCGGATCAAACGCCTGTCATCACGTTGCATGAGGGAAATACGCCGCTGATTCCGGTTCCTGCAATTGCGCGGGAGATTGGGCGGCAGGTGCAGGTGTTCGTGAAATATGACGGTCTGAATCCGACGGGGAGCTTCAAGGATCGTGGAATGACGATGGCGATCTCGAAGGCGAAGGAAGCGGGTGCAGAGGCAGTAATTTGCGCGAGTACGGGAAATACCTCGGCTGCGGCTGCGGCTTATGCACGCAGAGGCGGAATGCGGGCGTTTGTGCTGATTCCTGATGGCTATGTGGCGTTAGGGAAGTTGGCGCAGGCATTGTTGTATGGGGCGGAAGTGCTGGCGATTCAGGGAAATTTCGATCGCGCTTTAGAAATTGTGCGTGAGATGTCTCAAAATTATCCGGTGACGCTCGTAAATTCGGTGAATCCGTATCGACTCGAAGGACAGAAGACGGCGGCATTTGAGGTCGTCGATGTCTTGGGTGATGCGCCGGATTGGTTATGTATCCCGGTTGGAAATGCTGGAAATATTAGCGCGTACTGGATGGGATTTAACCAGTATCACCAGGAAGGTCGATCGTCGAAATTGCCGAAAATGATGGGATTTCAGGCGGCTGGAGCGTCGCCGCTGGTAACGGGTGAACCCTTTACGCATCCGGAGACGTTAGCAACGGCGATTCGGATCGGCAATCCAGCGAATTGGAACCGCGCGATCGCAGTGCGAGATGCGAGTCAGAGTAGCTTTAATGCGGTGACGGATGAAGAGATTTTGCACGCTTATCGCCTGTTGGCAGCAAATGAAGGAATTTTCTGTGAGCCTGCGAGTGCGGCTTCGGTCGCTGGATTGCTGAAGGTGAAGGATCAAGTTCCAGAAGGCGCGAAGGTGGTTTGTGTCTTGACGGGCAATGGATTGAAAGATCCCGATTCAGCAATTAAGTTTAGTGAAAATAACTTCAAGCAAGGAATCGAACCGGGCTTAGCAGAAGTTGCGAAAGCGATGGGATTTTAACGATCGCGAATCAAGATTCGTCGTGCAAGACACAACGCGATCGAGTGTGACTGCTACGATCCATCCAAACCATGTTGGGCAAAGCCAGGACGGGGCAGATGGTCAGTCCCACGCGATCGACAATTTATCGTTCCTGTTTTCAGATGTGAAAGGTTCTCATTGCTGGGTATGAATTAACTTTGCATCGTATTGCGTAACACGATTAAGCGTTGAAAGAGTATGGTAGCGTTTGCTTGATACTTTTTTAGAGGAAAAATTCATGGATGAACTGATTCAGCAGATTACGAGCCGCACAGGCATCTCAGAGGATCAAGCTCGTCAAGCCGTAGAAATGGCGATGTCGTTTGCAAAATCGAAGTTACCAGAACCGATCGCGTCTCAACTCGATGGCTTTATGGGCGGTGGCGGTGGCGCACCGACTGACCTCATGGGTCAAATGGGAAATCTAGGCAATATGTTCGGTAGCAATCAGTAAAAGCGGGACGGGGATAAGTTTAGGGGCTAATCCCCGTTTGAATCCTTGGAATTTGAGACTTTGATTGCATTGAATTTGGTTCAACGTCATCATCGAGCATGACCAGAATTGAAATCTCGATCGACAATTGAGCCTTAGCAGCAGCAATCACCAATTCAGTTGGCAACGAAAATCCGCCTTGATCTTCCTCTCGAATCGTGCTGATATACAAATCGGTGCGACAATTTGAATGATCGAGTTTTGCGATCGCGGGTAGTTATCTGCGCCTCCTCGACCCTCAGTTCGCTTTACATCAACTCGCGCACATCAGTGACTTTACCTGTAACGGCTGCTGCAACCACCATCGCGGGACTCATCAGTAAAGTTCGACCCGATGATGAACCTTGCCGACCTTTGAAGTTGCGATTGGATGAAGAAGCACTCAATTGGCGACCTTCTAACTTGTCAGGATTCATCGCAAGACACATTGAGCAACCCGGCTCACGCCACTCGAATCCAGCTTCGACAAAAATACGATCGAGTCCTTCTTTTTCAGCTTGAACCTTTACCCGCTCCGATCCTGGCACAACAAAAGCCTTTACCCCTGCTGCAACTCGTCGTCCTTGAGCTACTTTTGCGGCTTCTCTCAGGTCAGAAATTCGTCCATTCGTGCAGCTTCCAATAAAGCAAACATCAACCTTAGTACCTTGCAGCGGTTCGCCCGGTTTCAAATCCATGTATTGATAAGCTTCAAGCGCGATCGCTCTTTCGTCTTCGGGCATCACCTCTGGAGTCGGAACGGGATCGGTGATGCCAATTCCCTGTCCGGGTGTGATTCCCCAGGTTACGGTCGGGGCAATATCAGCCGCATCGAATACAATCACGTCATCGAATACCGCATCGGCATCACTGCGGAGACTATTCCACCACGCGATCGCTTTGTCCCATACTTCGCCTTTAGGAGCAAAATTGCGTCCTTTTAGATAGTCGTAAGTGGTTTGATCCGGATTGACATACCCACAGCGTGCGCCGCCCTCGATCGACATATTGCAAACCGTCATGCGTTCCTCCATGCTCATTTGCTCGAAAGTGGTGCCAGCAAATTCGTAAGCATAGCCGACCCCTCCTTTCACGCCCAGCTTGCGAATGATGTGGAGAATGACATCTTTTGCATAGACACCCGGATTGAGCTTGCCGTTGACTTCGATTTTTCTGACCTTGAGCTTGGACAATGCCAACGTTTGAGAAGCTAGCACATCGCGAACTTGACTCGTGCCAATCCCAAATGCGATCGCGCCGAATGCGCCGTGAGTCGAGGTGTGGCTATCTCCACATGCGATCGTCATTCCGGGCTGAGTCAGTCCTTGCTCAGGTGCAATTACATGCACAATTCCCTGACTGCCAGAACCGACGGGGTAGAAGCGAATGTTGTTAGAAGATGTATTTTTCTCAAGCTCCTGTAACATTTCTTCTGCCATTGAATCGGCGAAAGGACGAGCTAGATTGTCCGTTGGAATGATGTGATCGACGGTCGCGACAGTGCGATCGGGAAATAAAACTGACAACCCGCGTTCTCGTAGCATTGAGAACGCTTGAGGGCTAGTAACTTCATGAATGAGATGGAGTCCGATAAAAAGCTGAGTTTGACCGGACGGCAAGATTCCAACCGTGTGTAAGTCCCAAACTTTATCGAACAGTGTTCCAGTACTCATGATGATTTTGTGGTGGCATATACGGGCAGAGATTTATCTTATCGTACTGGTGCAGAGATGGGGAATGGGGAGATTTATAGTACAAAAACTCGCATCGCGGTAAAATGCCTGTGAATGCTTGGGGGGTCGATCATGCGATTAGGAAAGGTTGTCAAATCGAATTCGCACTGTGATTATGTCGTGCAGGTAGATGACAGCATGGATTTTATCGATGCGCCTTTGCCGGATGACTATGGCTTTGGTACGTTTGTTAAATTGGAGGACGAACGACATTGGGCGGTCGGGATTGTCTACAATTCTCAGCTTTTTAATCCGTTGTTTCTCAATACTGGCATTCGATTGACGAGTGAGCCTGATCCGATGTTTACGCCGGATCAAGTTCAGGAAGTGCGGACGTTGTTGTGGACAGTTTTAGTTGGAGAGTTGAATATACATCAGGGTAAACCGTATGGAATTCAGGGTATTCCGCGTGTGGTGGTTCCAGTGAATACCCCTGTGCAGAAGATGACCTGGGAGGAGATTTATCACTTTCATCTGAATCAAGCGGGTCGATCGCAGTTTTGCTATTACAGTCATTTGCTTAACTGCGGGGGGACGTTTTCGACTCAGTTGACGCATCAGGTGTTGGAGGAGTTGATTGAGAAGCAACTGTTTCAAGGGGCGGAGGAGCGGGCATTGATTGTGCTATGTCGAGAGCTAGCTTGGAAAAATACGATGGGTGTGATGAAGTAGCGTCACGTTGATCGCTCAGTGCGAATCCAGAGCAACGCGAATCCGGTAATCATGCCGACAATGGCTCCAACTGCACCTGCGATCGCAAACCGCAGCTAGAATCGGTTAATCCCTGCGTCGTCTGCATATATCAAATCTGCATTCATGAATCCAACCATTAGCCCTAGCGACCAAGCGAGAGCGTTCGCAATGATCCACGAAAACGATCGACGAAACGAAAGTCGCAGCACACACCACTGCGAAAATCCTAAAATTGGGCGTTGCATAATAGAGAATGATGTAGAGTTGAGAATGTTTTATGAATTGTCCTCATTGCACCAGCGACAAAATTGTTAAAAATGGGCATCGCAAT
>JALOOO010000053.1 GCA_025454375.1 Leptolyngbya sp. Prado105 | reverse complement strand
CAATGCAGCCGAGGGTAAGCTCACATTGCCTGCGGCATCCTCAGCCGTCGTCGTAAAGCTGTACTGCCCATCGTTTAAAGGAGCAACTTGAAACGCCCAGGCTCCAGTTTCCGTGGCAATCGCTTGCCCGATCAGCTGATTGTTTTGGTAGAGCCGCACGATCGCGCCTGCTTCTGCGGTTCCTTCTAATTTTGGACGACTGGTGTTGGTGAGGTTGTCTGTGTTGCTGCGTCCACTATCACTCGCAGCAATCAGATCCGGACTCGAAATACTTGGCGCTTTCGTGTCGAGCGTAAAGGTTAGTTCAAAAATGGCGGACGCATTCCCCTCTTGATCGAACGCCTGTAGCTTTAAGGTATGTACCCCATCAATCAGAGTGCCACCATTGATTTGATCTAACTGCGATCGCGTTAAGCGAAACGTTCCATCCGCTTGGCGCTGTGGCAGAATGTTGACAAAGTTCGCCGCAGTCATCGCGTCGAGTCCCGCCTTGAATTGTGCGACCGCGATATTGTCGCTGACTTGTCCGACGATCGTGGCATCAAAGGTAAGGCGATCGGTATTCGTTGTGCTACTCGGCGCAGTATCTCGCTCTAGTCGTGCGGTAATCGTGGGAGCAATTTGGTCGATCGCGACTACGCTGGAGCGACCATTAAAAGTAATGTCCCCTTTGACTTGAATCGAACCATACAGCGAAGACGTGCCGTTGAATGTAAAGTTCTGAGCCGCAATAAAGTTACCGCGAGTATGGGTTGCGCCGTTGTAGAGAATATTGCCTTGGCTAACGACGCTTAGATTCTGAGATGCATCAAACGTTTTGGTTGCGCCGTTAAAGCTAATGTCACCGCTATTGTTCGCGAGCAGTGTGGTACCATCAAACCGCGCGCCTCCATTGGTACTGATTCCACTAGATGCAAATGCAGCAAGGTTTTTAGCTTGAACATTGCTTAAATCGATCGTGCCTGCATTCGCAACGAGAACGACATTATCAAGCGTCTGATTGTTGCCGATCGTCAGGTTGCCATTCTCAACCATGATCACCATGTTGCTGAAGGTGACATTGTTTGGAATGTTCAAGCTGCCATTCACGACTCGGATAATCCGTGGCTGAGTTGCAGTTCCACTGGCTGGAAATAGACGATTCCAATCCTGGGCATTCTTGAGCGAATTCTGCTTGGCATCAAAAGTCACGGTTGTCGCACCCGCTGTAATTCGACGATCTAACTCTTGCTGCCGCAGATTTGCATAAGCTGGAACCGCAACCGTTTGACGGGGCGCAACCGGAGGTGGAATCAGTCCAGCATAGCGATTTGAACCGTTTACGCTGCTCGTTCCGGCGTTGGGTCCGACGCTGACGGCATAAGGACGCAAGATAGATCTGCCCTGACTATCGACGATCGCGCTTCCGTCCGCATTGCGCTGTGCGGCAAGCTCAGTGTTGCCGTTGAGATTGAAGCCGTTGCCCGCATACATGAAGACATCATCGGTCAGATCATTCGCGATGCCGTCAAAGTCACTGGCTCCGTTGGTCGTGACGTTACCTTCTGCGACGATCGAGAAGGTTGGCAACGGAGTCGGAGTCGCAGTCGTCGCCAAAGGTGTCGTAGCGCGATTCCCAGTGAGTGGATCGATCGTGCTGCTACTGCCGACGGGAACGGTGGCTGCTGTATTGTTGGCAAGGGGTGGAAGAAACCAATCCGGAGTGACACTTTTCCCGACGATGACATCTGCGGGAGTCGGTGTAATCGGGGTGAGGGTCGGAGTCGGGGCTGCCAAGCCGTTGTTGGGTTGAGTTGGCTGAATGCCTAAGCTTGCCACACCATCGAGCAAGGATGCGTCTTGCAGAAAGGGCTTTGCAAATACGTCTTGGCTGTTTTGTCCCAGAACTTGATCCGACGAACTCATAACGCTACGCAGTAAATAAAGGTGTGCAAAAGTAGGCGCTGAGGAAAATCAGCACCGTGAGGCGAAAAAAAGTAATCGCTGCTTTATCTTGTATGCAGCGACAAGTAGCATTCGGCTAGAGAAAACGAATGCTAGCTAAACCCATCAAGAATACGAAAGCTTAGCGGCAGCGGATAGCCTGCAATCTCACGAGATCTCCGCTGCAACTGAATGAAAGTCAACTCGATTAAGCAAACACAGGGAGTAATGCTGGTGCTGTCGCTGCCGCACCTAAAAATTTCTCGTCGATCAACTGAGTAAAGAAATGGAGTTCTGAAGACGATCGCTCTAAATGCTGCAACATCGAGGTGCGACAAGCTTCAGGCGTGTCCCCTTCAATGCTGTAGCTAAAGTTGCCAGAGAATACAATCACGGGCATAAAGGTTTCATTTTCACCGCGCAAACTGGCTTCACTGATCGTCAGATTCAGTTGACTTTGCTCCAAGGTGTACGTCAAGCTGAGGCGACTCCGTAGCGGTGCTGTACCAACGGTTTGCCATGCACCCGGCGCAAGCAAGCTTTGAGTGACATAGTTCCGGGTTGCCTCTTCGGTTTCGCCGATTTGAGCATGACCCAATGGATTAAATCCGAATGCTTCGATTTTCAAGTTTGGAAGCGCTTGCACAAACTGACGAGCAAGCTGCGCGGCACGATAGTCTGTTTCCGCTTTGTTGGCGATTACTTCAGTAAATAGAATGCGATTCGGTTGTGCTGTAATCGTCACACCGTTTTGATAAGCAAGCTGTACAAGTTGTGGCGTGTAGATCGGATCGCGTGCGAGTTCCCACTCCATTGGAATCACCCCGCTGTAGCGGCAAAATTCTTCGTTGACGATCGCAGGATTCAGCGGCTGGTCACTGCTCGGAACCAGTACGAAGGTCTGCTCTTGAGGCTGAAAAGTAGAAGGCATAAGAATTTTGCGACAGGTGCAAATGTAACTGAGTCATGGAACTGAATAAGCTGTATCGATTCAACTCGATTTAGCTTTTCTAAGATTAGACAAGCGGAGTGCTAAAGTCTCAGGGAGGAATTACGGAATTTCAGCAATTTTGATACGGAGATTCAGTGAGCCAACCCTCTCGATTCTGTAAAGCAATGATGAAGATAGTGCTCAGAAAGATAAAGCAGCAAGGCGCAACTGAACTAAAATGCCGACTTCACCCACCTTCCGTGAACTTGCAGAACTCAGTGGAACAACGATGGTGCGCCGCTCGATCGCGCCATCGCTGAACTAATTGCCGAAGCTGTGCCTGGGTTTGATCATTCAGCACAGGGTATAGAGCACAGGAATTTAGAATCTGCTCAAGCTCAATCATCCAATCTCTGTAGCTGGATCGCCCAATCACTCCGTCTGAGCGCTGCACATAATTGACTAGCACCGCTGGATGCAGTTGAAAGCAATCCTGTCCCCACACGCTAAGGCACTGAAGGAAGAATTCATAGTCTGCGAAAATGCGATAGTGAGGATTCCATCTCAGTGTCGCTTGTCGCCGATGTACAAAGCCGTTGCTGTCGAATAATTCCTGTTGATTTAGTAAATCTTCTACCGTTGCCGCCGCAGGAGGTGATAAAAAGGGAACCCCAGACCGAACCAAGAGATTGCCGTCTACCTGGTCTCGCTGTCGCCACTGCTGCACCATGCTGCATTGAATCTGGGGATGCTGATGAAAAAACTGCTGAACGGATGAAACAAATGTTGGCGCGATCGTATTATCATCATCCAGATAAGCAATCAATGTACCCGTTGCCGTCGCCATTCCTAAATTACGAGCATGACACAGCCCGAATCCAGCGTTCGGATGAGGCATCTCTAAATAGCGGACGCAGCAAGAAAATTTCGATCGAGCAATCAGGTTGCGAGTCTCAGGATCATAACCGTCGTTGATTACAATCCATTCAAAACGAGAATCGGTCTGCTGCTGAACGCTAGAGAGCGCCTTGGTTGCGAGGAGTGAAGCACGATTGTAGGTTGCAGTAATAATAGAATTGTTGGGGAATAAATTGATGTTGAAGTAGATTGCTGCCAATTGCTATCAAGCTTAAGCTGCCATCAAGTAGAAGTTCCATAATCCGGTCGCTGTCAGCATTAACCGATCATCAAAGTCCTCAATTCGGTTGCGATAGATTGCACTGACTGCACCATAACGCTTGATGCCTGAGAACGCATTCTCACAGACCACGCGCGACTGGCTCAAGGCTCGATTTTCTTGCTTTTGCAGTTCCGTTAACTCCCCGCCTCTGGGCTTCTTGTGCGGAATGCGAATGTTGGTATATTCCGACTGCAAGCCTTGAAAGCCTAAATCGACCTCAATGGGAATCGCATCGGGAATATTGAACGCAATCTCTTCTTCGGTTTCCAGTCGCTTGTCGTGTACCTTGCCTTCGCGGGCTTGACTCAACACCAGTACCCGTTTCCGTTGGTCTACTGCTGCAAGATGCTTGCGGGTGTGCCGCCGTTTCTTACCAGAATAGTTCAGCGTCTGCTTGTCCGGGTCTTGCGGACGTTGAATCGGGCGCTCTGTCCCATCGATCATCACCCGCTCGACCCCTGGAAACATCTCCATGAAGGCTTCGATGCTGCGTAACTTGCGCTCTGGCAGTGCCAGTTCATGCCCCAATGCAGCTTCTAAAACGGGCTGCAATCCGTGCATCCATTCATGCGTCTGGGAGCGGTCAAGGTCGAACAAGATTCCAGCTAAATCGAACGTCGGATAGCACTTAAAGTAAAACAGAATGTAGAACAGCTTCGCTTCGATGCTTTGCAGTCTCGCTTTGCGTCCGCCTCCAATCGCTCGTTGTCGCTGCGGCTTTGCGGCAATGCGGCTTGCCTCATACGCTTGCTCAAAACTCGGCAGCAGCGCATCAAAGGCTTTGCGATTCAGACCAGTCAAAGCTCGTAGCAATCGGTCTTGGTTGAGGGCACGTTCAAGATTGATCATCGGCATGGGTTGACGGATTCTCTCCTCAATATTAACCCCTATTCCCCAACAACTCTAATAGAAATCTGAGCGAAGTCTGAGTACCTTTGAAACAGATAACTTTTATTATAACGGCGATGGAACTCGTTAATTATCCACAGGCGATCGCAGACGCTTCCAGGGAATTCTTAAATGCAGATCAACAGGTTCGACAACTAGAGAAGAACGTTGAGCAGTTGAAGCTGTCGATCGACAGTCAGGTTTACTTTGATCCAGCCTTGAAAAACCAGCATCAGCGCGATTGTCGTAGAGCAGAAATGCTGAGAGACGATGCTTCATATCAAGCAGCATTGTCTCAATTAGAAGCCGCTCGCCAAGAGCGAGGGTCAGCGCGAATTCATCTGAAATATCTTCAGGATCAATTTGCAGCATTGAAGCTTGCAGTACTGACAAAACTGGAATTCCTGAGTCGAGTCCAAACGTCAGACGACATTCGCATTCATCTCGCAGGATTAGGATTAGAGGGGCTATTCGCCAGCGGATTATTTCCTGCTTTCGGCGCACAAAATCTGCTCCCCTCAGAAGCTGCCTCTCAAATTGTGGCATTTGTGGAAGCACTCGTGACTGAGTTAAGGAAGAGCGAGTCGATTAGCGACGAACTATGGGGACAAAAGATGAACGCGCCCGAATTTCTGCCACCAGAATCAGAGGAACCAGAAGTTAAGGGGCAAAGAGAAGCTTAACCAATCGATCGCTAACCCACAAGAAATTCAAATTGTTCACCTCCTGCCAAGGTCAAGTCGTGAACGAACCGAACTTAATTTTTTGCTTCTGTCGTTTGTTATAGTTGCGCCTAGCAGCATGAAACGGAAGTGGGACAGAAATGGGACGGCAACACGCGATTAATGAGCATATAGAAACGTATCTAGACTATTACTGTAATTTATCTCATGCGCCTGGATTTGCAGTTCTTCTACAAGGTCAATGGGGATCTGGAAAAACATGGTTTATTAATAGATACCGAGACAAGCTTAAAGAGAACGATCGCAAATGTTTGTATATCAGCCTCTACGGAATGACAAGCTTCTCTGAGATAGAAAATGCTTTCTTTCAGCAGCTACATCCTCTGCTTTCCTCAAGAGGAATGGCAATCACAGGGAGAATTCTTAAAGGGCTACTGAAAGGCACATTAAAAACCGATCTAAATAGCGACAGCAAAGATGACGGAACGTTAAATCTTCAGATTCCAGAAATCAATCTGCCAGAATATCTTAGAGATGCCGATAAAAGCATTTTAATTTTTGATGATTTAGAGCGCTGCCAGATCGATTTGGTTGATTTATTAGGGTACATCAACTTCTTTGTAGAACACCAAGACTTGAAAGTGCTTCTTATTGCCAATGAAGATGAACTGGTAAAAGACAGTAAATATCGGATTATTAAAGAGAAGTTAATCGGTAAAACTTTTGGTGTGTCTCTAGATTTTGAGGGTGCGCTTGAGAGCTTCGTTACCATGATCGATGACTCAGGAGCTAGAGAATTCTTATCTGACAACACCGAATTGATACGAGTTCTTTACGAGCAAGCTGAATATGAAAATCTAAGAAACCTGAAGCAGATTGTTTTAGATTTTGAAAGAATCTTTAACGTTCTGCCAAAAAAAGCAAAGGAGAAAACGGAGTTGGTACAGGATCTATTGAAGCTACTGATAGCTTTTTCGATAGAGATTAAGCGTGGAAAGATGCTTCCGAAGGAAATCAGTAAATTACGAGAGGCATATTCAGCTAGTCTGAGTCGGCGAGTTGCAAGTCAATCCACTGGTGTCGCTCAAGATGAGCAACAGGAGGACACCCCACTTCAAGAAGTGCTTAATCGGTATCCCTTGATTGGCTTGTGTACTCCATTTCCAAGCGAATTGTGGTGGCAAGCATTCTTTGATAAAGGCATTCTGAACACTGAAGAGTTGAATCAATCAATACTAAATAGCAAGTACTTTCAGGACGAAAATACTCCAAACTGGGTGAGGCTTTGGTACTTTTCTGACCTTTCTGATGCCGAGTTTGAGCGTGTAATTAGAAGCGTCGAAGTAGACATTTCTGATAGAAAGTATATTGAGGTTGGAGAGATAAAGCACGTTTTTGGACTCTTCCTTATGTTTGCTGATGCTGAACTTTACAGCAAAAGTAAGGGCGAAGTTCTTAGAGATGCTAAACGCTACATTGATTATCTGAAAGATAGTAAGCAGCTTGCGATTGCTACTCCTTCATTCATTGATTCCATAACGGATGATAATCATGGTGGTCTTGGATTCCAAGGAAAAGACTTTGAGGAATTTCAGGAGCTATCTTCTTATATCAACGAAGTGCGAAAATTAGCACAAGAAGAGAACTTAACTACTGCTGGTCAAGACCTGCTTGTGACGATGCAGAATGATCTCCGGAGATTCTCTAGAATGATCAGCATCAGCAGGTATCAATATAAGGATGTTGACATTCAGGAGTATCACGACCTTCCGATACTGAAACACGTAGAGCCAACTGCATTTGTAGCTGCGTTACTACCAATGAGCGGTGAAGACAGAAGGCGTATTCTTTCGTCATTACGCGAACGATATAGATTTAATAATATCAGTCCAAGGCTTATCGAGGAACTAGAGTGGCTTAAATCCATTCGGCATTTGCTACGGTTGGAAGTCGAAAGTAGAAGGAGAAAAGTCAGTGGATTCGTTTTAGCAACAGACATTCAATACTATCTAGATAATGCGATCAAAAAGCTCGAAAAAGATGAAATTGACCAATGAGTGCCCAATGTCTTACACCTTCTTTTGTTTCCTACTCTTCTTCAAAAATCTTCCAGTTGTGAAAATTTGGTTGACAGACGCAAAGAATCGATCAAGGTTGAGTTTTGTAGATCGTTAGAATTCGTAGCATTCCATGAACAGAGTCAAACGATTGCTAAAACAACACAAGAACCAAAATCCAAAGTGCTTTGGTGCTGACTCGCAATGTTTTTAATCTTCCCTTGTAAATTAACTAATTTCTTACTAAAATTCTTACTAATTCATACATCGGAGGAGGTAACGCTAGACAAATAATGCTGAAAAGCATCAATAAGATGACTCAGAAATAACCTTCATTTTCCCGATTCAATATGGCGCGTCATCTCAATCCCAAATGTTTAGAATGCTCGACCCATACGATCGAGTGGGCAAGACTCATTCACGGTACTGAAGGTGATGGGTGCTGGGTCGAGGAGAAGAATCGCTGTCAAAAGCTTCGGTGGCAGTATCAAAATCGCGCTGAACAAACGGCAAAACGGCGGTTACAGAATCGTCTCAACCAGCAGGCAACGCAAGAAGTAATTCAGTCGGTTCGCTTTCCGGTCTATCAACGCCCCACCGCAATTCGTATAATCTTCTCTGAAGAACCAGAGAAATTTAAGAAGAACGTGACGCTGGTTCATGCGATCGAGTTTCAACTTTGGCTCGGCACTGAATGTCACGCAAAACGGCAACCGATTCCGTGCTGGGGACTGCGCGGCGATGAAGTCGGCAAATTAATGGAGCAAGCTTTGCTGGAATTTACTCAGGAGTTCAGCCACCTAAATAAAGGGCGACCCTTCAAGAAATTCTTCACGATTCATAAATATATCCGCGAGTGTCCTTTGCCGAGTCCCTGGAGCGCAATATGAGCGAATGGCAGGACTTTCATGACAGGGTTCAAAGTGCAGTTGTAGAGCCGCTAAAGGCAGATTGCAAACAACTCTGTCGGGTGATGGAGCAGTGTCTTGCAGTTACGCCAGAGGAGGACCGTCTCCGGGTGGGTGGAAGCGCGATCGCGCTCATCGCCGAAGTTTTGTTTCTCAAAATGCAGGAACATCAGCAGACCATAGTGTTAGAAGAAGATTCAGAGCCAGAATTAGAGGACTACGAAGGCTTTCCGATTCTTGATGAGGAGGACGATCATTGGGAACGACACACTATGAGTCTTGACCTAGACTCCGATGAAGAGGACTGGGAAAAAACGAAAAAGCCGAAATCTCGGTCCAAATCCGGGTCAACTGCGGCTCCCGTTTCACAGCAGAAGATCCTGGATATGCTTAAAAAATTGGCGGGAGATGAAGATCCTACGGCTTGGTCAGGGGCGATCGCTCAATGGTTGAAAGAGCAGCCAAGGTTTAGACCCGTTCCGGTAGAGCAGCTTCAACACGCAATTTATATTGAGGTTGCAGAACCTGAAAAGGCGCTACGTGAGTTGTCGATCGTGGAACTTTGGATGGGTCTCCTACTCGGCGGGTTTACGCTTGAGCAACGGCAAGACCCTGAAGCCGAGTTTTATCGCGATTTAACCAAGGCTGACATCTGGATCATTGAAATTCCTGAACAGTTTGGAAAGCCGAAATAAGCCTGATAGTACGTCGTTCTCAAAACTCAATCTTGATTGAATCTGCGCGAATGATTGAGCAACGTCCTTCGCAGGTAGCACCACAGCTTAAGCAATTTGCTCAACACTTCTGGAGATCCGATCTTGATTGCAGAAGAGATCGCCTGGTTCCAAGCGTTGCGCCACTACAAGGAATCAGGGCGAGACAACGAATCAATTAACTCCTCGACCGATTCGATATCTGGACAATTTTGCAGCTCCGACTTGAACCAGCGAACCTCGTCAGAATCAGTATCGGGCAGTTGATACACCAACAACACCCCCGCCACTCGTGCAAGCGTAAGCGGATCAGCAGCAAGATGGCTCACCAGTCTTTCAGCCGTCTCGTACAGTTCTCGAATCGCAGTCGTATCACTCGGTAGATCAAATTGAAGTGCAATTTGCTGCAAATTCTGTTGTACGGCTTGAAGCGTGTCTACATCTTGAAAATGGTTTAGCGAATCAGTCATTGTTGAGAACACCTCACAAAGTGTGTTTTTAATTTAGCTTCAATTGTTGAAACAATCATCCAATTGCAGATCCTAGTACTACAATCAAAACAATTGATTCTGGAACCATAACGATGTCTTACCTGGTGTTGAAAGACGAAACGAGACAACAGCTTGAACAAGAACGAGCGCGGTTGATCAACGATCACGCCAAAATCGTGTCAGACATCGAAGCTTCAGTGAGTGCTAAACTCGACCAAACGCTTAAAACCCTGAATGCGCTGCTGAATGAAGCACCCGTCGAAGTGGTTCCCGCAGACGAGATCGTGGAAGCTGTCTCTGAGCTATTAGAACAGGCTGAACCCCCCGTGAAGTCCCCACAGATTCGTGAGCCAAAAGCAACGCGCAAAACAGGAACGAAAAAAGCGAATCCTGAAGTCAAAGAGACATCAAACTCCGCTCAAGCGTTTGATGCGAAACAACTCAAGCGCAAATTCAAAGGCAAGAGTCTGATCGAGGCGATCGTCCAGATTTTGCAGCAAGATGCAGAGCAAGTTTATACGATCGACGATTTGATTGCTGGACTGTACGACAAGTTTGATGAAGCAGAAATGCCAAGAGCGAGAAAGACGTTAGGCGCGACCTTAATGCACGCGACTCGTGCAGGTACGGTTGAGCGAGTCGGAGACAAACCTTCGCGCTTTAAGCTCGGTCAGCCTGCTGCACTACCTGCTTAGTCGAGACGATCAATGCCTACTACTCCTGGTGTACTTAATCCGCTTACGATCGAAATCACTCAACTGCCCGATGCGATTGAAATCGAGAACGGCTGGCGGAGTTTCACCGTTGATGTCGGGTCTGCGATCGTCACAATCGAGGTGCGTCCAAGGATCTGGAAAAACCTGGTCGAAGGTTCGCAACAATACCGCAACTGGACCGCGACTATCACCGGACGCATGGGCGAACTCACCGATGTTGGATTTGTACTGGAACATCCTGGCATTCAGGTCTTTGAGACTCAATCGACTCAGCTAGATCAGCAGGAGCCTTACGCCAAATCAGAGATTATCTAAACCTGAATTTTGACCTTAAACAACAACAGCGATTAAATCTGAAACGTATCAATTACCGCGCCCGCTTCAGCATCCGCAATTTCTTCTAGATCTGGGCGTTGGATTTGCCTTGTTGCGTTTACAGTTGCCAGCTTCTCCATACAATAGAGAAATTCAGGCAAGGAGCGATGATTTAGATCTGATGAAACGTACATATCACATTTCTATAACTGCGAATCAAATTGCTCAAGCAGCACTCGTTGGATTGCTGACTGGAGTTGCTGTCACTTCTCCTGCGCTCAGCGCTCCTGCACCTTCAGTGGTATTACCGGATCAAATTAGATCACTCAATATTCCTCCACAACCAATACCTACTGTTCCATCATCTTACAACCCTAATATTTCTGGACTACTCGTTGTGAATACTCCGATCGGTCCGACCTGCATTGCATCGCGCGATACAGTCACGCAGCAGTTTAGATTACTTGGGTCAAATTGCCCGACTGGACTAACGTATGAAAAATTAAGGCAACTTGACTCTGGCTTGCTTGCCGACCCGTTAACTGCCTGTAGCGATGTTGCAAGCTTCAAAGAGGATTCAAACGGCAAGGTAACATTCTTCAATCGACGGGAGGCAGGCTTGCCTTGTCAGGATAATCAATTTCAGCGAGTTGTACCTGCCATAAAGCATTAGAACCCAAAACTATTCGACTTTTAGTACAGGAGAAATTGTTTTTTCGGTGTGATTAGTTTATCAATCATACCGAAAAACAGGCAACAGTTTTTAACTCAAATTCCTTTGTCCATCTTAGATAGAGTCGTGATCGGAAACCGCATGGCTTGGCGATTGATCAAATCTTCTACCATTTTGATCTGTTGCTCTAGTTCAGCGATCTCATCCCGACGCGCTAAAGCCTCTTGCCAACGTCGATGCTCCTCGCTGCCAGGTTTACCGAGCGATCGCGTTTTGACCTTTTCATCTCCAGGTTTTTTGATGTTGAGTTTTGCGTATTCGTAGGTGGCTCCGTTTTCCTTGGTCTCAGATTGTGTTGTGATCCAGTGATAGGCTGGAGCGACTTCACCGGATCTACGGATTTCTGCGATCGTGTCGAGCAAGCGGCGGCGCTCGGCTTGAAGATGGGGACTAAGAAAGCGATTTTCGATATGCTTCATTTTTTTATCATATCGAAAAGTGCAGTCTTGGGCAGATGAATCGTATCAGTTCTGCCCTCATTCAATCAGCGCCGCGCATTCAAAACTTGCCGTTGAGTGAACGATTAGGGTCGCCTGCCAGAATTGATAAGACTGAGCAAACAATTTCATTGCCGCTTCACACTGCGCTTGGGCTACGTTTTCTCCAAACACGACAATTCGGGGACAATTACGGCTCGATCTGCGCTGAAGGATTTGCTCGATCAACGTGGGGCGAAACTCAAATCTGCCACCAACGTTGTATTCGTTCGGCAAGTCCTCGAAGATTTCAAGACAAATTAATTTCATCGCACTATTTCTATAATTAAGTGCTGTTTACTTCATCAGCGAGAATGCAAATTTCATCAACAGTCGATCGCTAAATCCGACAGATGACGGATTTGGGTTTACGATCTCGCGAAGTTGACCGAGTAGACAACGAGTTACATGAGTCCTTTCTCCAGTAGATCGATTAGCTGTGGCAGATCCTGAGCTACTTTTTCCTGAAGCTCTGTGCTAGTTCGCATGGACTGAAGTTTTCTTAGTGCTTTAATTGATCGCTCAAGCTGTTTTCTAAATCCGTCATCTGTCGGATTTAAGTCTGCTGCCCCGTTTGAATCTGCGGCTAAATATCGTTCCACCGTTCGTGTTGACTTCCCAATCACAGCCGCCAATGTCGGGGCTAGAGATTTCTGTCCAGCTAGTGATCTTCCTCTAGTGTGGTGAAATCCGGCATTTTTAAGACGCTCTGCCAGTCCACGAACCTCAGTTGGCGTATAGTCTCTACGCTTTTCATTCTCGGCTGCCTCGATCGCTAAAGCTAATTCCGGTTCCTTCTCGGAGTCGAAATCGTAGGCACGAGTTGGGATTCCTTTGCTGAAATGCTGTTGATAAGCATCGGCATTCGTTTCCTTCAAACGAGTGATTGCAGCCCGTCGATGTCCGCCTGCTAACAATCGTCCTTTGTTGTCGATCGCGATCGGTTGGATTAAACCCAAAACTGCAATACTTTCAGATAAAGCTTCGACGTGCGTTTGATTTAAAGATCGCGTATCGCCATCGAAACGCTCTGTGATTTGCTCAAGCGGTAGCAGACTGGCAACGCTTCTTTCAACCTGAGTCCGCATTGCACTTGATTTGACTCCAGCAAACGGTGATTTAGCCATTCTTCCATCCTTTTAAGATTTGTGCGCCAATTTTTTCGTAGTCCGCCATCGCTTTTTTTCCTGCCTCGTTATATCGTCCAACTGGAACCCCTTCATAAGCAGCATCGCGATACACTGCTAACTGCTGAATTCCTCCATCAAACGATTTCAGTCCCTGCTCATCAAATAGCTGCTTAGCTGACTCATAAAGACGTTTGCCGCGCGGCAGTCCAGTTAGCAGAATGCGGCACTTATGCGGGTACGGGCGTAACGCATCACCGAGCGCGAGAGTTGCACGCACGTCAAAAATATCAACTTTCGTGGGAATAATGACTAACGTGGACGTTTCAATCAAATCCGCAAGCTCATCTGGCTCTGTTCGTGCAGGAGTATCCACCACTAAAACATCGTATTTTGGCAAATCTTCCGACGCATCTACAACGGCAAACGGAAGATCGAATTGAGAAGACTCTTCCCAATCGATCGCCGTTCGGTTGGGATCTCCATCTGCTAAAACAACTTTAAGCTTCGGCTTGCGGGTTGCGAAATATTGGCAAAGGTGAATTGCTGTAGTAGTTTTACCCACGCCACCTTTGAATGATGCAAGCGTGATGATCATTTTTCTAAGTCAATGCGATAGTTGAGATTTTACGATCGATTCTGGTTATGCAAGCAATTTTTTTCTTTAAAGCAATGCAGCTTTAAATATGAAAAGACAAGATCGACAACAGAACGGTTCTGGAAGTGTTGAAGGAATCAAGTTGATCAAAGCGTGTTAGGGATGAGGATCGATAGACAAAACTGCAAGCGCCAAAACCTTCACTACATTGGTATAAGCCCGACAGCCCTCCTGACTAGAAAGCTCTAGGTTTAATGTGGAAAATGTTTGGCTGACCCATTGCATCGCGATCGTAGAGTTTTCTAAACATCTCATCTGGTAGAGCCAACTTTTTGGGAAAACTCCATTCTCAGGTGGACAAAGCAGTTCTCCGTCAATTTGCACTGCTAGTCGATAAGCCAGCGTTTGTGGCACTAACCCTTTGGACAGTTTTTTCAGATCTTCAAGCGACCCCACGTTAATCAATGTTTCTGGATCTATGCCAGTCCGATCTCCAGAAGAATTTCGGCTCTGCATCAAAATTGTTTCACCGTTGACTCTTGGACTGACTTGCAAGAGGTCGTTCATCAACGTAGACTCTGTTTCTGGTGCAGTCTTTGCCCTTCCGTATTTAGGGTCGTGCTGTTTGCGCCGTTTTGCCTCTCCCATGATTCGGCTCTCTCCCTTTAAACAATAGAGTTTTTTTGATTTCCAAGCTCAGATTGATTGTTTACTTTTCTGCTGAATAGTTCTTTCACGGCGAAGTCAAGCTTGACTTCGCCGATGTCGCTTTCTCTTTTTCACGGTTCCTGCGCGAGTTGCATCGACAATACTTAAGTTCGAGATTGCCCCAGTGCAAACCTCAGAACTGGCGATCGAAGAGCATTCCTACTTGGAGAAGTGCCAGTCAATCTTGCAGCATCATTCAGGTAGGAGCCGCAAATGCGGCGTTTCTCCCCTCTTCTGATGAACTTTCAAAATGATGTCTGATCCACTCCCGGATCTGCTTGCGCCGATCGACTCCTAAAAGATGTTCCGCTTTCTGCCACAAAGATTGCGTGATGTTTGGCAATTGGTATAGATCTGAGACTGTTTCTGAGTCGCACTGGTTGATTAACTCAGCCAAATCTTCGATCGCATCTTTGCTCATTGGGTCGTTTTCCAAGTCAACTTCTGGATCACCTTCCGCTTTATTTGTAATCAAAATCGGAAAAGGTGATCCTTCTTTGTCTTGTGCTGCGGCAAATTTCTGCCAATCGAGTGCGACTGAATCTCGTGTAACGATTTCGGTAAATCTTCGCCCGATTGCGTCAAACACCGCCGCTCTCGTTGGGTCCTGCAAACAATCCGGATCAAGTTGGTAAACGCGGATCTTTCGCGTTGAATCCCAGACTGAAGTCGTTCTTAATCCCAATGCTCTTAACACCTTGCCAATATAGTCGCAGGGAGAGCTATCTCCCACTTGAATCCTCACGGCTCTGGCGGACTCCGGTGATTTTCCAGCTTCCCAGAATGAGATTGCCTCTTCTGAATTGCTATGCCAGGTATTTCCTAACTGCAAGAAGAAGCCGATTCCTTGCTCGATCAGTTTTGAGATTTTGAGCCACCGACTTTGATAATCTAGCAGTGATAGCTTATGAAAACTATCCGGCGCTGTGTGATCGGTAAAGAGGGACAGCTTCTTGTGCCAGCGCATCTGCTGAAGCGTTTTCGCGACCGCTGGATGATTCAAAAGCCAATGAAGCTCTACTTTACTGATAAGAGATCGATCGTCAAATCGGACACGCTTTACGAAGCTGGGTGTAAAAACTGGTTTCTCTTCGAGCCTTGGCTCCAATTCATCTGGATCTGGCTCGACTGCGCTTGCGGTAGTGTCGCTACAAGACGTATTCGCCACTGAGTACGTTGCGGTTTCAATTCCCGGCAGTCGATCGAGCAGTCGTCGTCGGGCGATCGCATGACGATCTCCGATCGAGGCATCAAATCGTCGGGCTTTCTCATTTGCCTCAGCGCTAGAGATATCTGGAGCATAAAACAGTGCATCGGACCGTTCAATCTGGATCGTTTGCTTGAGTTCGGCGTGGACTGACATGAATGCCTTTTCTGGCTCCGTTGCCGTCGCACCGATCAACTGATACCCCGCTGCTTGAATCGCCACTTTTAGACAACTCCGCAAATTTGACCGTTCATGATTTTCGATCGCCATTAGCGTTGCCTCGCGATTAAAGTGCGGGTCGTCGGCTGAGAGTTGAATCAGTTGCTTCGCGAGAGCCTGAACGACTTCCTCGTGCGGCACCCCCTGAAGCGATGCGATCGCACAATCTTGAATGTACTGCTGCATTTCTGCAATCAGCTTCTCTGGAATCGGATTGCGCGAGACAGCATCAGTTGAAAGTCCACGAGTCGTACACCAAACGTGCAAATCCGCGTTCGGATCACGCACTCGCCCCATCATTTGTAGTTGGGCATCGGTCGTGATGACCCCAAAAAACAAGAAGTATAAATCGGTGAAATATCCCTCAATATCGACGTTTAAGCCAGCTTCGGCAGAAGGAGAATATAACAGCGCATCAATCTGATGAGTTTGCAGATAGCCAGAGCGATCCTGCAAGAATTCAGCTACCCACGGTTCTCGTGCGGTCGTCGAATCAAACCGTAATGTTTTGCGCCCTGATTCAATTAATTGGCGATCGAGTGATTCCAGTTGCTCCTGAGAATCCGAAGCGATCGCAATATTTTCAGGATTGTTTAGAATCGCTTCGACGATCGGTGTATAATCATCCTTCCGTATTCCCTTCTCGGTTTGAGTGCCTTCGAGAAAATACACACGCCCTCGATTTCCAGCGTAAGTGTTGAGGTACTTGATGATTTGACGCGGCTCAACTAAGAGCGATCGCAAATACTCGATCGTGCCATCGGTCAAATGCCCGTCTAAGCAGATAATTCGGTCCGCCCGATTCAGCATTTCGACAAATAGTGACTTAATTCGATCCCGGTGGAAGCTAACCGCCGTTTTTGCTTGCAGCAGTTGTTTGACGATCGATTCAACTTCATCGAGAATAATCGTTTTGCCATCAAAATCCTGCGGATCGAAGTGAATTAGGCTGTCGATGCAGCAAGCAATCTTGGAGTTGGGATCGCGAATCAAAATCTGATCGCTGCTGCCTTTGAGGTCTTGCTGCAAGTGATACCAGTCACGATTGAGTCCGGGTTCACTGCAAAACTGAATTAGTAAGCTGTTTCGATATCCCACGGACACGAATCCACCGTCTTTTAGCGCTTCGATCAGCGTGTGAACGAGCCAGTACGTTTTCCCGGTTCCGAGTCCCGATCGGATACCAATGAGCGTTTTCTCATCCGGTAACGAAGCTTGAAAATGCGTCTGGTGCATCGTGACATCCGGCGTGAAGCGTCGCGCATTGTGCCAAACCTCCCAAGCGGGATCAGCAGCGGATTCATCCTGAAAATTTAACGTCTGTGCCTGATTAAGAATCGCTTGCACCGCTTCAAATCCACGCGCAACCGCGACATCATCGATCCCTTTCCCCCAATCCGGCTGCCACCGTGCAATTCGGCATTGGCACTTCAATGCGTTAAGTAATTGCCCGGTTGCTCGAATTGCACTCGTCACAGCCCGACGAGTTTTCGGCTTCGCATCCTGGTCAAAACAGAACGTCACTTGCCGACCGTCTGCGAAAAAATCTAGATCCGGAATGAGAAATTCGCTTTCAATCTCTTTCGCTGCATTGCGCTCAACTCGCCGTCCGTTCCAGATGCCCGGAAGCGCGATCGCGGCGTAGCCTGCGGTCAGAACTGCCCCCGCTTTTTTGGCTCCTTCAACAATGACGATGCCAATTTTGTACTGTTTGACGCAGTGCCAAAAGCCGATCGACCGATCAAGTCCGATCGGATCAACACCCGCTTGAACATAAACGCGATCGGCAATATCAGACGGAACATCGAGCAGAATAACGCGCGTTGGCTCACCCACAGCCGATTCGTACTTAATGAGTTTTCCGGGTTTGTCCGGATCAGGGCGAGGAACCCAAGGTTTGAGTTGTCCCCATTCCATGCGATTCCAACTGTTTAATGGGTCAATCCCGCTGACCCACCATCCACCTTCTCCGTCTTCAAGATTCTGGTGTCGTCGCAGCAGTCGTGCAGCTTCAACCGTGACGTAACTCGTCACCTTTTGCAGCCGTGCAATTTGATTACTAAGGATAAGTTCGACCGCGGATCGCCCACTGACTTCCTCGGCGTTAAGGGCAATGATGCCAGGGTCTACTCCAGAATTGAGCCATTCCTGCATTGTGGCGGTTATTTGCATCGGAAATCTCCGACGAACTTTGCGATCACCGATGCGACTAGAAATTGACGCGATATCGCATCAACTGTCTTATTGCCATCTAAAGACTGGTTTGGAGGAATCACGACAAACCTCCAAACGAATCAAACAAATCAATTTGATGCCCTTCCCGTGGCTTTGAGGAAGCTTTGCGTCGAGTGGACTGTGTTGAACTTGTTGCTGTCCGACCGGGCAGTTCTACCCATTTGCATTTCGAGCATTGCGAAGAATCGAGTCCAGCGATCGCGATCTCCTGAGCGCAGTTTGGACAGGTATGCGTGTTCTCTACATGATTTGACATGACATCTCCCAAAAAGAACGAAGCGGTAGGGGAAATTTCAGCCATGCAAAAACAGGGGGTAAAAAAGTTGCCGTTTTGGGTCAACTTCCCCTAGAATTAGACATAGCTAAGCTAAGCCAAACAAAACCGTGCGCTCGGCAACTGCTTTTCGCTTCTTCTAAAAGCGCATCGCAAATCCGACCACCGTTGAGTGTGGCTAATCTGAATCGGGACTAACTAGACTTGTGAAATCTTTGAGTTAGCATCCCTCAATATGAACCTTGAAGACCCCGCTGTTTGCCGCAGTTGGGGTTTTAAGGTTTTTAAATCTCAATTCATCTTTACCTCCTCTTTATAAGTGGCACTATTTTACCTACTTCGACAGCGTTTTGTGGCAGCCAAAGGGAATTCTGTTCGTCAAACAAATAAGAATAATTCTATTCTTATGATCAAGCCGATCCAGAAACCCTATACTACTTGTACCACTTTACATTTTCTATAACTATCAAAAATTAAAATTGTGGCTAGAATTTTGATCATGGGTTAGCGGCTAAAATAGAAATCAATCTGTGTAGGTAGATCCGGTGAACAAGGAAGATGCACTAAGGCACATCGATCAGCTTTTAGCGCCAAACACTCTCGGCGGTAGAGATCGGCTTATTCTAAGCGGTGCTTGGAACGGCAAAGAGTATGACCAGATTGCTGCCGAACTTGACTGTAGCGTTGCTCATGCGAAGTATCTAGGCACACAGCTTTGGAAGTTGTTATCTGAAACGTTGGGGCGACCTGTCACTAAGTCAACGTCCCGGCGCATCTTTGAGCAGATGCTACAGCCCATTCCTGTTCTTGGCGATCAGACTCCCGTAAATGGTCAGTTTTATGGTCGTTCCACAGAATTAGCCAACTTATCCGCACTGGTTGACCAGAACCACTTGGTTGCAATTATCGGTTCTCCCGGAATTGGGAAAAGTGCTTTAGCGGCAAAGCTAATCCAAGTCAGTAGTGCAACCAGATGGGATCAAGCGATTTGGAAGACTTTAAATCCGACGACTCGACTCGATGACTTGATCGAGTCGCTATTGTCGGATTTGAAGGTTCAACAGACATCAAAGCCGCGAGATTCAATGTCATTGCTGCTTGAAGCGCTTGCTGGGCAGCGTTGCTTAATCGTGCTGGATGCTGCTGAAGTTTTACGCGGTAGCCCTGAGTATGAAATATTCCTGCGGCAGATTGTCAGCGCCACGCATCGCAGTTGCGTTTTGTTAACCTCCGAAATTCCGATCTTGTTTATTCAACACTGGCAGTTCAGCGGTTTGGGCGCAAAAAACCTGCTGTTGAGAAACCTCGATGACAACGCTGCTAAACAAATTCTTCGAGACTTCAGCCTTCAAGATGAAGGATATTGGCAAACTCTGATTGATTCCCACGGCACAAACCCCTTAGTCCTGAAGCTGATTGCGAATAGCATCGTGGATTTGTTCAACGGGCGCGTTGGAGACGTGATCCACATCTCAGCGCTTTATACCGAAGAAATTAACTCTTTGATCTCACGGCAATTTCGGGGAATGGGCGTGAGCGAGAAGCGTGTTGTTTTAGCTCTAGCTCAATCTGATGTGCCTAGCTTTGCTGATTTACAGAAGCATCCTACTCTCAGCGATTTTTCCTCGTCGGAGTTAGTTGAAGCATTAGGCTATCTAGAAAAGCGATCAATTATTGAGGTTCTAAAGAAGAAAAATCAGCCTGCTTCGTATAAGCTAAGTTCGATCGTTAGAAAACACGCGCTCAACACACTTGATTCTGAGTCGAACAACTCGATCTCGTGTGCTGTCGGTGCATAAACGTAAGCGAGTGAGAACAAATAATAATAAAGCGCACTCATAAACCTGTGACAGACGAGATCTGGTGCATTAATCCTGAATGTCCACACCCGGATGCCCCTGGCAGTGACCGAACTTGCCGCTGGTGCGGAACTTCGCTGTTTCCAATGGAGCGTTATCGACCGATACGACGACTGCCTCAGCACCCGTTAGCGGCAACAGCGGTGTTTGAAGTGTACGACCAGCACGACCAACGCCACAAAATGCTGAAAGTGCTGCAAGAACCGTTACGCAACCGTGTTGCTCGACTCCGGCAAGAATACAGTGCGCTCATGGCTCTGAACGTGCCTGGTCGCATTCCTCGACCGGACTTGGATGGTTTCTTCTCCATTCCAACGACTGGACAACCTGCCTACTGCCTTGTCATGGAGAAAATTGAGGGACAGACGCTGCGCCAGTGGATCGATGCCGGGAATCGTTGTTCTCAATCAAGCGCGATCGACTGGTTACGCCAACTGATTAATTTAGTCACGAAAATTCACGATTGCTACTATTTGCATCGAGATATTAAGCCTGCTAATTTAATTTTGCGTCCAGACGGAGATTTAGCTCTGATTGATTTTGAAGCGTGTCGTCGCCTTACAGAAACGTACTTTGTCAAGCTGAGACTGGCAGAAGCTGAATCTCCGCTACCGGGAAACACCTACAGCATCACAGCCGTTGGTTCTGCTGGCTATATGCCTCAAGAGCAACTGCATGGCGGTGCAATGCCGCAGTCGGATTTGTTTGCGATCGCGCGAACTCTGGTTCACGCAGTAACGGGGATTCATCCGACTCAACTCCCGATTACCGAAACTGGAAAACTGCTGTGGCGATCTCAAGCCCCCCAAATCGCTCCACCGCTTGCGGATTTGATTGATGAACTCCAAGCTCCAGACTGGCGTAATCGTCCGGCGGATGTCCCGTCGATTTTACGGCGGATTGAGCAACTGCCTCGCCTGATCCGGCGCTATCGATTGATGCGATCAACTCAGCTTAGAGTTGCAGCCGCGATCGTCAGCTTCGGTGTCTTGCTCAGTGGTGCTTGGGTCGGACAAACTTGGACTGTTTCTCAACGACTCACTCAAGCACAGCGAGCTGTCGAAACAGGTGCAACTCTTCAACTAGACGGAGAACTTGAACCTGCTCGACAAAGCTATCTTAGAGCGCTCGATCTCGATCCCTATCAGGTTGCTGCGCTCAATAACTTAGGGCAACTGTGCAAAAGCGAAAGAAACTTCGATTGTGCGATTAAATATTATCAGCGGGCATTACAGATCGCGCCGAAGACTGAATCCGGTCGGGTGCAAGCGGGTCAAATTTATTTCAATCTCGGCAGCGCTTATGAAGATCAAGGCGAGCGAGACCAAGCGATCGCGCAATACCAACTTGCCATTCAAACTGATCCGATTGGCACTTCCGATGCAAGAAATAATCTCGCGCGGCTGAAGAATTTACAGGGAAAGTACAAAGAAGCTGAACAAACTGCGATACAAGCACTGGCACAAACGAGCGATCCTATCTCTGTCTCGTCGTTAAAAAAGAATTTAGGGTGGTCGTTGCTCAAACAATCCAAACTAGAATCTGCTGTAACCGCTCTGACTGAAGCTCAACAACTCGTTGAATCCCTGCAACGAAGAGACGGACAACAGCTTCAAACGCAGACTGCCATCTACTGCCTGCTCGCACAAGTTCAGGAAGGGCAAGGCAACCGAGCTAAAGCGCGTCAAAATTGGCGTGAGTGCAGTGCTAGTCCTGCTGATACCGACAGGTTTCCAGAAATCGCAGATTGGCGGCTTCAGCATCTGAACCAGGTTGATCCATTGCAAAAGTTCTAACTTCCGTACACACTAGAGGCATCTGACAATCTGAATCGGCGTGAATTGTATCAAGTACTACTCTAGATTACTCTGTCAATAGCTGTATGAAAGTCTTCTCCTTTACAACTGCTCGTTGTTTCGTTTATTTCTTGCTCCTAAGTTCTATCGGAGCAATCGAACAATCAAACTCACCCGCCTTTGCAAATGCAGCGTGTTCTGATCCAGTCGGGCGAGTCTACCAAACAAATAATGTAGGTGTGTCCAAAGGCAGGCTGATTTGTAACAACGAGCGGCTTCAGATCAGACAATCATCAACCGTTCCGCAAATTGAAGTTTTCTGCTTTGCTAGTGGCAGAAAGAAAATGTTTTCTAACAGTTTGATTGTCAGCAGCGTGCAGGGATGCGGGTCTCCGAAACCGATTCGTTCGGTCCGCTTCTGTCCAACCAACAATGGACTTGTGTGTGATATTCCGAAAGGAGGCGAAACGACACAGAATGCGTTGCGGCTCATTGAACCTTATGGACGGGCTGTGATTGCAACACCTGAATCTCTCAGTTGGACTCCGATCGAGCGCGTTAATCACTATCTCGTTCAAATCGAGGGCAAAGAGGTACAGTGGCAGCAAACAGTATCCCAACCCTCGGTGCAACTCCCGTCCAATTTGCCGTGGAAGTTTGGCAACGCTTATCAAATTACGATCGCTGCGTATACAAATCAAGGGAAATTAGTCACGGCTCGACAGACTGTAGTAAATCGACTCACCAAAGCAGCAACGCAAGAAATCTCCGAGCAGGCAGACCGAATCCAGCGATTCAATTCCAACAACCTCGATGAAGCGGTCGCGCTCGATCTCACCAATCTGTATTTATCGCAGGGACTATTAAACGAAGCGATACAAGCCCTCAACTTGCGGATTCAATCAGGAAGCCAAAATCCGATCGTCTATCGTGTTCTTGGCGATGTCTATCTCTTCGCCAAAGCCCCACGACTTGCTAAATCGTCTTATGAAAAAGCGATCGAGATTGCTAACCGCAAAGGACAAGTGACCGAAGTTGCGGCTGCGCGTTCTGGACTGGCAGCGCTGCAACAGCTTCCCTCAGAGTACCAGCGACTTTAAGCTAGAGCCAGCTTCCTACGAGGATAAAGGCACTCCAGTAGTATGGATGCGCTGTTTTCGGATTTTTTAGCAGTGCGATTTGTGCTGCTCTCAGGGCTTCGGCTTTAGTTTTTCCTTCTTTCAAAGCTTTATAAAACTCGCTCATTAACGTGGCTGTTGAATTTGCATCCACCTGCCATAGTGTCGCGTAACACGGTATTTGTCCTCGTTAACAAATTAAATGTCCGGAGCGCGAGTTGTAAAAATGCTTGTCCCAACTGGATTTGAGCTTGTTTTT
>JALOOO010000052.1 GCA_025454375.1 Leptolyngbya sp. Prado105 | reverse complement strand
CACACGGCGGA
The DNA here is from genome assembly GCA_025454375.1 of Leptolyngbya sp. Prado105. GTDB lineage: Bacteria > Cyanobacteriota > Cyanobacteriia > Leptolyngbyales > Leptolyngbyaceae > Leptolyngbya. The sequence goes on along the minus strand of JALOOO010000052.1, from coordinate 23,404 downwards.
TCAACTCGCCCACGCGAAGCTGCCGCTGCGAGGGGCCCGCCCCTTCGGAATGCCGGTTCTTTGCCATGGTACGCCTGTCTGTTCCCTGTCCCGCACTTAGGGCGTGCTGAAGCCACCCGCAAGCGCGCTAGGCCCTGTGGCACTAATGACGACCAGCACTTAAATCACATTAAAAAGTCTAGTCAGGAATGAAGTCCCCAAGTAGCTAGGAAAACTATAGCATATCTTACTATTCCTACTCAAAGGTGTATTCTTGCGAAAATTACTATGCTTCATCTGGGTCTTAGGTTTTGAATGGCTCTGTGGAGTCGAAAGAACCTTAGAAATTTGGCATGGGAGGTTATGCTTGTTGCTCTGTCGAGCTGCTTACTGCGATTGATGCTGAGATTAGAGAAAGGATTAGTATGAGAGGTTTTATCATGTGGATTATAAATAAGCAGGAATTAATAAGTTTTTGTATAAAGATATTTTTGCAGAAAATACAACAGTCGACAAAAGATTCCGGAGTCTATTTATCATGGTTTTGGAAGATGTTTTATAAATGTATTGAAGTATCATCCTTTCAGTGAAATATGGCTGCAGCCATTTTCTACCAAGTAGGGGTCTGCACAGCTCTTCTTTGGCTACTCGAAACGCATTATCTCTGGCCAACATCATAGATAGTCGTTCCTTCGCAGTATTGACAAATCAGAGTCTGCAAATTGAAGTAAGGGTGTGACTTAGGGCAACTAATGCAAGCAATTCCATCAAAGTAAGGGGTTGAACTTGGACAATCAGATATGCCGGACTAGCTATTGAGGTTGGAGTAGTATATAGTTGCCCATTAGTTCAGAGATTTACCATTAAGGATCAGCTTTTGAGAAGTCATAGGGTTTGTCTGATAGTTAATGTTGCCTACTGCTACACATTTGTGGATGTTGAGGTTGAGAATTGACCCTGGCGCACATTTTTAGCACTTTAGAGTGTCGTATGAGAAATGGGTTGGTTTTTAACAGCTAATGCATTCTGTGTTGATAGAAAAAGGAGCTTTTTAAGGACATTAGCGATAAGAAACTTATGATTTCTTTAAGCTGATATTTTACAATATATCTTCAACTAGTTTGTTATTGGTTGTCCAAGAAAGAAACTCTGCCCTTGAGTAATACAAAACTTTCTTGCACGTCATCGTAGTTGAGTCATAGTAGAAATCTAGTGGACAGCTTCTACAGACATGTTAGCTGGGATTGAAATATAGTTATTTTGGACAGTCTATGCATTACTTGCCATTGAAAAACGGAGAATTAATTGGACAAAGGGGAAGATTTTAGATATTACTCGAGAAAGATTCAATTTTTTGGTTCTATTGTAGCAAGACTCTTCCTCTTGTAGCCGCATAGTTTGTAAAATAAATTGTGCCAGAGACGATGTTACCTTTTTAATCTAAACACTGTCTCTTTTCTTGGTTATAGGTGGAACAACTGAAGCAACTTCGTCCTTGCAAGATGAAAAACGGTCGCTAAATAGGACATTGCCTGCATTTTCCTTATTTATCGGCAAAAGGAATGTAATATGGACAGATTTCTACTTTACTTTCAATATTGTCTAGCTTCAATTGTTCATTCAGAACAGTAGGAGATAAGTTCCCAAGAGCCCAAAATCCAGCGTTGTAGTTAGTGATTTTGCCTTTCTTTAAGTTTTTCGAGGGCTATTCTCTACCCTTAATGAAAAAGGCAGATTTTTGACCCTTTAGGTAGCTTTAAATGAGTGAACTAAAATCAACTGTCGTTTTGTATGAGCCAATTGTAGATAGAATTGATTTCACGTAAGCGTTTAGATTGCTAAATTTGGTAACAAGGCCACTATAGGAGCTTTCAAAGTGCATTTTGGCTATCGGGCTGAAAGCCTCACAATTGAAAGGAGTTGCATTGAGATTGTAGTGGTAAGATTTGACTAGATTAATTAAGTGAGTGCGTTGGTCAATTAAAAATTGTTCTAGAATTTGTATCTTTTCGTCAATCGACTTTGCACCATAAGTAAGAGGGTTTGATTGTTGGAGATGACTTTGAGTTGACAGTCACAGCGATCGAGGGGAATCACTTCTCCACCCGGTTTTGTTAGGGCGAACCAAGCCTTTGAGGGTTCGCCTGCTTTTGGGTTGTGATTCGGTTCGATGTGAAAGGTTGAAGCGACGTTGCCTTCAGTTTTAACATTGTGAGCTAAGAGACTATTTTTTAGCAGAGACATACAGGCTTTCTAAAGATAACAACGACCAGAAAAAACGCGATCGTATTAACAATACGCTAATCACTAAAAAGATAAGAATGCCAACTCTTAAACGATTATTAAAATCAATCGTAATTTCACCAAGATAATTTGATCCAGACATCACAGTATGAACCCCAGCCAGAATCAAAGCTGGAATACTGAAGAGATGAATTTTGCGCCAGATGAAACCGAGTTTGGAAACTGCTTTGTCAAAACTTGTGAATGCTGCGGGTAGCATCAAGCCTAATGCTGAAATTCCTGACCAGATTCCGATCTGTTGAGTGGGGAGTAGAAAGACGATCGCGCTTAAGTTCCAGTTGAAAGTGTGATCTAAAAAATGTCCCATATGCGCACAGGACAAGACAAAGGCACCTACTCCTAACGCTCGTCGATACCGTAATGGAGCCGCCCAGATTCGGCTAATCGGTCGCGCAATCAGCGCCATCATTAAACAAATCAAAGCCGCATGTCCGGTGTAGTCCACCATATCGCTACTTCTAAACAGGGTCAAAAGACCGATCGTCAAAGTGACCCAGCCTGCGAGTTTGAATAGTTGACTTCGACGATCGCGACTCAGTACCCCTGCAAATAATCCGGTACTAATCATCATCGGTGCAGTCCCGGCTCCAAATGCGAGCATGGTCATCGCACCCTGGACTAGATTTCCTGTCTCTGCGGCTTTAATCTGTGCGGTGTAGAGAAATCCACAAGGAATCAACCCCCAAATCATGCCTAAAATTGCAGGATTGTGCGATCGCTCTGTGATGAATTTGCTCAGATGATTGTGCAATTTTCCCTGCATCGGGTGAAGAATTGGAACCTTGGGCAGCCAATCTGGATTGATATTTGATAAGCCGTACCAGATGAGCAATATGCCCGTGACGATCGCGAGTCCGCGTCTGAGTGCGCTATCGATGCCAGCGAGTTGTCCCCCTGCGATGAGAACTGATCCGATCGAGCCGATCGCGGCTCCAACGAGGGCATAACTGAGAATTCGCCCAAGATTGAGCAGGAGATTAAATCTAAATTGTGCAAGGCGCGACGTGTTTTTGTTAGATAGAGAAAACGCCACGGTGAGCGGGCTACACATGCCCAGACAATGACCGAAGCTGCCCAAAAAACCGACGCTGGCAATTAACAAGAGATCTAGCATTTCATAATGCTATCGCGATTTGATCAGCGGATTCTGCACTTTGGCGAATGACAACCAGTTGAATGGATATGGCAGACGAGTGAATCGAGTTCATGACAACTGAAATGCTGATGAACAACGCTCTATAGAACTCGATTGGTTCTGTAAACAATATCGAGCTAGGAAGCGAGACGCTAAGCGGCGGTGGCGTGGATTTGTGCTAGAACTGACACGAGAATGTCAACTTGGGCGGGGCTGAATATCCCTTCGGGTCCTTGGGCATTGATATCTGTGAAGGGAGATTCATAGAGATAAGTCTGGCTCCATTGTGCCGTGGTGCATTAGAGTAGCGGATGCCTTCGCGCTGAAATTTTAGGGGGACGGAGACGGATTTTGGCGGGACGAGGAAGCCGTCTTTTACTGCGTCTTCTAGGCTGTAGTAATCGGTGGGGACTCCTGTTTCGAGGTTAAGAAGGCTGTAAGTATTGCGATCGATTTCGTCTTTTGGGGTGGCAGTCAGTCCGACGAGTAGCGTGTCAAAGTATGCAAAAATGGCGCGATATTTCTGATAAACCGATCGGTGGGCTTCGTCGATGACAATCAAGTCGAAGTAGCCTACGCCGAATTTTCGCTCTTCGTCGTTGACTTGGTTGATCAGTCCCATTAGGGTGGGATAGGTTGAAGCGTAGACTCGACCTTCGGTATTTTTTTCAGTGACGAGGTTGACGGGCTAGCAGCAGGCAGGTGCTTTTTGAAGGCATTTACCGCTTGGTTTACGAGTGCGACGCGATCGGCGAGAAAGAGAACTCGTTTGACCCAGTTGCAGCGCATGAGTAGGTCGCAGAGTGCAATCACGGTTCGAGTTTTGCCTGCGCCTGTTGCCATGACGACTAGGGCTTTGCGTTCGTTTTGACGCTCGAAGGATTCGCTGATGCGGCGGATGGCGCGGGTTTGGTAGTAGCGTTCTGCGATCGTGGGGTTGATTTCGGCGGTGATAAGCGATCGGCGGGTGCTGCGTCGTTGGATGATTAGCTCTAGTTCGGTTTGTTTGAGGAAGCCTTGGACGAGGCGGGGGGGATAGTTGAGGTCGTCCCAGAGCCAATGTTCGTAGCCGTTGGTGTAGAAGATTAGTGGACGTTGTCCGAATTGTTGTTCGAGGCAGTCGGCGTAGAGTTTGGCTTGTTGTTGTCCGGCTTGCGGGTCGCGACGGGTGCGTTTGGCTTCGATCAGGGCGAGGGGTTTGCCGTCATTGCCCCAGAGGACGTAATCGATGAAGCCTTTGCCGGAGGGGTTGGGCATTCCGGTGATGGGAAATTCGCGATCGGTTCGGCTGCGTTCACCGACTAGGAGCCAGCCGGATTCTTTTAGCAGCAGATCGATGAAGTAGTCGCGGGTTTCGGATTCGGTGTAGTCGTGGGTATCGGGTTGGGTCGTGCGATCGGCTTTGATGGCTGCGATTTCGGCTTGGGCTTTTTGCAGTTCGGTTTCGATTTCGCTGAGGCGGCTTTTGCTAGCGGCTAGTTCGGCATCTTTGGTGGCGAGTTGGTCTGCTAGGGTTTTGATTTGGGCGATCGTTTGAGTGGGGATGGGGGAGGTTGTGGGGAGGAGAGAGGGATTGAATTTGAGGGTGGGGTTGGGTTTGCTAGTGGGTTTGAGGGCATAGTTGCGGGCGAGCCAGTAGCAGAAGTGGAAGAGTTCGCGCAGGGAGACGATCGCGTCTTCGGGGCGGATTTGTTTGCTGCTGTGGACTGCATCGTTACCGAGGATGCGGATGATTCGGAGTTTGGGTTCTAGGGTGGGACCGATGAGTTGTTTGAAGCTGGGTTCGCAGAGGCGGGCAGCGAGGTCGGTTTTGTAGGGTTCGGTGAGGCTGTTGTCGCACTCGAAGAGCCAGTTGACTGCGATTTCTAGGGCGCGGCGGCTGTAGAAGCAGGCGGTACGGGGGTCAGCGATGGCGAGGGATTCGGCTTTGGTGGCGGCTTCGTGGAGTTTTGCCCATTCGGATTTGAGGAATTGGAAATGGATGCTCATCGACTACATGACCTTTGACGACCGATGTGTTAATTGTTCCCACGGTAGCAGAGAATTTCTGGACGGTGGGTTTTAGCGATCGATTGGTTTGGGTTTTGTGGTTTGGGTTTTGTAGTTTGGGTTTTGAATCCGGTGCGGGACGAAAACGGAGCGGAGAAATTCTGCAAAGTCGAGGATTGTGTTGACTTGCTCAGGAGGCATGGATTTGACGAGTTCGTAGATTCGTTCTGCGGCACTTGTAGCAGGAGTTGCAGAGTAGTTATTTTACAACTCGCCTCCGAAGGCGCGGTGTTGGAGGGAGGCGAAGAGGGTATCGAGTTGGGCGATCGATTCGCGATGTGTGGTTTTGAGGGGTTCGATCGTAGAATCGTATCATGTGAGACTTGGAGCAAAAGAAAATGAAGACGACGGTTTCGATCGATCATCAACTTCTCAATCAAGCGCTTGAAGCAACTGGTTTAGTGACTCAAGAAGAGGTTGTAGAGCTTGGGTTACAGACTTTGATTAAACTCAAGCAGCAATCTCAGATTAAGCAGTTCAAGGGCAAGTTGAAATGGGAAGGGAATTTAGATGAGATGAGACTGAATTAATGATCTTAGTGGATTCGAGTGTTTGGATTGATTATTTTAATGGACGCGATACACCACAAACAAAACGCTTGGATGAGTTGCTAGGTTCAGAGTTATTGGGCATTGGCGACTTGATTTTGGCGGAGGTTTTGCAGGGCTTTCGAGAGGATCGAGATTATCAAACTGCAAAACAATTGTTGCTTTCTCTGATGGTTTTTGATTTATTAGGAACAAGTATCGCTATCAAAAGTGCAGATAACTTTCGATCGCTAAGAAAGCGCGGTATTACGATTCGTAAGACGGCTGACGTGATTATTGCTACGTTCTGCATTGAACAGAACTACTCGCTACTGTTTGCCGATAAAGATTTTCTACCTTTTGTGGAGCATTTGGGTTTGAATGCGGTTCAGGCTGATTGAAGTTCTTCTTGGGTTTTTCCTACGATTTAGGCGGTGAGTCGTGGAAATTCGGTGCGACGGGCGGCGAAGAGGAGACAGGCTTGGATGTCTTCGGGTTCTAGGTCGGGAAAGTCTTCTAGAATCTCTTCGGTGTTACGTTTTCAGCGAGCATTTCTAGAATGTCGTTGACTCGAATTCGCATTCCTCGGATGCAGGGTCATCCGCCGCATTGTCCAGGGGTTTGAGTGAGGCGATCGAGGATTTGAATGGGTAGAGACATTAGCAAGTCTATAGGGTGTTTGTTGTAGTTTAACTTGGTTCTACAGTTCGCCTCGAAAAGCGCGGTGCTGGAGAGAGGCGAAGAGGGTGTCGAGTTGGGCGATCGATTCGCGATGTGTGGTTTTGAGTTGTTCGATCGCTTCCACCCGCCGAGCAAATTCTTGCTGAAGTGGAAGAGGAGGTAGAAGAACTGGAGACTCGTTTAGAATACCTACATTTAGATGTTTTTGAATTTGTCCTACTTGAGAAGACAAAACCAATCTCTTTCCACTTGAAGAGTTGAAAAAATGACACAGATATACTGAATCAATCATATTCTGGAGAGGTGTAGTAATCAGAAGATCAATTGCGTTTACACCATCTAGCTCATCAGGAATAACTGCGGCAGTACCAGGCTGACCCGTTCTAACAAGCACAACATCGCCAGCTTTAACTCTTGTTTTAGATAACTTCGTTTCGTTATCGATTTGAGAGAAGAAAACTAGATTATCCAATGAAATTGAATTTTCCTTGATATTCAGAGATCGCAAAGCAGGTACACCACTCTCTTTGTAATGCGATGCTGGCTGAACGACAATTCCGACCGTAATCCTGCTGCACAAGCTTTTACAAACTCTACGCTCCCATCCCATCGGATTAGTTACTGGATCGCCAAACATTTCGAGAAAGATGGATTGAGCGATCGCATCCAATTCCCCCAACGCTTTCCGCCGCAAATCCCTAAGTTCCTCTGCCTTGTCCAGAATTGCGGCGATTCGTTTTTGTTCAGCGATCGGGGGTAATAGAATGGGTAAAGCTAAGCATCGATTAATATCGAGATTCGAGATGTTAGTTGTTTGACGACCAAAGCTACGTACAGTAGTTTGTAGTCGCCCTGAAGAAAACCAACGGTATAGATATCTTGGTTCAACTTTTTGAGAATCTGCGCGTAACACTGACACAAACCCACCAAAAGTAGCAGACCAAGGTAGATTCGGAATCCAACAACATTTACCTACCAAATTCCAGCTATTAGCACTAGAGACAAGAACATCACCATATCGAAGATATTGATCCTCGCGTTTGATAAATTTCTTTGGTACGCCCCAAATATCTGAGAAATCCAAGTTGTCTTGCACATTCTTAGTTCGCATACAAGCCACTGATCCCGGAGTGTCCACTTTAGTAACATCACTCGGCTTGAAGTTGATGCCACGAATAAAAGTTGCAACTTCTCCCAGAGGAATTGCAGACCATTTATCTGGTTTTAATTGCAAATTCGTAGCCATGTTCTCTTTGTGCCCATCTCAATACAGCAATTTATTATGCAGGCAAGAGGTCGATCGTGGTGATGATTTTAGAAATGCGATCGAGTCTTATTTGGGCAAATTTCTCAGCCATGCTTCTAAATCAGCGATCGCTTGAAAATCTAACAGCGCCTCTCCAAGAGATTCGATTTGCGTCAGCGATAGCCCAGCGATTAGAGATGCCGCAGTTTCAGGCAATGTTCCAAAGCGACGATTCAACTGACGTAAAATCAGCGATCGTTCGCCATCTTCCTTTGCTTCCTGATAGAATCGCGTTTCTTCCAGTGAAATCCCTAGCATCGCCTCTGCCTCCCTTCGGCTCAAATCGGTAAATTTGTAGACCAGTATTGTCGTCAGCATCTCTATTATGGCTCGCCTCGTCTCTTGAGATGCCTCAATCCGAGATCGCTCCAACAACGATCGTGCTGCTTCCGGCGTACTTTCCTCGTCGATCGTCGTTAATGCCATCAGAGCCACCCCCAATGGCAACCGCTCAATCTCCCCCAACTCATTTAAATACACCCGATGAACCTGATCGCTATTCAACTGCGATCGATACGGATGCGTTTCGGTTTGCTCAGTCGATCGAGTCGGATAGATGATTACTGCTTGCCAATCAGTAAAGCGCCTGCGATTGCGATAGAAGTACAAAAAAGACTCCCCAAACAGCCGCTCATAGAGCATTTCATCGCGCTGAAACTGCACCTCACAGAAATACACAACGCCTGCTTCCGTATCTGGCGGCAAAAACACGCCATCAATCTCAAACCTGGGTTCCTTCACAGCAACCGAGTCAAATCGATACTGTTGAGCCTTTGAGGGTGTTTCCTCCAATAACTCAAATAGCAGCGTCGGAGCCTGCTGGAATAACTTGTAGAAAATTGAATCTCGCCGCACTAACGCAACATCTCCTTTAATTCCTTCATACCCTTCTGAATCTTGGCTTCTAGCTCGTCCAATGTCACCAGAATTTTCTCAGGCGGCACATGATCCACCTCCTCATGCACAACTTCTTTATATCGGTTGAGGCTCAAATCATAGCCATTCTCAGCAATCTCATCCTTGGGCACACAAAAGCTTTGAGCCGTGCGCGGGCGTTCTGTCTCAGCACGATCGCGCTCTTTCCACCGCGCCAACACATCCGGCAAATTGTTCTTCGCGTGTTCCTCTGCAACTAGCTCCACTTTTGGCACCACACCCAGCTTTTCTTCCGGTAAGAGTGGCGATCGCTTATCGTCCAAACTCCAACCATCCATCTCAACCTCGTAAAACCAAACCCGATCCGTTCCGCCTGAATTCGTTTTAGTAAATAGCAAAATCGCAGTCGAAACACCCGCATAAGGCTTAAACACCCCTCCCGGTAACTTCACCACCGCATCTAGCTTCTGCTCCTCGACTAAGATCCTCCGCAGTTCCTTATGCGCCTTCGACGACCCAAATAGCACCCCATCCGGCACAATCACCGCCGAGCGTCCCCCCGGCTTGAGCAACCGCAAAAACAGCGCCAAAAAGAGCAACTCCGTCTTCTTCGTTTTGACAATCTGCTGCAAATCCTTCGCCGTATTCTCATAGTCCAAAGACCCTGCAAACGGCGGATTCGCTAGCACCAAAGTATACTTCTCATCCTCTCCTGCATGACCTTGAGCTAGCGAATCGCGATACACCACATTCGGATTCTCCACCCCATGCAGCAACAGATTCATACTGCCAATCCGCAGCATCGTCCCATCAAAATCAAACCCGTTAAACATCTCTTGATTAAAATGCTTCTTCAGCTTCGCATCCCGAAAAATCTCCACATGACGCGATCGCAAATACTCCCCCGCAACCATTAAAAAGCCGCAAGTCCCACTTGCTGGATCACAAATTACATCTTTTGGATTGGGAGCCGTCATCTCGACCATTAGCTGAATGATCGAATTTCACCTGTCAGCATCTCATCAACCCTTGAATTCGCCTAACCGCGTTAATGGTACACCACGACGGTTCGTTCTTTTGGGCTTGAGTCGTACGCGATCGCCATTTCAACCACTAGACATTAAATCAAACCATTGCCGTCGATTTCACCATGCTATCTAATGTCTTCAATAGCACCTGTTCGTTATAAGGCTTAGAAAAGTAAGCGGCTGCACCCAAATTCTCTGCAAGCTTCCGATGCTTCTCCCCACTGCGAGAAGTCAACATCATCACAGGCAGTTGAGCTAAATGATGATCCGATCGCATTTTCGCTAAGAATCCATAGCCATCTAAGCGCGGCATCTCAATATCGCAAATCACTGCATTCACAGACAATCCAGCTTCTAAGCGCTCGATCGCATCTTGACCATCTTTTGCCTGTTCGACTCGATAGCCCGATCGCTCAAGCGTCAATGCCAAAAATCGCCGTACATTGATCGAATCGTCCACAACTAAAATCGTTGGCATCGTCAGTTCAACGACGCTCGGTTGAGCCAAACTTGCTCGAAGTTGCTTACTGAATGCCTCATCCGGTCGCACATCTGAGCGTTCACAGCTTGTAATCCAGCGCAGCAACTCAGCCACATTCACTAACGGCACGACTCGACCATCTCCCAAAATCGTACAGCCACTAAATCCAGTCGGCAGGGATAAATTGCCTTCCACCTTCCGCATCGTTGCTTCTTGCTCCCCCCAACAGCGATCGATTTGAATAGCAAACCATTGCGGGGCTTGATCGACGATAATCACACTCGTCATAGCGATCGTGGGAGGCGTTTCAAACCCATGTGGAATTTGAGGACAATTGAACCGCAGCCATTTTTGCAAGCGGACTAATTGCACCACTTTGTCTTGCCAGTTTAAGACCTCACTGCCTGCTGTTTGAATGATCTGATTCGGTTGGAGTAAAAATAGCTCCGAAACGACATCGGTTGGTAATGCAAGTAACATCCCATGACATTCGACCAGCAAGACTTTCACCGTCGAAAGCGCAAACGGAATCGACAAGGTAAACGTTGTCCCCTGCCCTAACTGAGTGTTAACGCTAATTTCGCCGCGAATCTGCTTGAGATTGTTCCGGACTACATCCATGCCAACGCCTCGACCTGAAAGAGCCGTGACTTGAGTACTCGTTGTAAATCCAGGTTCAAAAATGAGCGATAGCAGTTCTTCATCTCTTGCTGCATCGAGTAAAGCTCGATCGAGTCCCATCTGTTCCGCGCGATCGCGAATTTTATCGATCGGGATTCCCTCGCCATCATCTCGCACCGTAATCAGGGTTCGGTTGCCTTGATTCATCGCCTGAATTTCGATTTTGCCCTCTGGGGATTTGCCTCTGAGCGCTCGGACTGTCGGAGCTTCAATTCCGTGATCAAACGCATTTCGGATCAGGTGCATTAAGGGATCATTCAGTGCTTCGAGTAGATTGCGATCGATTAAAGTCCCTCCCCCGATCACAGCAAGCCGCACCTCTTTCCCATACTGCAATGACCACTCTCGAATCGCACGCGGAAAGCGATTCACCACATCCGAAATCGGGCGCATTCGTAGCTGAGTCAAGCCACCTTGCAATTGCTTCGCCGTCTTGGTCAAACTCCGCATCGACTGATCCGCATCATCCAAACTCAGATCAATATCTTCGCTCACCTCTTGCAATTGCACGATCGTTTCCATCACCTGCTGCGAGAGCAAATGCAGATCGCCGTAGCGATCGAGTTCAAGCGAGTCAAACTCCGATCGCCGAGTGTCATTGAGCGATCGACTGCTATCTAAAGTGACGCGATCGTAAGCGGTGCGGAGCTTTGAATTGACTTGATCGAGGACTTGCACCCGTTCATGCAGGTTTCGAGCTAAACCGCGTAGTCGCTTGAGATAGAGATCTAATCCATTGCGATCGATCGTCAGTTCTCCAAATGAATCATTGAGTTGATTGAGTTGCCGGACTGGAACCCGCACGGTTGTATCTTGATTCTCAGCAGTTGCGGCGGTTTCAGGCTCAGGTTCCAAAATTTTGAAATCGGTTCCTATTGATTCGCTTACAGCCGTCCGAGTCGGCATCGGCATCGGCTGAAACTCAGCAAAGCCCGCATCGTCAATGGCTAACTCTTCTGCTGCTAACGCTTCAGTAAACCAATCCGTCTCCCCTACATTTGGCTCTAGCACAGAAGCAACTTGGGTAAAATCAGCTAACTCTGGCGCAAAATGCGGTTCAGCGATCGTCGTCGGAATTCGATCGTACTGCCCAGAAATCGCAAACATTTGAGCCGTTCGCCATGCGGCTAAAGCAGACTGAGCCGTTTCAGTGGTATGGGCTGAAGTCTCAATCTCATCGGCGATCGAATGACAAAGTTGAATAAATTGCGGCAATTGCAGCATTTCTCCTAAGCCTGCTAGCTCTTGCGCCAAAATCGCAACTTCTTCTTGTAGACAAGGCTGATCCGGAGTTGCTAGCACCGCTTCTAATCGCTCTAAGCATCCTTCTACTTCCGTCTCAAACAGGAGTGGAATAATGTCTTGACCTTCCTCGGGTGAGAGCATGGAGGCGGCACTTTCTTCTTGGGGATCACCCAGTTCAGAATGCAGCGCATCAAAGATCGGATAAGCTTCGATCGAGAGCCAATTCGCATCGACAAAAGAATCTTGATGCCGCTGCATTGATTCTCGATCGAACTCGACCACCTGCCGCAGGCAGTCAACAGATGCAAGTAGTAGATTTTCCAATCGCGGACTGACCCCGATCGACTTATCGATTTTGAGAACTTTCCAAGAATCTTCCAGCCGATGGGCAAGCTCACTCAGAACTTGAAAGCCCATCATACCCGCCCCGCCTTTAATCGAGTGTGCCGCCCGCAACGCCGCATTCGCTTTTGCCGACTCGATCGGATGATTTGCTAATCCCAAAATTGTCGCATCTAGTACATCTAAGTACTCCTGCGCCTCATCGAGAAACTGACGACGAATTTCAAGCTCTTTATCTTGTGCCATTAGCCCACCTTAAACGTGCCCACTGACTCTTGTAGCTCTTTTGCAACTTCGACTGTTTGTCTTAGCGATCGAGACACATCCATCGAAGATGCTGAAGTCCGTCCTGCTGCGGCTACAATCTCTTGCATCAATTGCGAGACTGCATCTGATGTTTTTACCTGTGTCACCGTCGCTGCTGAAATCGATTGAACTAAGCCATCAATCCGCCGAGACACATCTAGAATCTGCTCCAAACTCTGCTTCGCGTTATCAACTAATCGAGTTCCTTCGACCACCTGAGTCGTTCCCTGCTCCATTGCATCGACTACCTCAGTCGTTTCGCGCTGAATCGTTGCGACGATTTGCTCAATTTCGCGCGTTGCTGTTGCCGATCGAGTCGCTAAATCTCCCACTTCTTCTGCGACGACCGCAAACCCTTGAGATCCCTCATCGGCTCTTGCGGCTTCGATTCCAGCATTGATTGCCAGTAAGTTCGTTTGCATCGCGATCTGATTGATCAGCGAAACGACTTTAGAAATTTGCTGCGTCGATTCACCTAAGCGTTTTACTTTCTTCGCGGTTTCGCCGATCGTATCTCGCAGTCCGAGAATGTTTTGCACCGTTAGCTCCATCGCAATCCCGCCTGCTTCTGCGGTCGAAGATGCTTCTCGGGCGACGACTGCGGCTTGTTGAGCGTTACTGGCAACGGTTTGAATCGATCGCAACATTTGCTGCACAGAATCTAAAGTCCGGCTCGTTTCTTCTGCTTGACGAGTCGCTTCATCTGAAAGCTGCCGCACCGCCTGCTCATCCGAACTCAGCGAAGTGTTCACCTGACTCGCCGCATCTTTGACCTGAGTTACAATCTGCCGCAAACTTTCCACGATCGAGTTAAAGAAGTCAGCAACCGTGCCAATTTCCCCAGCCGTGACATCTGCACGAACCGTCAAATCGCCTTCCACCGCTCCTTCGACATCTCCGAGCAAGTTAATCAACTGCATTTGCAGTGCTTCTTTTTGCTTTTGGCGTTCTTCAGAAAGTTGTTCAGCGGCTTGTCTGGCTTCCTCGGTTTGCTCTAGTAAACTGGCTTGGTCGAGGGCAAAGCCAACCTGAGTCGCAAGCTGTCCAAAAAAGTCGATTTCTTCAGGCTTCCACGATCGCGGAGCCGAACATTGATGCACACAGATTAGCCCAATCAATTCCTTGTCGTGAATGATGGGAGCGACCATATTTGCCCGGACTTCTAAGCGCTCTAAAATTTCACAGTGGCAATGGGTCAAGGTCACTTGCTGCAAGTCTTCCATTGACCAGACGCGCCCTTCTCGGTAGCGATCGACGAGAGAGGCTTCCATCGGATCATTCACCACTTTGCCCAGTGCTTTTGTCCAACCTGCTCCGACTGATTCTGCTGCAATTGTCCCACTGAGATAGTCCGGTGCAAATTGATAAATTACGACGCGATCGCTTTTGAAAGCTGCCCGAATCTCATCCACACTGGTGATGAGAATGTCCTTTGCCGAGAGCGATCGCCGAATTTTAACGACGATCTGATTTAATAACTGCGATCGTTCTGCACTCTCAGTTTGCTGTACGACTAAGGTTTGTAGTTGTCCCGCCATCAAGTTGATGTCTTGACCCAAGATGCCAATTTCATCCTCGCCCTTGACTGCTAATCGAGTATCGAGCTTGCCATTTCCTAAGTCTCGCACTGCTGTCGTCGCAGCCAAAATCGGACGAGTCGCACGACTTGCAAGCCAAGCAGCTAGTAATCCTGTCAGGACAATCACCGCCCCTGTTCCTAGTAGAAAGGTCAGGAGAAGCTGACGCTGAGGTGCAAATGCTGTCTCTGTTGGAATCGCTAGAATGACATCCCAACGCAGATCCGGCAGTCGATCGCGCCCTGTCCAAGGGACATAGCTAATGAGCGTTTGCTGTTGTTCGGTGTTGACCTGTTCCTCACTTCCTAGCTTCTCTGTCACGACTCGCGAGGTAATTGCACGACGAGATTGAACGTCAGAAAATGAAGAATAGATCGAAGAAGCTGCCCGTCCGAGTTTGACTTCTTGAGAGGACAAGAAGATCTGATTACTCGCATCTAAGATGCTGAAATGCGCTCCAGTTTGATTGTAGTTTTGCAGTTCTGAAGCTAAGCTCTTAATCGGCAAAACGGCTCTCAAAATCCCAGTCCGTCTGCCTGATCCTGTTTCTTGAACCGGAGCCGTCATGTAGATAGAATAGTTTGCGCTCGTTCCTGAACGAAAGGGACGACCGATCGAAACCCCATTCGACTGGAGCGCTGAGCGGAAGTAGTCTTGATCCGCCTGAGAAGAAATCATGCTCCGATCGGTCTGAATGATGGCATTTCCGCTTGCATCGAATAGAGTAATACTCTCATACGCCCCACTCTCAACTAGGCGTTCAAACACTGCTCGTTTGTCATCCACTGAAGCCACATCTCGCACTGCCGGAACACTCAAAATTGGCAGATTCGAGAGGATTTGTAGGTCAGTCGTGCGCTCCAGCATATAACTTGCAACCCGTTGACTCAGAGTGGTTGCTAAGGTTTCTTCGTTCGCAATAATCTGGCGTGTGATCGAATCGTTTGCAAAAGAATAGGCGATCGTTCCAATTGCTAAAACCGGGATGGTTCCAATCGCGATCGCGATCGAGATGGCTTTCTTTTTGAGGCTGAGCCGTCTAAATTGAGCGAGTCCAGGAATAGTCGGTTGACGCTTCACAGGAGTCGGCGGAATTTCGATCACACTTTGCGTCGGAGCAGCGATTTCAACGGTTTGATCCCGCTGGGCTGTATTTAGTTGATCAACCATAGGATTAGAATTTGCAAACGGGTAGGAAGATAGATGAAGACAGCAGACCACCTGATGAATCGAACACAATTAATGATGTTGTAGCAGCGGAGATTGCAAGATAGCTTCCCCGTCGAGGAGAAACACAACGTCTTGAGCTTGCAAGATGCAGGCTTTGGAGTAGGGGATCAGACCTTTTTTGACATGACTGGGGACAGGCTGTAAGTCATCTGGCTTTGTCCAGGCAATCCCATCGACTTGCTTTACTGCTGCGGCTACCGAAGTCGAACCCGTGCGAAGAATCACGAGATCATATTGCTGCGGACTGTAATCGAGCCTGCCCACATCTAGCAGCATTGCCAGGTCAAACACCCACAGCACATGACTCCGACGGTGCATCAAGCCCAAAATCCCAGGCATTAAATTAGGAATCGGGGTGAGATAGCGAGGCTGTAGCACCAGGACTTCTTGCACTTGTCGCATGGGTAAACCGACCTGTGTGCCCTGCCCTACTTCAAATTTGAGATAGCTCTCGCCTAGATTCTTCGGGGCGATCGAGCCTTTCTTCGTGGTGGTTAAGGTCAGTACGCTGTCATCCACAAGGTCAACCTCCGAGCGATCGCACAGCGCGAATCAGTTGCTCTCTCGTAAACGGCTTTGTGATATACACATCTGCACCCTGGCGCATTCCCCATAAGCGATCGATTTCCTGCCCTTTCGAGGTGCAGATAATAATCGGGACTTTTTGGGTTTCTGGATTTTTCTTCAAACTGCGACATAGCTCAAACCCGCTCATTCCCGGCATGACTACATCGGTGATGATCACATCGGGTTTTAGCTCGATCGCTTTATTTAGTGCGTCCTTGGCAGTGACCGCACCGACGACACTATAGCCACCTTCGCGCAAGTAATGGCTGAGGAGTTCCATCTCCGAGGGGGTATCTTCGACAACGAGAACAGTTCCCATCAATGTTAGACTCATAACGTTTCACAGCAGGTAAAATTCACAGCAGGTAAAATGACGCTTGGTTTACTCAAGATATCGAAAAACAGTTTTTACTAGTTCCGATTGGGTAAAGGGTTTGGTGAGATAGCCTGACGCACCCGCAATTTTGGCTTTTGCGCGATCGATGAATCCGGTGTGACCCGTTACCATAATGATCGGGGTTTGCTTAAAACTGGGGTGGCGACGCAACAGGGAACAGAGTTCATATCCATCAAGATTCGGCATTCCCACATCGAGCAAGATGATGTCGGGTTTGCTCCGAACGACCTGCATCAAGGCTTTGACGGGATCGTTAATCATGATTACCGACACACTCGAATCATTCAGAAAAGTACTAATCGCCTGCAAGACCGTTGGACTATCATCAATACAGGCAATTTTGTACTGGGCTTGAGCGGTCGCCGTGGCTGAGCCGATTCCAGCCGAGCCAGTAGGAACTGCTGCAATCGGAGTCGAGTTCGGTTGGGGAGTGGTGAAGGAGAGCGATCGGGCGCTAGGTGCTGTTGGAAATGCAGCATCTGGACGGGTGGCTTTTGGTGGCACACTCTGACGGGATCTCAGTTCGGAGTGACACCGTTCGACAATCGGGCGCAAGTCCAATCGGCAGAGATTGGGATAGCCGAGAAAATTTGCTTTAGCAATCACCTCATACATACCTTCTGTCACCGTTAGAAAGGGTTTCAGCACCTCGATCGCGAGCAGTTCGATCAGTTCAGTCGCTTGGGATCGATCCAGGAATCCCTGTGCAATCAACCATTCGATCGCTTGATAGTCAGCGCTCGTCGCAGGATAAGTTCCAGAAACCGTTTCAAATTGTCGCAGTTGCGCTTGAGTGAGTTGGGTTAGCGAGGGCACACGATCGCGAAGTTGATCGAGAACGCGATCGAGCCTGTCAAACGGTTGAGTCGAATTGGTTGCAAACGCGAGGGTTCCTTCATCCAGGTAGAGCAACCAAGAGATAGAACCACTGACAATTTGCAAGCAACCATCGACTCGGCGGCTGATCAGTTGTGCCAACAACGAGAGCGGTTGGATGCGTTGAAACGGTCTGTGACTAACCATAACTAACCATAAACATTAGGCGAAGTTTTCAGGGGATGAAGTGCGCTTCTACACAAGTTAGAATGCTTTTTTCATCTGTAAAATATCTGATGATCAGCGGAAAACCTAGCAATTCCAGGCTTATAGGAAGCCTATCAGCACTGAGAACCTTCGTGTCATCTTAATAGAAACTTGATATTGATAGAGGGATTTCCTCACATTTGAATCTGAGGTTTACACACAAGAAATCCGAACTATCTCAGCAGCAGACAGCCCCCAGTGAAATCTGTGAATTCAAATCTTTTATCAATGAATATTGGTGCTGACTTTGCCCACATCGCAATGGAAATTGTTTGCTAAATCGAATCCAAACTTTGAATCGAACCTCCTGGTAAAGGGCATTAATTTGATCAAGGCGATCGACAGTTTTAGGGAACCAATTTTTAACGACCTCAGTATCTAAGGTCATCATTAGATTACTCGTTACTTTCCCAAATAACAAGTCGCAGTCACGAACATTTTGAGTAGGTTGTAGTTTGTGATACTAAATATTTCTATTTTTCTCAGTTAGACATAAAGTTGAGAGTCCTTATCCAATAAGGCTTTGAAAAAATTGGATGAAATTTAAATCTCATCCTCTTCAACTTAGCCAGTAAGTCACAATACACGTCGATCGAGGTTTGATTCCCGGCTCAACCTGAAGAGATAAAATGTTGCTTCAAATGCGAGGTATAATTTATTACCAGTTAAGACAACAATCTCACTCACCTGAATTACGAGTATACGTAAGTAGCCAAAATAGAGTAGGTGTTGAGTTTGGGTTTCGGCTTTGCTTCGCTCGCCAAGACCTCGATTCTTGAGCGTTGAATCAAGCCAAAATGCAGCACAGGATTATTCTGTTAATCTGCTGATGAAAAAATGATTTCATGTAGTTGAGGCAACTCAGTATCAGAAATCTTTTGTATCAAACTGCATAGAATCATTAACTATTGATGCAATTTGAATTGTTTCGTAAGGCTTTTTGGTAGAAAACCGTTAGTGAATAGAAATTTTCTTGATATCAAAAGGAGAGCCTTATCGTGTTGACCTCTACCCTACTTGCTGTTGCTCCAAGAACCGTTGATTGGAGTCCGAGTGTTGCGATCGTCATGATCATCTGTAATGTTTTGGCGATCGCGTTTGCAAAATATACGATGAAAAATCCGAGTGCGCCGCCTGCGATGCCTTCTTCTAATATGTTTGGTGGGTTTGGGTTGCCTGCGGTGATCGGGGCGACCTGTTTCGGTCATGTGTTGGGCGCTGGGACGATTCTTGGCTTGTCGAACATGGGGATTCTGTAATTTTTTTCTCGTACCGGATTCAACTCCGCGAAGCTAACGCCAAAATCGAGTGAATCTGGGAGGGGAAAAAACGTTAAAGCGACTCTTGATTTGATGATCGAGAGTCGCTTTGAGCGATCGAGTCAGTCGCGTTTAGTTGCGATCGACCCAGCCTCCAGATTGTTTACGTTTCCCGCCTGCACGTTCGTACTGTTTACTCTGTTTGCCGTAGAGTGCAGCAACACTGAGTAAGATATGCTCACTAAAATCGTTGAGTTCTTGTTCGGCTTCGGCAATGCTTTGCCGGGATTGTTCAAGGGTTTTCAGGAGGGTATTGTGGGCTTCAATTTGTTGGCGCAGGGCTTCTGCTTTGGTGATGTAGTTGTCGAGGGAGATGCCGTTGCCAAGATCGACTGGGGAATTAATTTCTTGCATTCCCTTGATTCGTGCTTCTGCTTTTTCGAGTGCTTTTGACTCTCTGGTTTTAGTTGTCATTTGTTTGTCTCTCTAAAGGGTAGATGACTGTAAGTTAACAAGCAGCTTTTGAGCGTCACCTGAGCATTTCTATGCAAGAAGTAAAATAATTGAATTCAATATTGAGCATTTCTACTCATTGGCTTTACGATTTGAATACACAAACGAGAGAAATATAAAGCGATCGCTGTGTTGAGTTCACAAATCAGAGATTTTCGTGAAGTGATCGCTGTGTTGAGTTCATAAATCAGTGTGTTTGGTTTTTTAGAGGCTGTGATTTGTGAAGCGATCGCTGTGTTGAGTTTACAGAACAGAGGTTTTTGTGAAGTGATCGCGGTGTTGAGTTCATAAAAACCTGTGTTGAGTTCTTCAGAGGAAGGGATTGGTGAAGCGATCGCGCTACACGATCGAGATTAGACGGGTGTGAATTGAAGGTGCGATCGCTGAATTCTATAGCAATCCTAAATCACTCGTGAGATGCAGGGTCGGTCACCCCTGTGGCGATCGAACGGAGCGACAAAGCTCGATTCATGGCTCATTTAGGATTGCTATATCTTGCGATCGCACTCTCAACAAAGCGCGATCGCACCTTCAAAATCAATCCCACCATTCAAAATCACTTGCTCGTTCGCTCTGATTCCCAACTTTCGCCTAAATGCTTTTTACACTGGGCTTGCTCGGTTTTCTGGCTGGGGTCGTCGAGAATGTAGAGCTTGAGATGTTGGCAGGCGCGGCGCAGGAGGAATAGCGAGGTTGAGATCGATGCGGCGGAGTTCAACGATCGTTTCCCTAGAATCGGGCAGAGGTGCGCCGAACTCAGAGGGTTTTTTGACGATCGCAAAACAATTACATTCAGCTAAGATTCTGTCTGCTCTGCTGTAGCTTGAAGCTGCTGAAGCTGGTCGAGCGTGAGTCCAGTGATCTCAGAGATCGTTTCTAGGGGAAGGGATTTCCGCAGCATGTTGAGTGCGATCGCTCGTCGTTCCTGCTCTCGTCCTTGCTCTATGCCTTTCTCTAAGCCTCGTTCTTCCCAACTGGTTAACGTCTCCATGATTTCCTCTCGTTGCGCTACGCCTAGTTTATCAAGTTCAGTTTGAAATGCCTGCTCTTCTGTCGTATCCAGCCGCAGGTAGGTGGGTTCTTGTCCACTTTTGGTGAGGCAGATGTCAAAATAGAAAGAAAGCGTCCACAACATCAATGGTAAAACTCTTCAAGGAACTATTACCTAGCCAAGAACATCTAAAACTGCAAGACTACGAGCTAGATCGTGAACACAAGTGCATCAAGCTTTTTGTACAATCCACTCAAGCCGAGAATGCTTGCCCTTTATGCAACCACTCTGCCCATCGAACTCATAGTCACTACCGCCGCAGACTGGCTGACCTCGCTTGGGCAGATTACACGATCGCGATTGAGATCAGGGTACGCAAGTTTTTCTGTCAGAATGCAGACTGCCAACGTCGTATCTTTACTGAACGCATTCCCGATGTCATGAAGCCTTGGGCAAGGCGAACAGGGCGATTAAGCCAGCAACTCTATGAGATCGCGCTTCGTCTCGGCGGTGCAGCAGGCGCTAAATTGAGTCGAAAGTTGTGCTGTGGAGCCAGTCGCAATACGCTGCTTCGACTGCTGATGAAACAACCCCTGCCGAGCTATCCGATTCCAAAAACTCTGGGAGTCGATGATTTTGCTTTTCGCAAGCGGCAAACCTACGGCACAATTTTGGTGGATTTAGATCAACGGCGACCGATTGCACTCCTGAACGGACGAGATGCCAAGTCACTAGGAGAGTGGCTATCTCGACATCCCGGCATTGAGATTTTGTCGCGTGACCGTTCACCCGTGTATAAAAGTGGCATGAGTCAAGGTGCGCCAAATGCAATTCAAGTCGCTGACCGATTTCATTTAATTCAGAATCTTGCAGAAGTTCTAGAGCAAGTATTTAGAAGCCAGATCAGCGAGTTACGACGCATCACTTCCATTAGCACAGACGGGAAGGATGGTGAGGAGCGGGAATCAAGTTCCAGTGAAGTCGAACCTCTGCGTGTCATCGAACCATTACCCACTCTGTTGGAGAACTTAGCTATCCCAATGGAAACGCACTATCAACATCGTCGTGCGTTACATCATATCGTCTGGCAGCTATTCGAGCAAGGCTGGTCAACGGCTGCAATTGCTCAGTATGTTGGGATGAGTATCCGAACCGTACAGCGTGACATCAATAAGCCTCAACCTGCTGAAGCTCAACGCCGCAGTGACTATGGCAAGAATTTAGTCAGTCCCTACCGAAACTACATCTTGCAGCGTTGCGTTCCAGGTCGGCGTTGTGTCGGACTGCTGAAAGACCTTCGAGCGCAGGGATACAAAGGGAGTGAAAGAACGTTGAGTCGCTATTTGAATCGATTAGCCAAGGGTGAACCGAAGCAAGAAAAGACCCTGCAATCGTTACCCGCTTTACCCCGTATGAGCGCACCAAAACCTGCACCGTGGCGACCCCCTTTAAGCGCGAATCGAGCCACTTGGCTAGTTCTGAGCAAAGCTGAACTTCGGACTTCAGAAGAGAAGCAATGGTATGAGGCTTTACAATTAGCCCCTCAGTTTGCTCCAGCCATTGAGTTAGCACAATCCTTTGTGCGCTTAATCCGAGAACGTCAGCCTGAACAATTTGAGGCGTGGCTTGAGCAAGCTCTACAAAGCAAAATTGCTGCCTTTATCAACTTTGCAACTGGCTTGAAGAAAGATTTTGAAGCCGTTCAAGCGGCAATGGAACTGAGTGTGAGCAATGGTCAGGTGGAAGGACAGATTAATCGTCTGAAACTGCTCAAGCGGCAGATGTATGGACGAGCTGGAACTGACCTGCTCATGCGTCGCTTTCTGTTGGCAAGTTAAACGATTTAGAGAGCATGATCAGGGATTATAGCTGCGCTTTTATAGCCATGCTGAAAATTGCAAATGTGCTACCTACTGCTGCCTATTTGATGTTGTACCAACAGTTGCATAGGCAGCGGTAAGGAGTTCCATAACTGGTAACACTACAGAACGCACTGGTGAGTCATTTGACCAGGGAATAAATGTGAGAACACCTAAAAAGACCAAGACTAAAATTCCTATAACTATCCGTGTAGTGCTAGGTGCCTGCCTATTTAAACCTATACGCAGAACTGTGCCTAGCGCTATGCCAGCCACAATAGAGATTAAATCCCACAACCAAGGACCTCTAGGTGCAACTGCTTGAGTTCGGTCGGTTGCACCAATCAGCAACCTTGTAAGAACGAAGAAAAGGATTGCACTAGCAAGACCGACAAGGAGCATAATTATCCATTGCTTGCGAGTCATACATTCGCTCCATACTAAGATTAGGCGATTCTGAATCCACAACTTTGCAAGCAAGCAACTCCAACCCCAGCATAAGCACCAAAAATTGCAGCAGCACAGTAGAAGCAGCCGAGAGTAACTGTAACGGCGCACGCTAGACTACAAGCGGCATCAACGAGACCGACAACATATAAAGGTACACCAACAGCAGATAGACAGTTATTTAGGCAAGAGAGTGCTTGAGCTACGATAACTAGACTAGCTTGCTTTGATGGGCTTGAGCTTAGCTCTTCTAGAAAATTTTTCTGAACTGCCCGTCCTTCTGCAACATAATTTTGGACAGGAAGACCACTAACCACTTCTCCCTGACTATTGAAAGTAGCAGTAAATCGCAACTCGCCGTTCTGCCAAAAACTAACCTCCTGACCAGCAGAAGTCTCTTCAACAATCCAAGCTACTGATCCTATGAGCGCTCGTGCATTATTTACAATACCAACGAAAACACTATTCGTTGGAGTACCTCTGTACTTGATAGGAACAGCGACAAAGACATTATCTTCTCTGCGAATGATATACGCCTCTC
>JALOOO010000051.1 GCA_025454375.1 Leptolyngbya sp. Prado105 | reverse complement strand
GGCGCAGGATCTGCTCGCAACCGTTCGTCTACAAGACTTTCAGAAGCAATACCCCTGGCAATTGTCGGGTGGAATGCGACAACGGGCTTCCTTGTGTCGATCGCTGATTCACAGTCCTGAAATTCTGCTGCTGGACGAACCTTTTGGCGCACTTGATGCCTTCACCCGCGAAGAAATGTGGGGAATGCTGCAAAAGCTCTGGATGAAGGTGAAATGTGTCGGCATTTTGATTACTCACGACCTGCGCGAAGCCGTCTTCTTGTCGGATACCGTCTATGTAATGGGAGCGCGTCCTAGCTCGATTATTTACGAGGTGAAGATTGATCTGCCTCGACCCAGAACTCTGGAAATGGAGCTTGGAGACGAATTCAACCACTACTTCGCAACCATCCGCAAACATATTCAACATAACTAGCAATGGAAAAATTTCTCAAGTCCAAATCGGCTGGCTTTGTGTTGCCGTTTATTGCAACGGTTGTTCTGTTTGTGGTCTGGGAACTGGTGGTGATTATTTTTAAGATTCCGCCGTTCAATCTACCAGCCCCGACAAACATTCTGAATGCCTTGATCAAATTCGCACCTCAGTTAGCGACCAATGCGTTTCAAACCCTGTGGACAACGATGCTAGGGTTTATCATCGCGGTCGTCATTGGGGTAGTATTGGGGTTTGTGATTGGTTATTCAAAAGCCGCTTACCTCACGCTTTATCCTCTATTAGTTGCGTTTAACACGATTCCGAAAGCGGCGTTAGTTCCATTGCTGGCACTTTGGTTTGGGGCAAATGCGATTCCGGCGACTTTAACTGCATTTCTGCTGGCGTTTTTTCCGATCGCAGTCAATGTTGCACTGGGATTAGACACCGTTGAACCAGAGATGAAAGATGTTTTACGCGCCTTGGGTGCAAGTCAGGTTGAAGCCTTTCAGAAAATCGGCTGGCCGCACACGCTGCCCTATATCTTTGCATCCCTAAAAATTGCTGCTTCCTTTGCCTTCATTGGAACTGTGATTTCTGAATCGATCGCTTCAAGTGCCGGATTGGGATTCTTGATTGTGCAGGCGACTTCTGGCTTTGATATTCCACTGGCGTTTGCTGCATTGTTGATTTTGGCGTTGATGGGGATTCTTCTATACAGTTTCTTCGTCGTTGTGGAAAAGAAAGTGATCTATTGGGCGCGATAGACCTGTATAATCAAGTTCAGTTTGAAGGGGAGTAGCTGCTGAGCGCTGTTGAGTTAACAATCGTTCAGCCCGCTTGAATCAACATGCTGGCGATGAGCCTGGTTCAAGCGACAAGAGATTTTTTACTTGTAAGCGAGACCTTCATCAAGTTCACGAATTGAGTGAGCTTGGTGAGGTCTTTTGTCTTTCATCAAGCTCACTCAGTTCATTACCGACCTGAGAGGAATCGCGATGTTAGAGGCATTTACAGCCGGATTGTTATTTATCACGATCGGGGAATTGGGCGATAAGACGTTCTTTATCTCGATGTGTTTGGCAATGCGGCATTCGCGGCGCTTTGTGTTTTTGGGATCAATGCTGGCGCTGATTGCGATGACAGTGCTTTCGGTCTTGCTAGGACATGTTGCAAATGTGCTACCGCAGCATTGGATTCACTACGGCACGATCGTATTGTTTACGGGGTTTGGGTTCAAGATGCTTTATGATGCCAGCAAAATGAAGCCGGAATGTCGTACTAAGTCGCTAGGAGACAGTACTGAGTGTGCGTCTGAGGCGGAGAAAGAAGCGATGGAAGCGGTGTTTCAGGCAGAAGCGAACCTTCAGAAGAAAACGCGATTGGCAATTATGATGGAAGCTTTTACGCTGACGTTTATTGCAGAGTGGGGCGATCGCACTCAAATTACGACGATGGCTTTAGGCGCGGCGAAGGATACGATCGGGGTGATGCTAGGCGCGATTTTGGGACATGCGATCTGTTGTGCGATCGCAGTGTTTGGCGGTCGGTTGATTGCGTCTCGGATTTCGGAACGAACGGTAACGATCGTGGGTGGATTGTTGTTTTTTGTATTTGCGATCGTCACCTGGGCAAGTCCGACCTAACAGTTGATTTTGAACGACAGTTCTGGCTCATACCGAATTCACGCACCCGACGCTAACTGTGCAAAATCCCTGAAGAGACTGCTGAACCGAGTTAATCGCTTAGACATATCTCCCTTGAGGGACTTTGTTCGACTAGCACAGGGTTTTCAACCTCATACGGTGCTTCTTTGTCATACTGCTCGCAACGACAAAGAAATACGATCGCCTGACCTTCGATATACTGGCAGATGGACATTTCGCCTTGAAGATTATGAGAGTCGCAGTGACAGGGGCAACCGGATTCGTGGGAAGTCGGTTGGTGCAAAGATTGTTAGCAGAACAGCATCAAGTCGTCGCATTTACTCGGAATGTGAGTCGTGCAGCAGAGATTTTGCCAAACTCTGAAAACCTGGAAATTGTGGCGTACAGTCCTAAAGAAGCAGGAGACTGGCAAAAGAAAATTGCTGGATGCGAAGGAGTCGTCAATTTAGCCGGAGAACCGATCGCAGAAAATCGCTGGACACCCGAACTGAAAAAAAACCTGCTCGAAAGCCGAACCTTGACCACGCAAAATGTAGTGAATGCAATAGCGTCGCTACACGCTAGCGTGACCGCACAAGCCAACCCAACCCCCACCGTCTTAGTCAATGCCTCCGCGATCGGGTTCTATGGCACCAGCGAAACGGCAAGCTTCACCGAAAACAGCGAGGCGGGAAAAGATTTCTTAGCCGAAGTCTGTCAGGCTTGGGAAGCAGAAGCTAATAAAGTCAAAGACAGTGGGACAAGATTAGTAATCTTGCGAATTGGCATCGTCCTGGAAAATGGCGGCGCACTCGGAAAAATGCTTGCTCCATTCAAAATGTTTGCAGGCGGTCCGATCGGATCAGGAAAACAATGGTTCTCCTGGATTCATCGAGAGGATTTGGTGAATTTGATTCTCAAAGCGCTCACCTCAGATATGGAAGGCGTTTACAACGCCACAGCCCCAAACCCCGTAAAAATGGCAGACCTAACCACCACATTAGGACAAGTGATGAATCGCCCCTCCTGGCTACCCGTGCCGGGATTTGCACTAGAAGCCCTGCTGGGCGACGGCGCGATCGTCGTTTTAGAAGGACAGCAAGTTCTGCCCCAGCGCACCCTTTCGGCAGGATTTCAATATCAATATCCCAGCGTAAAAGAAGCCTTGCAGGCGATCCTAAAATAAACCGTGGAAACCCTAGATTTCATGGGAACTTCAGCCACGATCGCAAGACTGAATTTGTGCTAAAATTGTTCAGGTATGAGGCGAAGGGGGTATACTTTCTAGGCATCTTTTTTCGCTCATAAAGTAGTACAAAAGTATTTCGGAGTCTCCGTATGACATTCTCCCAGGAACCGCCTCAAGATCGGATTATTCCAACCGATTTACGCAACGAAATGCAGCGGTCATACCTGGAATACGCAATGAGCGTAATTGTGGGGCGAGCGCTACCGGATGCACGGGACGGACTCAAGCCTGTGCATC
This sequence comes from Leptolyngbya sp. Prado105, assembly GCA_025454375.1. Lineage (GTDB taxonomy): Bacteria > Cyanobacteriota > Cyanobacteriia > Leptolyngbyales > Leptolyngbyaceae > Leptolyngbya. The sequence continues at coordinate 20,126 of JALOOO010000051.1, read as the reverse complement.
GTCGCATCCTCTACGCCATGCACGAGTTGGGCTTGACAAGCGATCGACCCTTTAGAAAATGCGCCCGTGTAGTCGGGGAAGTTCTCGGTAAGTATCACCCGCACGGCGATACAGCGGTTTACGATGCCTTGGTGCGGATGGCACAAGACTTCTCCATGCGATCGCCTCTGATCGACGGGCACGGAAACTTCGGCTCGATCGATAACGACCCGCCTGCGGCAATGCGATACACCGAATGTCGCTTGACCTCGCTGACCATGAACTCGCTGCTGCAAGATATCGAATCGGAAACGGTCGATTTTGCAGATAACTTTGACGGCTCAGTACAAGAACCGACCGTTCTGCCTTCGCGACTGCCCCAACTGCTCCTCAATGGCTCATCTGGAATCGCGGTCGGGATGGCAACCAACATTCCACCGCACAACGTCGGCGAATTGATCGATGGACTCGTGGCATTAATTCAAAATCCAGACCTGACGGATCTTGACCTGATGGAGTACATTCCCGGTCCTGACTTCCCGACAGGCGCACAGATTCTAGGACGAACCGGAATCCGAGAAGCCTACACGACAGGACGCGGATCGATCACCATGCGAGGCGTTGCCAGCGTTGAGACGATCGAGCAACGCGGCAGACCGGATCGAGATGCCATCATCATCACAGCCTTGCCCTATCAAACCAATAAGGCAGCGCTAATCGAACGCATTGCAGAACTGGTCAACGATCGCAAGATCGACGGCATCTCCGATGTCCGAGATGAAAGCGATCGAGACGGAATGCGCGTTGTGATCGAACTGCGACGAGATGCCTATGCCCGTGTAGTTTTAAATAATCTCTACAAGCAAACACCGATCCAGGCAAACTTTGGGGCAAACATGCTGGCGCTTGTGAATGGCGAGCCGCAGCTTTTGACCTTGAAGCAATTCTTGAGCGTGTTCTTAGACTTCCGTATCGAGGCAATTACTCGTCGGACTCAATACCAACTGCGTAAAGCAGAAGAACGCGACCACTTGTTACAAGGGTTATTGATCGCTTTAGAAAATTTAGACGCGATCATTGCCCTCATTCGAGGAGCAGCGGACACCGCAACCGCAAAACAGCACCTCATCCAAAACTATTCTCTCTCTGAATCCCAAGCCGATGCAATCCTGCAAATGCAACTGCGTCGCTTAACCGCCCTAGAAGCCGAAAAAATTCAGCAGGAGCATGAAGATCTCCAAACTCAAATTCGCGACTTGCTTGACATTCTGGCAAAACGGGAGCGGATTTTGGAAATCATCATCGCCGAAGTCACGCAACTGAAAGCGATTCACGCCACACCGCGCCGAACCGTCATCGAACAATCAGAAGACGAACTCGGTGACATTGATCTGATCGCAAACGAGAAATCGATCGTCCTCGTGACCGAGCAAGGCTACATCAAGCGGATGCCGATCAGTACTTTTGAAGCACAAAGTCGAGCCACTCGCGGCAAGTCTGGCGCAAAAATGAAAGAAGACGATGCCGTCGAACATTTCATCGGCTGTTGCGATCACGATAGCGTACTGTTCTTTAGCGATCGAGGAGTCGTCTACGCCTTAAGAGCCTATCAAATCCCGATTGGATCGAGAATCTCACGTGGAACGCCGCTCGTTCAACTGCTGAACGTTCCCCACGAAGAGAAGATCACCTCTGTAATTTCGGTTTCGGAATTCTCAGACGACGAATACCTGGTGATGTTAACCAACAAAGGGTACATCAAGAAAACTGCCCTCTCCGCATTTAGCAACATTCGCACGAATGGACTGATTGCGATTTCACTTGAAGAAGGAGATCAACTGCGGTGGGTGCGGCTATCGCGAGTCGATGACAGTATCATCATCGGATCGAGTCGGGGTCGATCAATTCATTTCCGAGTCAATCACGAGCAGTTGCGTCCTTTAGGTCGGGCGACTCGTGGCGTGCGGGCAATGTCTTTGAGAGAAGGCGATAGTCTCGTCGGCATGGCAATCTTACCGGGGCAAATTGTGGCAGATGTCGCCCAGGCTCAAGCAGAAGGCGCTGCCGATGACGAGGAAGAAACCGGAGTCGATGAGAATGCAGAATTGCCACCACAGGCTGGACCCTGGGCACTTGTCGTGACGACCGGAGGCTACGGCAAGCGAGTCCCGGTGAAACAATTCCGTCTGCAAAATCGCGCAGGCATGGGAATCGTTGCCACCAAGTTCCGTAAAGCTGGCGATACTTTATCAGCCTTGCATATCGTCAATGAAGGCGATGAAATGATGTTGATTACAAATCGCGGCATTATTATTCGCCAATCGGTTGATGCGATTTCGTCTCAGTCGCGGGCAGCGACCGGGGTGCGAGTGCAGCGATTAGATGAAGACGACGCGATCGCGGCTGTTGCCCTCGTTCCTCCGACTTCAGAAGCGGCAGGCGAGATCGAGGACGCAGCCCTAGAGGAACTCGCTTTAGAAGCGGCAGGCGAATTCGAGACGGGGGCGATCGAACTTACTCCAGAAGAGACGGAGGAAATCGAGGACGCAGATCCAGAAGTCGCAGAAGACGGGAGTGAAGGCGAAGCCTAATCGCCCTTGCAATGTCTAGAGCAGCTTTTCTTGCAGGAGGGCTGCTCTATTCGCTTGGCGCTTCGGTTGCGTCTTGCTTAGAGGTGCTATTTTCTTGCGATTGAATGAGTTGCTCAATTTCTGCGACCGCTTGTTCTAAATCGATCGGGCAACTGAATGAAGCTTGCTCATCTTCAGGAGTCCAGATTGTTTGCTCAAGCTTATCGAGCGATTCTGCAAACGCTTGAGCCGCAGCACGACGTAATTCTCGCTGTTGATAATCCATGACCTTGACTCCTGAACAGATTGGAACTCCAACAATATTGAGCTTCAACCAGAATACTGAACTTTTCACGGTGGCTCCGCATAATCAGGATGCCCAGTTCTGAATTAGGGATGCCATTTTAAAAAAATCATATTGTCGAATGGGCGCTCCAAGGTTGAGAATAAATAGGCATTAAGAACGGGAGGGAACTGTGGCTCACGATTATGATTTAGTGATTGTAGGCGCGGGCGTGGGTGGACATGGAGCCGCGCTTCATGCGGTCGATTGTGGTCTAAAAACGGCGATCGTCGAAGCAGCAGAGATGGGCGGAACCTGTGTGAATCGGGGCTGCATTCCCTCCAAGGCGCTACTTGCGGCATCAGGACGAGTCAGAGAATTACAGAATACAGACCATCTCAAGGCATTAGGCGTTGAGGTGGGCGAGGTTTCATTTGATCGAGCGACGATCGCGCAACATGCTCAGAATCTCGTCACCAAACAGCGAGAAGGCTTGATTGGCAGTCTCAAACGGCTGAATGTTGATGTGATTCAGGGGCAGGCACGAGTCGCAGGCAAGCAAAAGCTGATCGTCTCGACGGCTCAAGGCGAGAAGACGATCACGGCGAAAAATATCATTTTGGCTCCTGGGTCAATTCCATTTGTGCCGCCGGGAGTCGAAGTCGATGGCAAGACCGTTTTTACGAGCGATGATGCGATTAAGCTCGAATCGCTGCCGCCCTGGGTCGCGATCGTCGGCAGTGGCTACATCGGGCTGGAATTCTCCGATGTGTATACGGCACTGGGTTGCGAAGTGACGATGATCGAAGGCTTGGATCAGTTGATGCCAGGATTTGATCCTGATATTGCAAAATTGGCGCAGCGAATCTTGATCACGCCGCGTGATGTCGAAACCAAAGTGGGAGTATTTGCGGCAAAAGTGACTCCTGGATCGCCTGTGACGATCGAGTTAATTGACGCGAAAACGAAAGAACTCGTTGAAGTTCTCGAAGTCGATGCTTGTCTGGTTGCCGCAGGTCGAGTCCCTAGCGCAAAAGAGTTGGGCTTAGAATCGGTGGGCGTTGAACTCAATCGAGGATTCATCCCTGTCAACGACAAGATGCAAGTTTTGTCAGATGGCAAACCTGTGTCAAACTTGTGGGCGATCGGAGATTCCACCGGGAAAATGATGCTGGCTCATGCCGCTTCGGCTCAAGGCATTATTGCGATCGAGAATATTTGTGGTCGGGAACGCGAGATTGATTATCGATCGATTCCAGCCGCCGCCTTTACACATCCAGAAATTAGTTTTGTCGGATTAACAGAGCCGCAAGCGAAAGACCTCGGAAAAGCAGAAGGCTTTGAAGTTGCAGTCGCCAGAACCTACTTTAAGGGCAATGCGAAAGCGCTGGCCGAGGGTGAATCGGAAGGGATCGCAAAAATTGTTTTCCGCAAAGATAATGGTGAAGTTTTAGGAGTTCATATTATTGGACTTCATGCAGCAGATCTAATTCAAGAAGCGGCAAATGCGATCGCGAAACGCGAATCGGTTCAGTCTTTGGCATTCTTGGTGCATACGCATCCGACCTTATCGGAAATTTTGGATGAAGCGTATAAGCGGGCAGCCGCGCATTGATTTCTCGCTTTGTTTGCAAGTGATTCCGCCTAACTCCCAAATTAGATCCCTTTACCTAACCCCCACAAGATGGAAATTCGTCGTCGTCCCCCGAATCCTTCGATCGCAATTGAAGAACTGCGCTACCAAATCAAAACGCCCGATAGCGAACCGAATCATATCCTCGAAGAAATCATCTGGCACAAAGAAACCGAAGTCGATCAACTGCGAGAAAAACTACCCCTGCTCGAACTTCAGCGCAAACTCAAAGATGTTTCTGCTCCCAAAGATTTCTTAGCCGCCTTAAAAAATAGCCCCCAAAAACCCGCCGTCATTGCCGAAGTCAAAAAAGCCTCTCCCAGCAAAGGCGTGATTCGGGAAGATTTCGATCCAGTCGCGATCGCAATTGGCTACCAATCAGGAGGCGCATCCTGTCTCTCCGTCCTCACCGACACCAAATTTTTCCAGGGCAGCTTCCAATATTTGGCTCAAATCCGTGAAGCTGTGGATTTGCCCCTTTTGTGCAAAGACTTCATCATTTACCCCTATCAGATGCAGTGGGCAAGACTGCATGGCGCAGATGCCGTTTTGCTGATTGCCGCCGTTTTATCCGATCGAGATTTGCAATACTTCCTCAAAATTGCCAAAACGCTTGGCATGACAGCGTTAGTTGAAGTTCATACCCTGATAGAACTCGATCGAGTTCTGGCGCTTGAGGGAGCCACTTTAGTCGGGATTAATAATCGCAATCTGAAAGACTTCTCAGTTGATCTGAAAATAACAGAAGAGATTTTGCAGGCGCGACATGAAATTTTGACCGAAAAAAATATCACGATCGTCAGCGAATCAGGACTTTACACGCCTGAAGACCTCGCGCGGGTGTGTAAAGCTGGCGCTTCTGCCGTTCTGATTGGTGAATCTTTGATCAAACAACCCGAACCCGGACAGGCCCTCGCACAACTGATTCAGCATTAAGTGATTTGGCGCTAGACTAAGAGCATATTAATTCTTTAGATTAAAGGCTTGAGTTCTAAGAGCCTAAACATTTAGAGTCAGAATAAATGTTGCTCTTTTTCAATTACCCCTTCGTGACTTAATTCATGGAACCGATACCTCTTCCATCGCATATCCACTATGAGTTGCTACTGCAACTGTTAGAGCGTCAAACCATGTCTGCTGTGGGATCGGGTCAACGAGAACAGGTGCAGCAGTTAATTATTGTTCTACGAAAAGCGTTGTCTCAACAGAAACACTTTGAAGAAGAACTCGAACGGCGGCATATTTCGATCGAATATCGCTGGTCACTTAACTCTGTCAAGCCGCCTGAAGTGGTCAAACTTCCCGAAGAGCCAAGAATCTAAATCTGCATATAATTAATGGAAGCGGATGATTGGAGGATCAGTCGGTGGCAGAGCCGGATCACGCAGAGCAACTTAGTTTGATCTCAGGGGATTCTCCTCCCGTTTCGGTTGCGCCAGATTTTTTACTCCTTCAAGACCGAGTACAGACACAACAGCGTCGAATCCGAGATCTAGAGATGGCATTAGATCAGTCGATCGCGAGTCTGAGTGACCTGCGATCGCAAATTGTCGATCAACGGTTTCTCGAACGCCAATTAGCTTCGACAGAAGAAATTGCGAATGTGCAACAGCAAGCCATTCACCATTTGAAAGTTCAATTTGCTCAACAAAAAGCCGAACTCGAAGCGAGAGTCCAACAAGCTCAAGAGCGCGAACAGGAATATCAAGCGCTGCTCGATGCCGCGAAAATTCGGCAACAGACCGAACTCGATGTCTTAAAGGCGCAGTTCGATAGTGATTTTGTGGAAGGAAAACCTTCTGAAAATGATCAAAGACTCAAAGTTTTACACTCCGAGCTACAACTTCGCCGTCAGCAACTGCACGATCTTGAAGCGCACAAGCAGATTGCTCAGATTCGGATTACGGAGTTAGAAACTCAGGCTGAAACGCTAGAAGGTCGAATTGCCCGACATATGACGACTCAAGCTCTGATGCAGCAAGTCTGTCAGGAATTGGAACTCGATCGAGAGCAAACCCAGCGTCGGATGACCGAACTCGAAAGTCAAGCCGCAGAGATGCAAGAGCAGATTCTCAGCCAAGCTCAACAAGCAAGCGAGCATGAGACAGCAATTCAGCATTGGAAAACTCGCTTTCAAGTTCTGCAAGAAAAAGCCATTTCACTCAAACAACTGCTGAGCAATCAAGAACTCCCGTCTGAAGTGATTGAACTCTTAGCAACGATCGATACTTCTGCGCCCCCGGATCTCAAATCCACTCCTCGATCGAACCCCTTCAACGAAGATCTCAAAATCGATATTCCCGAATTTCTGGTTCGTCGCCGTATCTACCGCAGCAGCAAATCCAAAGAAGCCTGAAACCTGTTCAAACAAAAACCCCTGAGCGTCTGTCCGTGTTTCGACTTCAGGGGTTTCTGCGATTTTGTAACTTACTCCTCACACTTTTATATCATCTCATCCTAATTTCAAACTGAATATCCCCCCTGTGCCAGATTTAAGAGTGGTTTTAACTTAATTTTGCCGTGCATTCTAAAATTAACCGCTGATTCTCGATCGCGTAAGGCTGAATTTCTAGCGCTTGCCGAAATGCCGCGATCGCATCTCGGTAATCGCCTATTGCCGCATAACAAAGCCCCAAACCATGCAGCGCTCCAAAATGGATTGGATTCAATTCCAGCACTTTTTCGCAATCGGCGATCGCTCGACGGTATTGCTGCTGCACAAAGTACAAAACGGCTCGACGATTCCACGCCTCGGCAAAATCTGGCTGATGTTCGAGCAATTCACTCAAAACGCTCTCTGCCTCAAGGGCTTGCCCTGACTCTAGAAGCACTTGCGCTCGTTGCAGAGTATGCAGTCCGACCGCCCCTTTTTGTGAAAACCAAATCTGCCACAGTGCTTGAGTTGCATCAGCACGCACTTCTTCATCTGGATCTTTTAGAGCGTCAAGTAAAATTTTAATCTCATCCATAGAAAAATTATCTCGATCGTGGATCAAATCCATCACGCAGTCCATCTCCTAGTAAATTAAACGCTAACACGATCAACGTGATCGCGATCCCTGGAAAAATCGTCGTCCAAGGTGCGCTTCTCAAATAGCCATCTCGAACTGCATCCGCCAAGATGGTGCCAAGTTCTGGAGTCGGTGGGGGCGCTCCCAATCCTAAAAATCCAAGTCCTGCGGCTTCTAACGTTGCCGTTCCGAGAGACAAAGAGGCTTGCACAATGATCGGTGCTAGACTTCCAGGCAAAATGTGTTTCAGAATAATCTGGGGGGTTGTCGCTCCTAGCGCTTTCGCTGCCTGGACAAATTCTTGCTCTCGCAATGAGAGAACCACACTCCGAGTCAGACGAATATAAATCGGAATCTGCACAACTCCAACCGCAAGAATCACCGTCTTCAGACTGGGATCTACTGAAACCGTCACGATCGCGATCGCCAACAAAATCGATGGAAACGCTAACAGAATATCCGTCATCCAACTTAGAATCGCATCGATCCAACCGCGAAAATAACCCGCCAACAAGCCCAAACTCAACCCAATCAAAGCGCCCACTCCCACTGAAACGAGACTGATCAGCAACGAAGTCTGAATCCCGTGCCAAATGTACGTCAGCAAGTCACGTCCTAATCCGTCTGTGCCAAAAGGATGCGTCAAACTTGGAGCTAACAATCGATCTTTGAAATTTCTGCTGGGATTGTAAGGACGCACAAAGGGCGCAAGCAGTGCGATGGCGAAAAGAAATCCCGTCAAACCGAGTCCGATTCTGCCTGAAATCGACTGCCAGAATCGCCCGATCGATCTTGAATCATTCATAACGCACTCTCGGATCGACGATCGCGTAAGACAAATCCACCAGCAAATTGATCAAGACGAACACGATCGCAATCAAGACGACTCCACCCTGAACCACGGGATAATCTCGCGTCAAAATTCCCTCATAAACCCAAGAGCCGATCCCAGCCCAGGAGAAAATCGTCTCGGTCAAAACCGCCCCGCTCAGTAACGTCCCAAATTGCAGCCCGATCGTGGTGTTGATCGGCAACAGTGCATTCTTTAAGGCATGTCGCCAAATGACTCGTCGATCGGATAATCCTTTCGCTTTTGCTGTCCGAATATAGTCTTGATTTAAAACTTCGAGCATTGCACTGCGGGTAATTCTTGCCACGATTGCCAGCGGAATCGTTCCTAACGTCAATGCAGGAAGAATCAAGTGCGTGATCACATCAATCAATGCGACTAGATTCAATCTTAGAATCGAATCGAGAACATAGAACCCTGTAATCGGCTGTAATGGAATACCAACGCTAAGTCTTCCAGCCGGGGGCAACCATCGCAACGTCACGGCAAACAGATAAATCAACAGCAACCCCAACCAATAGACGGGTAGCGAAACGCCCAGGAGTGAACCCGCGATCGTCAATTGATCCTGCCAGCGATTCTTTTGTACCGCCGCAATGATTCCTGCCGGAATTCCAATCACCACTGCAACAAAAATCGCCGCGATCGACAACTCAAATGTCGCTGCCCATCGGGTGCGAATCTCATCTAAAACTGGAATTCCCGTCAAAATGCTATTGCCCAATTTCAACTGCAATAGATTTCCGACAAATGCGAAATACTGCAAAAATAACGGTCGATCCAACCCCAACTGAGTGCGCAAAGCCGCGACCTGTTCAGGTGTAGCGCGTTCTCCTGCCAATACGATCGCAGGATCGCCTGGAATCAACCGCAACAATAGAAAAACAGCCAACGTAATACCCAACAGAACCGGAATCAATCCCAACAGCCGTTTGAGAATATACTGCGACATAGCTACCTAGAAATCCGCTTAGTCGCAACTTTACCCCGGTTCTCAAGCGCCTATCAATCGGGCGATCGTATTCAACAAAATTCTCGAATCATAGGGTTTCGGTAAATAGACCTGAAACCCTGCCGACTCTGGATCGACTCGAATCGCTTCAATCTCCTCCCCAGTCAGCGCGATCGCTACTCTAGGACGATCGACAGATTGCCTCCGAATCGCGTCTAAAACTCTTGCTCCATTCCCATCAGGTAAGCGAATATTACTCACTAATACATCTGGCTGTAATCCAGACTCGATCGCTTGAATTCCTTCTTGAATAGAACCGACAGCAGTGACGATCGCGCCCTGATACTCTAGAAGAACTATTAACGCTGTCCGCGTTACCGCTTCATCTTCTACGATCAGAACTTGCAACGAATTTAAACTGGAACTCTGATTTACCAAAACATTCAAATTGAACGCGCTAGAACTATATTAAATTACAATGGTATTAAAATGACATCACTTAAGATAGACTGGATTCTCTAATCTTTAAGCAGGTTTTACGATTCAAATCAGTTATTAATCATGGCGACAGTAGAGCTTGACAGAGTGACGCGCAAATTTAGTAAGTCAGCCGCGATCGAAGATATCAGCTTTAAGATTCCAGACGGCGAGTTCTGGGTACTAGTGGGTCCGTCTGGCTGCGGAAAATCGACAATTTTAAGAACGATCGCAGGTCTAGAATCTGCTACATCGGGAGATTTATACATTGGCGATCGCCTAGTGAATCAAATTCCAGCGCGTCAACGCGATGTCGCAATGGTGTTTCAAAACTACGCGCTTTATCCGCATCTGAGCGTCGCTGAGAATATTGCATTTGGGTTAAAAATGCGCCAGGTCGAGTCGAGTACGATTCAAGCGCAGGTCGAAAAGGTTGCCAGAATTTTAGAGATTAGTCATCTCTTGGAGCGTAAACCGCGACAGTTATCCGGGGGACAGCAGCAGCGAGTCGCATTAGGTCGCGCGATCGCTCGCCAACCGCAAGTCTTTCTCTTAGATGAGCCGCTATCAAATTTAGATGCACAGTTACGAGATGGCACCCGAACCGAACTCAAGCAACTCCATCAACAGGTCGGAATTACGACAATCTACGTCACGCATGATCAAGTTGAAGCGATGACATTAGCCGATCAGATTGTGGTTCTTGATCGCGGGAAAATTCAGCAAATTGGCACCCCGCAGCAAATCTACGATCGCCCAGTCAATCGCATGGTCGCGACTTTTCTCGGAAGTCCGCCGATGAATCTGATTCCTGTGACATTTACGGGAGTACAGTTTCGGATTGGAGATCAAGCAATTACGGGGTCTTTGAATGTTGCGCCTGGGCAATATGAGTTCGGAATTCGTCCAGAGCATATTGAGATCGAGGCTGCGAATCCGCATTGTTTTGGCTTAGTTAGCGTGATTGAACCGTTGGGTCGCGAGAGTTTAGTGCGCGTAATCTTGGAAGGATGCGCTGTAAATTTACAAACTCCTCCAGAATTAAATCTGAAATTGGGCGATCGAGTGCCGTTGCGATTTGATCTCGATCGCATTTTCTTATTCGATCCAACCTCTGGCGCACGAATTTTCTGAACTGCGATCGTCCGGTTAAAACCTGGCAACCTGTCTGCCCCACCATAGAGGTAACTGGCAAGGGGTAAAGCCAGTGAAACAGACATACGATCCGGGTAACTTTTTCAGGTTTGAGCAAAGCATTCTCCGGTAACTATAGACTTCACCCAATCCTGCCTGATAAGATTCCTGATGTTTAGAAATTTACCGTTCTCTTTACTGTGATCCCCTGGCTTCTGTATGCTCACAAGAGTAGAGACGGTAGGTATTTATGCGGCATTCCCTGTTGAAATCGGTGCGAGAATTTATGAAAGACGACAATTTTCTCGGGCTTTTGGGGCGTGTCGAGGTATGGGTATCGAAGATTCTATCGATTATGATGCTGCTCGTGATCTTTCTTGCAGTGTTTCAATTAGGAGCTTTTTTAGTTGTTAAACTTTCTTCGCCCTTTCCGAGTGAAGAATCAGGCAAAATCTTATTTACAACGTTTGGATTATTTCTAAATGTTTTGATTGCATTTGAAATTCTAGAAAACATTACAGCTTACTTAAGAAAACATGTCATTCAGGTAGAGTTAGTAATTGTCACTTCACTCATTGCAGTGGCTCGAAAGATCATCATTCTCGATTTAGAAAAAACGGCTGGAATTGATCTAATCGCGCTAGCAACTGCGATTTTTGCACTTTCGATTAGCTATTGGATCGTGCGAAATGTTGCTCCAAAAAGCAGTCACTAAAGGAATCGTCACATGAATCCTTTCTTTCAGTTTGAATCTGATTTTGTTGATTCGCTGCGCTGTATTCCTATGATTGTGCGCTTCAAGTTGGATACTTGCGGAGTCAAGCTGAAATTGCACCAGTGGAATAAGTTTACTGAGTCCGATCGCTATCAAGCGATCGAAACACCATGCGGTTCTGAACCCGAAATTCGCACCTACCACGATCTATTGCATCAACTGGTGGAGCAACGAACAGGAGAAGCTGCAACCGATCTAGAAATTGACCCAAATCCTGCTTGGAATCATCCCAACGCGATTCCTGAAAGTGTGACCCAGAAAGCTGAAACAGTGGGCATTGAGATCTCACTATCTCAATGGGCAGCATTAGAACCGATTCAGAGATTTGTTTTGATCAAACTAAGTCGATCGACTCACGAGAATGCCAATTTTCTGCCCGCTGTGAAAGAATTTAACCTGGTCTAGCCCCGGATAAATTAGCTTTGATCCGAGGCGTTTGACGACGCATTCAAAATTGATATCGCAATTGTGCTTGAACCGCATGATCGCTGACATCTTGTTTGCCTAAAATCGTCTCATACCCGACTCCAACCGAGAGATTATTCGCAAACTGCGCCTGCACCCCCGTACTCAAGCGGACAAAATCTCGATCGGGTTCTCCCGTCCGAATTCGATTTGGAATTCCCGGCTGACTCGCCAACTCCGTCACAATCTCGCGGCTGCCGTTGGCAAACTCATGTTCATAATTTGCAGCAATAAACGGCGTGATCGTCGCTGAGGGAGAGCGAAAATCATAAGACAGTTGCGCCCCGACATTGAGAATTACAGAATCCGCCTCTTGATCAGGCACCGTCAGATTCAAAATACTGCCATTACTTTCGGTATAGCCATCGATCTTCACTTTGGTATAGCGCACTCCAACCATTGGACCGACTGCGAGTTCGTTCGAGCCAAAGTTATAGCCAGAATTGAACCGAACCGAGAATTGCTTCCCATCCGGTTCAGCCGTCGCAGATCGAAATCCTGTCACATTTAGATTACGTTCAATCTCAAACTTATTCCAGCCAAAATTCAGCAGCGTATCGGCATAAAATCTATCTCGGCTGTAGCTGCCATAGACCGAAACCGAGAAGCTATCGACATCCACTTCTCCTAAATTGTTATTCAACTCACTATTGTTTCGCGCATAGTTCAACGCCAACCCCAACGCCAGATCATCTGTCATGCGATAATCTGCGCCCACTGTTACGCCTTTCGTATCAAAATCAAATCCTACGCTCGTATCCCGATTGCCAAAATTAAAATCCCCATTTACAAAGACTCCAAGTCTCTGAGTCGGGTTCTGAACCGGACTCCGCAGCGCTGCCAATCGACCATTCAAATCCCGAGTCGGAAAACGTGCCACTCCCAACGCAATTTCAGCTTGAGGCGCAACAGACTGAGGCGCATTCAAAAGCGCAAGCGCATATTCTGAAATGAGCCGATGTCCTGCTGCGGTTGGATGTAACTGATCCCAGAACAAAAACTGATCGCAATTCGCACCTGTGCCGAGGCAAGGCTGCGTCACATTGGTCAATCCAAATCGAGTCGGTTCGCGCAGGACTTCATTAAACAGCGCATTAATATCGATCGGCACAATGCTCAAATTCGGATTACTCTGCGCCAACGTTCTTAAAGAAGCCTGTAATCCTTGATTATGCGCGGCTGAAAGCTGAGTCAATCCAGCACTTTGAACTGGATTTCCCAGACTGCCTGGAATCCGCCCCAAATCCGGCAAATTCGGCACGACGAGTGTCCTCGCGCCAGCCGTGGACAACTGCTGCAAAATCGTCGAAATATTCCCAACCGGGATCGCTGGATTCGTTACGCCATCGCCTAGATAATCATTCGCCCCTGCCCAAACCACAAACGCCCGATTTGAACTCACAGCAGGCAAGGATTGTAAAAAGCCATTGACCTGAGTCGTTACGCCCGGAAGCAGCGGCGTAACCGTGTTGGCTGTCCCACTCGTCGCCCCTCCAAACGCAAAATTGAACGTCGTCGTTGTCCCATTCAATTTTGTCGCCAAATCTTCTATCCAAACGGGACCATTGGTAAATCTACCCTGGAAATAAGGCGGACTCGGTGGCACTAATCCGTTTGTATTTCTAAACGCATTGCCATTGTCCGAAAGACTATCGCCAAAAATCGTAAACCCTTCGATCGACTGAGCAGACGCACTGACAGGAACTAAACAGGTGAGGATTGCAAGCTTAACTGCCAAAAAATGGGGCTTCATTTTGGTATCTAATACTTAAAGCACTTTTCCAGAGTTTAGAGCAAATTAAGACTCCGGTTTTGGCCCTGCAATTTTTGTTGACGATTGGCAAAAAAGACGACGATCGTGCTGCGAATTGTTAAGACAACCTGCCACTTTTCCCCTTCTCTATGCAGATGTTGTCTATAAACAAATTAGAAATCCTGGATGATAGAGACTATCAAGCAAATTGATGGCTCTGGCTTAAAATCCAGAATGAACCAGGGCAACCGAAATTGACTACTCTGGTAATGTAACGAACTCTTAAACTTTGGGCGCGAGCGATGGAATCGATATATCAGTACGCCTGGATCATCCCCGTCCTGCCGCTGGCGGGCGCGATGCTAGTCGGCTTGGGGCTGATCACCTTCAACAAGGATGTCAACAAGCTCAGAAAAGCGAACTCTATCTTCATCGTGTCTCTGATTGGCGCGGCGATGACTTATGCGTTTGCTTTATTTTGGAGCCAATTTCAAGGACATGCACCCTTCACTCAATCGATCGAGTGGGCAGCAGCCGGGGATTTCCGTCTCACGATGGGATATGTGATTGATCCCCTCTCTTCGCTGATGCTGGTCGTGGTGACTACAGTCGCCTTCTTGGTGATGATTTACACCGATGGCTACATGGCACATGATCCGGGTTATGTACGCTTTTATGCTTATTTAAGCCTCTTCAGTTCTTCGATGTTGGGTCTAGTCATCAGTCCAAATCTGGTGCAGGTCTATATCTTCTGGGAACTGGTGGGGATGTGTTCCTATCTGCTGATCGGGTTTTGGTTTTCCCGCAAGGCGGCAGCCGATGCTTGTCAGAAAGCCTTTGTGACGAACCGGGTCGGTGACTTTGGTTTGCTCCTCGGAATTTTAGGCTTGTACTGGGCAACCCGAAGCTTTGACTTTGGGGAAATCGGAGCAAGATTGCAAGAACAGGTGGCAACGGGATCGCTCAGTGGCTTTATTGCTGCATTGTTCGCGATTTTGGTGTTTTTAGGTCCGGTCGCAAAATCGGCGCAATTTCCACTGCATGTCTGGCTTCCTGATGCGATGGAAGGGCCGACTCCGATTTCAGCCTTGATTCATGCGGCGACGATGGTTGCAGCAGGGGTGTTCTTAATCGCGCGTATGTTCCCAGTATTTGAGGGAATTCCGGTCGTGATGGATACGATCGCTTGGACAGGATGCTTCACTGCCTTCCTCGGAGCCTCGATCGCCATCACCCAAAACGACATCAAGAAAGGCTTGGCTTATTCCACCATGTCGCAGCTTGGCTACATGGTAATGGCAATGGGTGTCGGGGCATATAGTGCTGGCTTGTTCCACCTGATGACTCACGCTTATTTCAAAGCGATGCTGTTCTTGGGGTCCGGTTCGGTGATTCACGGCATGGAATCCGTGGTCGGTCACGATGCAGCTTATGCCCAAGACATGAGAATGATGGGCGGTCTGCGGAAATATATGCCGATTACTGCCACCACCTTTTTGATTGGAACACTCGCCATTTGTGGAATTCCGCCTTTTGCTGGATTCTGGTCAAAAGATGAAATTCTCGGCTTGACCTTTGCAGCAAATCCGCTGATGTGGGGAATTGCCTGGTCAACGGCTGGAATTACTGCGTTCTATATGTTCCGGATGTACTTCACCACGTTTGAAGGCGGATTCCGAGGCACGAGCGTGCAAGTGAAACAGACGATTAAAAATGAACAGCTTCAACTTGCAGGCTTGGCATTTGGTCCGGGGGCAATGGATCCGCGTGAACTGACGATCGAAGCACCTGCTGACGATCACGCTCACGAGGATCACCACAGCAGCGAACCGCATGAATCTCCGATCTCGATGACTCTGCCGCTGATGATTCTGGCAGTCCCATCGATGCTAATCGGCTTAGTTGGAACCCCATTTGCTAACTACTTTGAACACTTCATTCACGCTCCAGGCGAAACGGTTGAAATGGGTGAAGCTGTCAATCTGCCTGAGTTCTTGATCATGGGCGGCAATTCAGTCGGGATCGCCTTAATTGGGATTACTTTGGCATCGCTAATGTATCTCAGAGGCAAGATTGACCCCAGCGCGATCGCCGAAAAAATCCCGGCACTCTATCGCTTGTCGAAAAACAAATGGTACTTCGATGAAATCTACAACGAAGTCTTTGTTCAAGGAAGTCGTCGCTTAGCGCGTCAAGTGTTGGAAGTCGATTCCAAAGTCGTAGATGGCGTGGTTAACCTTGCAGGATTAGCCACCGTCTTAACGGGTGAAGGGCTGAAATACTTCGAGAACGGACGCGCTCAGTTCTACGCACTGATTATTTTCGTCGCGGTTCTGGGACTCGTCGTTTTCTCCGGTGTAACCTGAGGTGGCTAAAGCAGGGGAGGGTCGCCTCACCCTGCTTCATCTGCAAATAGTCTTAACAATCTCTGGATTTCAAAAAGATCCGCTTAGGATCGTCGTATCACGAATCCATACGACTTCTTCTTCTACTCATAAACAAATCTTAACAGTAGGCATGGTGACAGCAACTTTTCCTTGGCTGACCACGATCATTCTTTTCCCGATCGTTGCGTCACTCGCGATTCCCTTTCTCCCTGACAAAGACGGCAAAACCGTTCGCTGGTATTCCCTAATTGTCGGCTTGCTTGATTTTCTGCTCATTGTCTATACCTTCTACACGCAATACGACTTCTCAAATCCTGAGATGCAGTTGTTTGAGCGTTATGCTTGGGTTCCTCAGATCGATTTGAATTGGTCAGTGGGAGTCGATGGGTTGTCGATGCCGCTCGTGATTTTGACGGGATTCATCACAACGCTTGCCATTCTGGCAGCGTGGCCTGTCACCTTCAAACCTCGGTTGTTTTATTTCCTGATGCTGGTGATGTACGGCGGACAGATTGCCGTATTTGCTGTGCAGGATATGCTGGTGTTCTTCCTGTCCTGGGAGCTTGAACTCGTTCCGATCTATTTCTTGCTCTCAATCTGGGGTGGGAAAAAGCGGCTGTATGCAGCGACGAAGTTCATTCTTTACACCGCAGGCGGTTCGCTGTTTATCTTAGTTGCCGCTTTAGCAATGGCGTTCTACGGCGGAACCCCCTCATTTGATATGCAAACTTTGGCCCATCGAGATTTCCCTCTGAATTTCCAACTGTGGATTTATGCAGGTTTCTTGATTGCTTATGCCGTAAAGTTGCCGATTATTCCGCTCCACACTTGGCTGCCCGACGCTCATGGTGAAGCAACTGCACCGGTTCACATGCTCTTGGCTGGAATTCTCTTGAAGATGGGCGGATATGCTCTGATTCGGATGAATGCCGAAATGCTGCCTGCGGCTCATGCGGTGGTTGCACCCGCTTTGATCATTTTAGGGGTCGTTAATATCATCTACGCGGCATTGACTTCATTTGCACAGCGCAATTTGAAGCGAAAAATTGCTTACTCGTCCATTTCTCACATGGGCTTTGTGCTGATTGGGATCGCGTCCTTTACCGATTTGGGATTGAGCGGTGCGGTACTGCAAATGGTGTCACATGGCTTGATCGGCGCAAGTTTGTTCTTCTTGGTGGGAGCAACCTATGATCGTACTCATACCTTAATGCTGGATGAGATGGGGGGCGTGGGTAAGGAGATGCCGAGGATCTTCTCGATGTTTACCGCCTGTTCATTAGCATCATTGGCATTGCCAGGAATGAGCGGATTTGTAGCGGAATTGATGGTATTTGTTGGGTTTGCCACGAGCGATGCCTACAGTATGACCTTCCGGGTGATCGTGGTTGCATTAGCCGCGATCGGAGTAATTTTGACTCCAATTTATCTGTTGTCGATGCTGCGCGAAATCTTCTACGGTCCTGAAAACAAAGAGCTAACCTCGCATGAAAATCTAATCGATGCGGAGCCACGCGAAGTCTTTATTATTGCCTCGCTGCTAGTTCCGATTATTGGAATTGGATTTTATCCGAAGATGTTGACTCAGATTTATGACTCGAAAACAATGCAGTTAACGGCGCGTCTGCGTGATGAAGTGCCCACCCTGGCAAGTCAGAAATCGGCGGCGGATGATGCCGTTGCAGTTCAAGCCATTTCTGCCCCATCGATTCGGTAAATCTGGCGAAATTGATTGAATCGCCCAAAACCACGATCGCAATCAAACCAATTGAAAAACGCGGGTATTCACTAAGAACCCCGCGTTTTTCAATTTCAAACCTTCACAGCAACCAGCCCCATCTAATTTTCGTTCAGTTTTCCTTCTGAGCGAGCAATGATTGAATCGGTTGGCAAGCACAGCAAATTATCACCCTGCGTCTTAATCATGCCTTTCTGGCGCAATTTACCCATTAACCTTGTCACCGTCACCCGCGTCGAGCCGATCGCACTGCCAATCTGAGCGTGCGTCAACGGAAATGGCAGGCAATATCCTTCATCCGTCGGCTCTCCATACTCTTCGATCAGCAATGTCAAAAAGCCGAGGAGTCGATCGATCGTGCGACGCTGACCCAAGGTACTTAACCACAACAACTTGCGCTGATGCTGATACCGAAACGCATCCAACACCTCACGACGAAAATGAGGCCAATTATCTAAATCATGCCAGTACATCCACACAACCGAAGTCTGATCCACATGTGCATATGCTTGAAGCGTAAACGGCGACTGAGCCACAATTTCAAATGGTTGTCCTGTGCCCACAAATCCCAAAAACGCCTCTTCAGGGCTAATTCGAGCTAAACGAGTCGCATTACTCGCTGTGGCATTCACTTGAGCCGTTCCCACCAGACGAACTGCTCCTTTCTGAACCAAATAGAGCAAACCTGGACGAGTGGGAACGCGCTCATCCTTACTAAAATTACGAACACGATAATGTTCCTGTGCCCAATCGATGATCCGTTGCCAGGTCAGGAACGGACGAGCCGCATCGGAATTTTGAGGAGAATTGACTGAGTACATAAGTTATAGGCTGTTTGAGAACAATGGGACTTTGACAAGCGCTGAGTCGTCAGCAAAATGCAAGAAAGTCACAGGCGAACCAGGAGAATTGATCAACCGATGTAAGAGGTTGCCTAGATTTCGCTGACTTACGAGATCATACGTAGAAAATGACCCTTTGCCAGTGAGAGCACGGTTATCTTTACAGAATTAATCATAAACTGCTGACATTTTTGAACTTTTTGAACCGAAACCCATCCCATTTCAGAGCGCCAACCGTAATTACTGTGAATTGTAACCTACCAAAGATCACTTATCCTACGCTCCGCTCATTGTTACTGCTGAAAATTTGTGAGGCAATCTCTCTTAGGAAAGATGTTGAAGTAGCAAATCACTCGATCGAAAGTTCGGATCTGCAAACAAAATTACAAGATACAAGGCTTCTAGCGCCTCACTCAATCCTTAAACGTGTTAAAAGTGAGACTTCGGTAGCGGCATATTCCTCCGCGATCGCGCTGCAATTGGCGACCGAATCAACTCAGACACCTGCGGAAATTGCGGATCAAATCCTCTACTTTATGAACTCCTCTCCGTCTGATTCTTCAGGTAGAGAGACTGAAAAAGCACTCCTCCGTGATCTCACGGTCAGTAACACGGAGACAGGCAGATTGGTCTTTGAATTTGGCGATCGAGCCATTGCAACCTATTTACAGAAAACCCTTGCCCAATGCTTGATGCAGCCGATTGAAATACCGCATCATCCGAATTGCAGTCCTCAGCGTAAATCCCCTCAGCAATCTGAAATTTTTCTCTGCCAGTATAGTTATGCACGGTGTACGGCTCTGATTCGGATAAACCCTCTCTCAAACCACATAGGTAAAAGTGTAGAAAATGATTCCGCTATTTGGCTGAAAGAAGGTAAGCTTTTGTTACAAAAAGAATTAAATTTATTGAAGCAAGTGATCACGACTCTCGACGAATGGGAAGAGACGAGCGCTCCAACGCTTGCGATTGCTCTAAGTGAGGCGTTTCAGCAATTCTATCGAGACTGCCAAATTGTAAAATACAACACTGTTAATCTTCAGTTAGGGCAATGTCGATTAGCTTTAGTAATGATTACTCATTAAAGAGGAGAGTGTCAGGGAGTTGGCTGTGGATCCAGTTCCACAAACTTTTTACTGCGTCCGCCAAAAGTTGTACAGTGTGCTGTGTACACACTCCTAGTAGGCCTACGTAAATCGGGTACTAATAATGTGCATACGGCTGGCAATATGATCTGAGCAGGCTAGTAAGCTACTGACGAGTGATGCGAGTGATGC
>JALOOO010000265.1 GCA_025454375.1 Leptolyngbya sp. Prado105 | reverse complement strand
AACACGATTAGCCAAAATAGTCGGTGTACAAAACTCGAAAATGTTGGTGTCCTAGCTACGCGAGTTCGGACGGAGGAATGAAGCATTGACAATCACAAAAACCCCGATCACGAGTTTAGCCTTGAACTCGGTCAGAAACTTGAAATTGTTACTCGAAACCCCAAACCGATTCTGACCAACAATAATCGAAAGAGCCAGCAATAACGGAAAGGGAAGGAGGAAAACATGAAATTTTTGTCGCTTCTATTCGCTCGCTCCGGTGCAGCCGTGCGAGGTCGACAAAAACCAAAACAGACGTATGGTACATTTCATCATCCTAACGCTCGAAACCTCGGTCAAAAATAATCGCTTGCAAGGATGAAGGAAAAGGTGATAGGGATCGAATGCGTCAAAAAAATGATCGCACTTGGTCAATTTTACCGAAGAACTTTTCATCGACAATTTTCTAAATGATGAACATCGATGGTATTTACAATATTTTCAAGCAAATCTGACAATTGTGGGTTTTTGATTTTGCTTCATCTGCGAAACTTTGTCACTGCTGGACCGCGTTGAACATTTGCCGCATTTGTGGGGATATCCAAGCCTGCGTCTACGAGACGAGTTCAATTCATTTCCCTAGCTTGCTCCAATGCGACGGGGCATTCCGAGCCTGTAACTGTAAAATCGAGTTACTACTGGATTGAACCCCTTATGGTGATACCGGTTGAGGCATCAGCCAGGAGGTCTTGTGATGTGGCTGAGAAAGCACTGATGCTCATGCACAAGAAATCGTTGTGATTCTCCTGCTGGATATTCTGAACTTGTGATTCATTCCAAAAAACCCAACTGAAGTCCAACAGCTCATATCAGAGTGAGACTGCCGGAAAAATGTCGAGCTTGGTAAATAGGCAATGAATTATATCTATCCATTGATGAAACTGAATCATTGCGACTATATCAGGGCGCTTGTAAATATCTAACCAGCGATCCTTATCCTGAGCATGTTTAGACTCATTGTGATCTGAATAAATCAACGGTACTCCACCATCTCGTCCCAGGATATAAGCATGGGCCAAATGTTCGTCCTGATTATCCAACAACCAGAACCGGAATCCATCATTGTGTGGAATATCATGATTCACCACAAAGGTGACCGCGCGATCCCAAGCGAGCGCATTATCTTGAGCTTGAGGATTCGATAAGGCACGCAACGAACCGCCAAATCCAAAAGCTTCTCGAATCGTGGTAAAGAGTGGGAAGTCGTAGGCAGACATCCAGGTTTCACTCAAAAATGGCTTGAGAAAGATTCGCTCATCGTTTTCACTGCCCGTTAGCACTTCTCCAAACCAGAAACGATCGCGAAATTCTGGAACATCACCGATGTTGTCGATCATGCGCTCAGTAATATGTTTGATCGCATCAATACGGAAGCCGTCAAAGCCCATTTCAACTAGCGCTTTGACCATTAAATATTGCTGTTTTAAGACCCAATCGGAATCTTTTAGATCGGGTAGTCCTGATAAGTTTTGGTACTGGACTGTTCCGCGATCGCTCCATTCGCCGCCTTCAATTTCTCCCGCTTGATTGAAGTCCCAGGGTGAAAACAATCCTTCACTCAAGTCGCCATAGAGTCGATTCTCTTCAAATAAAGCAGGGTTAGCCTGATAGTTCGCAAGTTCAGCTTCTCCAGGAAAGTTCAGGCGATCTTCACGAGCTTCATTTGCCATGTGATTGATCACGAGATCAGCATGGACCCGAATTCTAGACGCTCCACTATGGCAGGCTTCTATTAAATTCTCTAAATCTCGCTTACCTCCAAGATGAGAGAGCAGCACGCGATAGTCTTTCGGCTGATAGCGTTGCCACCACTGATCCCCTTTTGGATCGGAATAAAGCGGCGGGGGAATCAGTATCGCTCCATACCCTGCTGCACGAATCGAATCAAGGTTCTCGATGATGTCCGTATACTGCCAATTGAAAGCATGGAGAGTAACATTCCGAATCATGATCTGCTCCTTCATTCGGTAGGTTAAAAGATCTCCCCAACACTAACAGAGATTCGTTGAATCGCAAATAAAAGTCCATCTTGAGAAGGTTGCAGCCTGACCAGAAGGTTGATTCAACTCGTCTAGAACTGTCCAAACGATCGCATTCTCAATCCAAAATCGCTTGCCAGTGCTAGAGATCCGAATGCCGCGATAGTCACTGATATAGCCTTGAGATTTTGCTTGAGCCAGAAATTTTGCTCGCTCTGCTTGATTCATGGGTTCTGCTGAGTTTCTTGATGGCATTCGTGTAAAGGTTTGCCAATCGACTTCCCATAGGGTCAATGCTTGCTGATTGCCGTAGTTAAAGATGGGATCAGCTTCGGTTCCATGAGACACGACAACAAATGGAGCTTCAAATAATGCTTCAGGGGTTTTGATCAGCGTTTTACCTGTCCAATGCTGGAAACTCGTCATTAAACGCTGAGCCTGTTGAACTGTAGAAATCATTTCGAGAAGTAAGAATCACAAGCAGTATCACAAGCAGGATAAGCCGTTTGATAAGTCTGCGATCGACGACCAAACAGGGCATATCGATTATCCCGAACTTGAGCATAAACGCGATCGCCCACCCATTTCATTCCCGGCAAATTTCGATAAGCCGTGACAAATAGATTTCCTGCGGGTAGAAGTCGCCCAATTTCTTCTGCCGCATTGCTGCCTTGCCATCTGCGATCGGGAGTTGCGTTATCAATCAAGATCATCCCCATTTCACAATCTTGAGAGGTTACATCAAATTGCGCGAGTCCTGCTTCATCTTGCATGGGCAGATATTGAAATCGGTCGCCTTTATCAATTTGTTCGAGAACTTGGACAAGGTTCGAGCAGAGATTACAATGCCCGTCGTAAATCACGGTGTAAGGTTTCATCGGTTAAAACGTTGACGAATACGATCGATAAATTGATCCACTTCTTCTAATCTTAGCTGACTGGCTAGTAAAACAAAGACCGCAAGCCCAATACTACCCGCGATAGTACTTTGAGCCAGTGCGAGAAAGAAGCCTTTTAGACCTGAGAGATTGGCGATCGCATTGGACACAAACCAGCTAGCAGTGCCACCCAAAATACTGCTACTTGCTAAACCTAAGATCGAGTATCCCCATTCAGCAAGGGGTAATCCGCCCAGTTTCCGATTGAGAAAATACAACAAGGCAAGCACTGACAAGATATTTACGCTGACCGTTGCAAGCACAATCCCAACAATCCCAAACGGCTTGTAAAACAGAAAGTCAAAAAACGCATTTAGAAAAATATTCACCATGCTAATTCTAAACGGCGTATCTCCATCTCCAAACGCATAGAAGACGCGAACCAGCACATCCCGGCACAAGTAAACAAACATACCAACAGCATAAGCCGCTAATACAGAAGCAACCAGTTGGGTGCCTTCAGGTTTGAATGCGCCTCTTTCATAGACGACTCGAACGATCGGGGTTGCTAACGTAATGATCAAGGCACTGAGCGGTAACATGGCGATCGCAGTGCCGAGCAACCCTTGGCGAATTCGCTGCTTTAATTGACCCAGTTGACTGGGATCAGTCAATCTAGAAAAGACAGGCAGTAACGGCACAAGGATCATATTTGAGAGGATTCCCAGTGGCGTTTGCACCAGAAGGTTGGCGTAGTCCAAACTAGAAATGGCTGCAACCGCGTTGGGCAGAAATGCCGCAAACGTCAAATCTGTAATGACATTAATTTGCAGCATTCCAGAGGAGAACAATGCAGGACCCATGACTCGAAAAACTTCTTGCACTCCCGGATCATTCCACGCAAATCGCACTCGAAATCGCCCTAATCCTGCTTGCCGCTGCGCCCAAAACTGCATCAACCATTGCAGTATCGTTCCGATCAGCGTTCCGATCGCAAGCACCATTCCGCCAATCAGGGCATAATTCGGGTTAGTACTCGCTGATCCCGCCGTCAGCAAAAAGATGCCAATTCCGACAATTAAAGTCAGACTCGAAAGCAATGGACTGACCGAAGGGAGCCAGTATTGATCGGCGGCATTCAGTGTGCCAAATCCAATCCCAATCATGCCTGCAAACCAAGCGATCGGAGCCATGATTCGCAATTGCTGAATCGCGATCGCTCTTGTTTCTAACCCTTGCGCTGTTTGCTGTAATCCACTCGCAAGCAGATCAATAAAGAAGGGTGCGAAGAGAAAAACGATAATCGACACAATCAAAAAGATCCCGCCGATTAGAGTCGAAACCGCTTCTACTAAAGGCGCTGACTCTTCTTTCTTGCGTTTTGCCAGAGCGCTGACCATGCCACTATGAAACGGTCCGTTAATTCCGCCTAGCAAAATCAGAAAGAAACTTGGCAGAATTGCAGAAATATCGTAAGCCGCTTTTGCCGTCCCCAGCCCGAATGCAAACGCGATCGCAAGTTGGCGAACCAGCCCAACCACTTTACTAATCAGCGTTGCGAGTGCGACAATGCCTGCAATTCCAGCAAGAGAGCGTTTTGGTTTCGGTTGCGTTTCAGTCACGAGATTTACGGCAAAATTGGCTTCACCCATTTAAGCATTTTGTGCCGCAATTAAACGCTTCGCCCCACTCGCAACCAGCCAAGTAATCCGTGGATCATTCTCTCATCGGGATCAATTGTTGACTCTATTCTAATCGCCAAAGATACATGCGAGAACGATCAACATCCGTTAAGATTGCGACATTCGCTCCCTTACTTTGATGCTTATCATGGTTCATCGTGCGCTACTTCTGGTCAATCGCAATGCTCGTAAAGGTCAACAACAACTCGAAGCCGCGATCGCGCAATTGCAATCGCTCGGATTTGAACTGATCGAAGCTTCGAGCGATCGTCCTGATTTACTGCCGCAGGTGATTCGAGAACATCGCGATCGTGTAGATCTAGTCATCGTCGGGGGCGGAGATGGCACGTTAAATGCAGCAGTTGCAGGCATTGTTGAAACGCAGCTTCCGCTTGGGATTTTGCCATTGGGAACGGCGAATGATCTGGCTCGAACTTTAGGGATTCCGTCCACTTTGCCTGAAGCGTGTCAAGTCGTCGCTGGACAAAAAATCGAACATATCGATCTCGGTTGGGTAAATGGTCAATATTTCTTCAATGTGGCAAGTTTGGGCTTGAGTGTACAGATTACGCGCGGTCTGACGAAATCCGTCAAACGACGCTGGGGCGTGCTAGCTTATGCAGCAACAGCGTTAAAAGTTCTGTGGAAGTCGCGAAGATTTAAAGCAGAAATTATCATCAATGGACGATCGCAGAAAGTCAAAACAATTCAGATCGCAGTCGGCAATGGTCGCTACTATGGTGGGGGCATGACCGTTGCAGAAGATGCTGCGATCAATGATGGTCGGCTTGATTTGTACAGTTTAGAGATTGATCACTGGTGGCAAATGCTCGCAGTGTTACCTGCTTTGAGACGGGGAACACAGACGCGATCGTCTTGGGTACAGACTTGGGAAGGGCAGGAATTTTACGTCTACTGTCCCAAGGCAAAATCGATCAATACCGATGGGGAGATTACTACCTCAACGCCTGCACACTTTAAGGTGATTCCAAAGGCACTGCCTGTTTTGGTTCCGTAAGGCTTCTAAAGTAAAGTGAGCCAACGGTAAAAAGGAAGGTGAAATATGCGATCGCTTCTGCCCAATAAAAGCGATCGACATAGCCAAATAAAGTATGCAGAATCACGCCTGGAAATTGCTTCTGAGGCAGCACCCGCGAAGTATCCCAAATCAATCCACCCAAAATGCAGGAATCTCCTCCACATGCGATATTCGGATTGATTTGAGCAAGTAAAACTAAGCTTTTATCCAGGTGTGCTAGGACTCCAATGACCAAACCCGAGACAATCAATAGTAAAAAGACCCCCATGACTTGAAAGAACTGTTTGAGGTTGATTTTGATTCCAAGCTTGAATAGCAAAATCCCAATCATTATTGCTCCAAGCAGTCCACCCATCGCACCGATCACAGGCGAACTCCCTTGCTGAAACTGCGCTGCAATAAATACAACTGTTTCAAATCCTTCTCTCAGTACAGCAAAGAAAATGATGCCAAAAATGCCCCAAGCTGCATTAGCCTGAATGGCTCGATCGATTTCTTGTTCAACTTCACCTTTCAAGGATTTCGCTTGCTTCGTCATCCAGATCAGCATCCAGCTTAAAAGCGCGATCGCAATCAGCCCAAACACAGCTTCAAGCAGCGGCTTCAACACAGGTGCATAGAGTTGATTTGACGTATCTAAGCTCGTCAGGACTCCAATAAATGCACCTCCGACGATCACACTGGCAAGAATTCCTGCTCCAATCCCGGCATAGACCCAAGCATTAAGCGCTGATCGATTCGCCTTATTCAGATATGCCAGTACAATTCCGACCACGAGTGCCGCTTCTACCCCTTCTCGCAAAGTAATCACAAACGTCGAGAGCATAATCCTAGACTTGAAGAACTATTCACTATTCTAGGAGGATGAAGTCGTGTCGCTCACCCAAATCCGATCGCGCGTCAGAGCAAACTTCTCCGCTATGATTGGCTGAGGAGGAAAATAGCCATGACCCAAGCTAAGCCGAGATTTAGAACGATCGAGGAATATCTTGACTATGACGACGGGACTGACACCCGTTATGAGTTAGTGAATGGAGAATTAGTCGAGATGCCGCCGGAAATGCCGATTAATAATTTGATCGTTAGTTTTCTGTTTGCGACATTCTTACATCTCGGAATTCCTCATTATCGATTGGTGATTGGGCATCAGATTGTTGTTAGTTCATCCAGAGTCATAGCACGCCAGCCTGATCTTGTTGTGCATACAGAAGAATCTGTCACGGCAATTCTGAGTGGAAGTCGAGTTCTGACAGCAGAGATGCCGCCTCCCTCACTAGTAGTTGAAGTTGTCTCAAATAGCGAAGAGGATCAACGATCGCGCGATCGTGATTACGTTGAAAAACGCAAAGAATATGCGCTGCGGGGAATTGCTGAATATTGGATTATCGATCCG
>JALOOO010000264.1 GCA_025454375.1 Leptolyngbya sp. Prado105 | reverse complement strand
GTTGAAACATTCCATCCGATTGTTAATCCATTATCTCAAGTTCCGCGATGTTCCTGTTCCCGCCTAATTCATCTTCTCATCTTCTCATCTACCAACGCCACAAAGACACCTACCCGCATAGAATTCTCAGTACTCCATTCATCGGGGAGCCGGGTAGCATCTCTTCAGAGACTTATCTTTGCGTCGGTTCGTTCGACTCAAGGAGCGAAGCGGAAAGCGCCTTGTCCTATCTCTCCTGTCGGCTGACTCGCCTCCTTATTCTTCTGCATAAGCCATCCCAAGACACAACGCGCAAGGTTTACACCTTCGTGCCAACTCAGGATTGGACAAAGACGTGGACGGACGAGGATCTCTACGCGAAATATGGCATCTCAGCTAGTGAGATCGCCTTTATTGAGAAGGTTGTTCGGCCAATGGATCTCACAGGAGCCTCTGAGGATGACTAAGAGCATCGAAGAAATCCTTCTCCCCAAGCCAGAGGTGCGGCTGCGGGTTTATGCCTATTCCATCGACGATGAGGCGCACCAGGGACTTCTCAAGGTAGGTCAAACCACTCGCAACGTCAAACAGCGGATCGCTGAACAGCTCAAAACCGCCGCCATCAAAAACTACCGCATTGAGCTGGATGAGCCTGCCGATCGCACCGACGGCAGCAGCTTCACCGATCACGAAGTGCGGGCCGCACTGGTTAAAAAGGGATTCGAGAACCCTGAACTCGAATGGATGCGCTGCACCGTTGCCGATGTGCAGACTGTCCTCACAGAACTGCGCACAGGCCAGCGGTTCACCGGCACCCACCACCTTTATCCGTGCGAGCCAATCTACTACATTTGGGGAATTGGCTAAGCTAATTTTGCCATCTCCAGCCAAAGCTTTTCTTCGTCGGATTTCATGTGCGATCGCAGCGGCAACCATTTCATCTAATGATTCATTCCCAGTGTTACTGCTTCTCGTTTCATCATTACAGCTTATCCGGAGAATGAGATTATTCTCATGCAATTTTTCTGCTGCGATGGCGCAGTGATAAAGAATCTGCAAAGCGTCAAATTCTGACAGTTCCAAGGGCGAAATTCGTGCGATTGTTGAAAATATCATCCAGAATTTAATTTGGTCGTCTCCGATGAAAAAACAAGTTTTCCGGCAAAAGTTTCGCTGGTACTTTCCAAGATTTGTCACGCTTTGCTGCGCCATCTTGTTTTTGATTCGACCTGTCATTTTTGCGATTTCTGCTAGTGCAGCGACCCCAAGCCCAACGCCAACCGTTGAGAAACCTGCCGAACCAAAACCAACAGAGCAAAAGCCTGCTGAACCAGCCAAAACACCAGAACAACTAGAGCGAGAGCAGAAACTAATTGAAGCCGATCGACTTTACCGCGCTGGCGACAAAGCTCAAGCGATCGCGCTCTACCAAGCCGTCAAACCCCCATTTCAAGGCGCAACCGAAGCGAAGACTCAAGCAGTGATCACGGAACCGACTCAGCTTTCTCCTGCGGGGCAGGTTTACTGGCGCGAGTCGGAAGCAGGACTGGCACAGAATTTAGAAAGTCGCATCTTTGTGCCACTAGAACTCCTCGTCAAAGAAGTTCCGCAATTTATTCCAGGGCAGATCCGCTATGCAGAAGCCCTCGAAAAGTATGGCAAAACCGAGCAAGCTTTAGCCGTTTTAGAAAAAGCAGCAACCCGCTATCCCAATCAGCCAGAACTGATCAAAGCGAAAGTCGCAGCATTGGCAAAGCAGGAAAAATGGATTGATGCCTCGATCGCGTCTCGACAATTCGCCCTTCTCAATCCCAATCATCCTGAAGCGGTAGCCCTGACGGCTCTTGCTGACGACTATCAGAAACGCTATCAGAAACAACTCCGCAGCCGACTGCGAGGCAATCTCATCGGGGGAATTATCACAGGTGCATTGGGCTATGCGCTTACAGGAAGCCTATTTGGACCTTTAACAGCGGTGCAAAATACGGCTCTGCTGTTGCGAGGAGAATCAGCAGTTGGAGAGCGCGTCGTTCGTCAAGCAAAACGTCAGCTTGATCTCGTTGACGATCAAGAGGTCAAGGACTATGTGACCCGGATTGGGCAAAAGCTAGCCCATGCAGCGGGACGCAACGAGTTTAAGTACGAATTCTATGTCGTGCTAGATGATCAACTCAATGCGTTTGCGCTACCTGGAGGAAAGGTCTTTATCAATGCAGGTGCGATCGAGAAAGCAAATTCTGAAGCCGAGCTTGCTGGACTTTTGGGACATGAACTCTCTCACGCGATTTTGTCTCATAGCTTCCAATTGATCACAGAAGGGACATTGAGTGCCAATATTACGCAGTTCATTCCTTATGTGGGCGGATTGATCACTGACATTACCACCTTGAGCTACAGTCGAGAGATGGAACGCCAAGCAGATGTGCTAGGCACTCGACTCCTCGCTTCGACAGACTATGCCGCTGATGGTTTGTACAATCTCATGGTGACCCTACGCAAACAAGAAGAAGAAAAGCAAAGAACTCTACCGCCGACTTGGCTCGCTTCCCATCCCTTGCCAACCGATCGAGTGAACTATTTGCAAGCGCTGATTATCAACACAGGCTACAATCGCTATGCGTTTGAGGGAGTTGAGCAGCATTCTGCAATTCAGGCAAAGGTAAGCAAGCTGCTGAAAGACCATAAAGCGCGTGAGAAAAAGAAAGGCGACATCAGAACTGAGCGTTCGACAATTCAGGAGTAGCTGAGATGTTGCACCAAGCGACTGACTGCAATGCTGGCTGGTTACTTTAAAATCTGTTGATATAGTTCGACGTATCGCTCTGCTTGTCTGTCTAAGCGATATTCTGCAACAGCGATCGTTCGACAGTTTTGCTTCATCTGCTGCCGCAAGAAGTCATCTTCTAACAGCGCTAAAATCCCATGCTTCAAATCATTCACATCTTCAGGTTTTGCTAAGTACCCGGTCACACCCGGTCGGACTAGATCCGTTACACCGCCTACATTACAAGAAATCATTGGAGTTCCACAGGCAAGGCTTTCTTGCAGCACTAACGGTAAATTATCTGCGCGAGTTGGAAAGATGAGCAAATCTGCGGCAGAATATGCGATCGCTTTTTCGTCGTCGTCTTTCACATACCCTAGTGCAAGAGTTGAAATTCCAGTTTGATAAGCATCTCCGCCCCCTAACGTTAGTAAAACTAGCTCAGATTTAATCGATTCTGGTAACTGTTGCAATGCGGTCACGACTAAATCTCCACCTTTGCGTCGCTCCTGAAGATGGGTTGCTACAAAGAGTAGAACTTTCTTACCTTTTGGTAAGTTCAATCTAGCTCGACATTGTTCTGGGTCAAGCGGTTTGTAGACATCAGTATCAATCCCATACGGAATATGATGGACTGCAAATTTTCTAAATAAAGGGCTTGCTCTCGCAACATCTGCAAGCCAGCGACTCGCAGCTACGATCGTTAAATTTGCAGTCTGATAAGCCCATTGTTTGAGCTTCCATTCCCAATGGCTACTATCTCGCCGCATGGGTGGAAAAATCGTGAGATCCGGACAGTTGCCACAGCCAATCTTCCAGCGATCGCAGTCATAGCTAAATGAACAATGCCCAGTCATCGACCACATATCATGCAGGGTAAGAATCGCAGGCTTGTGTTGGGTAAGATGTGCGATCGCTAAATAGTTAAAGTAGCCATCGTGCAAGTTATGGAAATTGAGCAAATCCGCACTTTGATAGCTCGGATGTTTTCTCAGATTGAAGGTCGAAAGTAAATGAATTTGAGCCAATCCTAATGGATCAGTGATGCTTTGAATTCGTCGCTCTGTGCGCGAAGGCGGAGGAAGTTGAGTAACGCGATCGCTTTGAGTAACTTTACGAGCGACTAGGAATCGAGAATCAATGTTTTGTTCTAACAGTCCTTGATGCAGCCGATAGCCTGCTAGTGCTGCACCTCCTGCTACATCCGTTTGATTAAAATGAAGAACTTGCATAAGACTTTTCTAAAGTTTCCTGACTAACAAAACTCCTGAAAGCCTCCTCACTTCGCCGTCATTCTGCCCGCCGCAGATCGACTCACGAAGAGAGTGTCACTCAAATTCTCCATCTCGACTCGATCGAGTCGCTTCCTGATCCAAATTCGAGATTGACGATCGCGCAACCCAGAAAACCAAACCTCAAGCGGACCAACCCTTGATCCTTGACATACAAAACCAGTTCTCTCGGTTGCGCTTCCACAGGTTAGAGCGGTCGGTAAACGCGATAGTTGATATCGGGGAAGATATTGTCGATCGCTTCTACTTTTTCCACCCAGCCAGAATCGACTTTGCCATGGTTGAGATCTTCGTAGAGTTTGTTGAAGCGCATTAAATGCGATCGAGTTCTTCTAATCGCATAAGGAACCATCGTGCCTGTTCGCATAATAAACGCCCAGTCAGACGATTGAGCAAGCAATAGCTCGCGTGCGGCTTGATTCAGCGCCTTCCATTCAAGCTCATCCGCAGGTTCGCGTTTTGCGAGTTCGATCAT
This sequence comes from Leptolyngbya sp. Prado105, assembly GCA_025454375.1. Classification (GTDB taxonomy): domain Bacteria; phylum Cyanobacteriota; class Cyanobacteriia; order Leptolyngbyales; family Leptolyngbyaceae; genus Leptolyngbya. Next base: position 2,509 of record JALOOO010000264.1, on the reverse strand, counting down.
CCGTTCTGCGGCTTTGTGCAGATGCGGGTAAATCCAAGCATTCGTCTCATTTAGCCAGTACTCATGGAAACCTTTATAGCCCCAACTTGACTGAGACGGACGGCAGACTTGCTGAGTCGGATGCGTCCGCAGATAGTCTGCTAAGTGAGCCATCTCGAATGTCTCTTGATCAAACCAAGCCTTACGGAACAAGTAATCAATGAACATTGGACCTTCATACCACCAGTGACCAAATAGCTCCGCATCATACGGCGAAACAATGATCGGCGGACGTTTCATGATGTCGAACAAGTGTTCGACCTGGCGTTCGCGATTGTAGACAAAATTTGCTGCGTGTTCTGTCGTTTTCTGACGCGCCCAGTACGGGTCATAAAGCTGTTTGTCACCCAGACCTAGACCTTTGCCCGTAATTTTGTGGTACTTAATCCCGACGTTTTTGCGCTGACCGTTGGGCATAACATACGGTTTGATATATTCGTAGTCTGCATCCCAACCCAAATCGCGGTAGAACTCTCGATATTCGACGGCTCCAGGATATCCAACTTCGGATGACCAAACCTGCTGCGAGGATTCGTGGTCACGTCCAAAGGCTGCGACCCCTGGTTCCGTGAAAATCGGCGCATAGCTACCATAGCGAGGACGAGGACGCGCGTAGAGAATGCCATGTCCATCAGTGAGGAAGTAGCGCAGACCTGCATCAGCAAGCATTCGTTCCACGCCTTCATAGTAAGCACATTCCGGCAACCAGATTCCTTTTGCCGGACGACCAAAGGTTTTTTCGTAGTGTTCGCAGGCGACTTGGATCTGTGCCCAGACGGCTTGCGGATACATTTTCATCAACGGCAAATATCCGTGAGTTGCGCCGCAGGTGATGATTTCGAGGTTGTTGGAGTCGAGAAACTGCTTGAATGCGTTGATTAAATTACGATCGTACTTCTCCCAGGTATTGCGAACGCCATTGAATTCTTTGGCATTGTGTTCTGCCAGGTACTTCATGTGTCCGGAGTGAGCATGTCGATCGACTTCCATCTCTGCCAATTCTTCGAGTTTGGCTAAATGCTCATCGTAGCGATCTTGCAGCAGCGGGTCTGCCAACATTGAGCAGAGTGGCGGAGTCATACTCATCGTGATTTTGAAATCTACGCCATCGCGTTTTAGACCTTCAAAAACCTGAATCAGAGGAATATAAGTTTCTGTAATTGCCTCGTAGAGCCATTCTTCTTCTAACACGAAATCACTTTCGGGATGACGAACGAAGGGTAAGTGAGCGTGCAGAACCAGGGCAACATATCCGATGCTCATAAGGACTCGTGGGGTAGGTGGGCGGGATCGTTGCCAAAATTGTACGGCAAAATTGAGACTAAGTTTTGTTAATTGGGGATCAGTTTTTCGGATCGGGGATCAGGTAATACAAATGACTCAAATTTCGGGATTTGCAGCAGATTTAAACCTAGATTTGAGTCTGAAGGCGGGATCGTTCATGGCTTACACATTATGCAATGAGGTAGGCTCAACAACAAACAAGCTGATGATTACTGAAAACCATTGTTGTTATAGCTCGATCTCTGCTGATTCGGAAACATCTTCCCCAACAACCGATTCACATACGCTTGCCCACCTCACCATTCTGTGAAGCGGGCGACTCAATCTCATCCGACTCCTGCGGCTCTGTCGTCGGTTTCGATCCGTTTGTCTCAGCCGTTTTTACTTCTGGTGCTGAACCATCGCCATTTTGTGAAGTCTCTTCACCACGGCTTTGCTCAGGCGGTGGCGGACAAAATCCAGGCTCAAATACTTCTTCAGTTGGCTCGGCAACTTCCTCAACATTCGCTTGCTGCACCATCAAAGACCCCGGAGGCACGATCGACAAACGATCAATTGATCGATTCATCACCGTCGTTCCCGACCCCACACAAGCACGATCGCCAACGATCAAGCTACCCAGCAGCAGCACTCCAGCCCCAATGATCACCCCTTCTCCAACTTCGATTGTGCCTACATGAGGGTAAGCTCCCGAATTAAAGTGCAAGGGAAAGCGATCGTAAAGTTATAGGTTGTAAAGGTTAAGAATCGCGATCGCTTAGAAAGAAAAAGATTCGCTCACGTTGAACAAGTCGTACAATTGTTCTTATGTATGATAATACGTGCCGATTTCTTGCCGAGCATTTCTCCTCCGACTTTGCTAGTTGGCTCCTTGGAGAACCTGTTTCTCTAACTGAAATTCAACCTACGGAACTTTCGCTTGATCCAATTCGCGCCGATGCGCTGATTCTTCTAGAATCGGCGAGTACAATCTTGCATCTAGAATTTCAAACTCGCCCTGATCCAGATCTTCCTTTTCGCATGTTTGACTATCGTGGAGGAGGGTATAGACGCGATAAAACGAAAACCATGCGTCAAGTGGTCATCTATCTGAAGCAAACGACATCTGCTCTGGTTCACAAAGACGACTTTACCTTAGAACGGACTCGCCATGAGTTTGATGTTGTGCGGCTGTGGGAGTAACCCA
>JALOOO010000263.1 GCA_025454375.1 Leptolyngbya sp. Prado105 | reverse complement strand
CGATTAATCCTGCTTGCACGACCGAAGACTTCCCGCATCCCGACGCGCCCACAACTGCTAAGCACGATCGATGTTGAACGGCTTGTAGAAGCTGCTGAGTCAAGGCTTCGCGACCATAGAAGAACTCTGCATCGTCTTCTGTAAAGGCTTGCAGTCCACGATAAGGACAGACTCCAATTTCTGGATGCTTGAATGTCTGCTGCTCTGGAAAGATATCAATCACGCCTTGAGTGCCAGAAAGCCAGACATGCAGTTGTGCTTTACCTGCTAGCGCAAGTTGGATTTGAGTAATCCAAGCGGCTACAGGGAACCCGCTCTGATTCTCAGCCCGATTTAACGTGTCAATCAGCGATCGCGTAAAGAGTTCCGATTCGTTTCGAGGAGAGGAAGCCGCGATCAAACACTGCCCTTGCTCTCGCCGTAATTCTTCAATCCAATCCGGCAAAGTCTCTGCCCCAGGGCAATCTAAAATCACAATCTGCTGAGGGATTTCACTCTGTCGTAAAGCAGATCGCAACCACGATCGAGTAATTCGCTCTCCCTCTCCCAAAATCACGCAAGGCTCATCTTGCACCATTGCGATTCTGCCGCGAATATACAGTAAAATCGTCGTGGCTTCTGGCGTTTCGAGCTTAAACTGAATCTGCGATCGTATCATCTCCCAATCGCTCGACTGATACGCGAGTTCAAACCCGCCCACACTGCTGAGCAACTTACTAAACTGAAGCGTTGCGCGATGATCCCGCAGCACATCAATGACGATCGCTTGGCGAGACGGTAAAAGCGCAACTGATTTCGATTTCACCCCCAAAGTAAACTGCCCAAACCCTTCGACAATTCGCTTCGGAGTCTGCAAAGGACACTCAGGCTGCAAATATGTCTCACCCCGTCCCCGCTTCTGTTGATTGATCAATCGCAGTTGTTGATTGCTCTTGTCAATGTACTGAAGCGTTTGGTGATACACATACTTGTACAATCCATCGGCATCGATCGTGCCAGTCGCATCTGCTGCCGCTCCTCGCAACCCCTGCATTAAAAAATAAGTAAACACCCCATGCCCGAGTTCTGGAAATTCCCAGGACTGCTGAGACTGGTCACAAGAGAGCAGCGCATAAAACCCCTGACTTTGAACCGCTCTTTGCCCTAACAGTCCCATCATCTGAGCCGTTGGATTGGGTAGGGCTGCCCCTCGGAGTGTCATCCCTCCACTGTGACAAGCATCAAGCCAGACAATTTGCTGCTGGGCATGACATTGACTTAACTGCTCTAAAAGCTCAGTCATTCCCAACCCCGTCTCTAGCAACTGATCTTTCTGCGTATCTGCCAAACAGAGAACCGGATGTTCGCCTGCTAAAATTCCATGCCCGGAGAAGTAGATGAGAACAGTATCGAGTGCTTGAGCCGATTCTACGATCGAGGTTAAACTCTCTCGAACCTGCGAGAGCGTCGCAGGCACACTAAAATCATGTCGAATCTGCATTGATCGCTCTGGAAATGCTTGAGTCGCGTCAATTAAGGCTTCCGCTAAACCCTGACAGTCGATCGCGGAATATTGTAGTGACGGTAACCTTGAATCTTGATACCGATTGACTCCAATCAAAAGTATCCAGAGTTTAGCCTGTCCAGTTTCTAAAACAGTTGAACGAGTAACAGCGCGAGGCATAGGATAAGTATTTCAAAGAGTAGATCGCGACACAGCACCTGATCATTTACGATCAATTGCGTAAGTATAATCGAACAGTTGCCCTACTTGGCGACGCAACCCTGCAAGTGGATAAAGTTTTGGAGTCAATTGTGTCGTTGCATACTGATCGGCTGCGACAATCACACGCCGTGCTTCGGTCTGAGAAAGCTTGCCCTGCTTAAATCCAGTGATTACGCTTTCAATGCCCTGGTTATATTCGGCACTATTGCGAAAGTCGAATTGGGGTTGCTCTGCTTCGGGTGCGGGCTGCGAGGTGGTTGCAATCATCGGTAACGAGATTGGAGCTTGCAGTGCTAAAACATACACGCTGTCTGCGGGTAACTGCACGACCCGAATGTTTTTCGGCGAATTCATGCCGCTGAGAATCCCGATCGCACCGCCAATCATTCCACCTTGATCAAACATTTCTGCTTTGCGGCTACTGCGAGCCGTTGCACCCAAGACTGAGCCGAATAAATTGCCCATCATGCCGCTAGTTTCGCGAGCGCGTTCGGCTCCGCTGACATACTCGATCGTATTGCCTGGAATCACCGCAGTCATGGCTTGAATTGGAACAATCTGACCTCGAACCACGATCGAGTCTGCAACGATTCTCGCCCCACCCTTTTCAGGCTTAAACTTAACTGAAACAGGGGTATTTGCTGGGACGACTTCGTTTCCTTGTAAATCCATCAAGGGTTGCGCCAGTGGCACGGTAATCGGAAATTCCTGCTTCTGTCCGACATCAATATTGACGGCTCCGGGGAGTTTAATGATTACGCCTGCGGTTTGGGGAATCAATGTGCTTTGTTGGGTTCTCGTGCTTGAGGTAGGGCTAGAAATCACGACTTCAGCAGAAGCGGGAAGGGCAACAGGCGTTAAAATTGCGATCGACAAAGCCACATTCAAAATAGTACGAGCGTTCATGGAAGGATTCCTATCTGGACGATATTTCACTGATAGGGAAGTCGATCGAGATTTATGCAGCAAAAATCCGTCTACAATTACGAACCATTAAGCCAAAGCACACGAATGACTCCGGGGATTGCTATTGGATCTGAGTTTTTAAACCTTTTGAGCGATTGCAGAAAAACGAGGTGGTATGTTGGATGTCGCAACCAGATAAACCTCTTATCTTCCCCAGCTAAAGAGTTTTTGAAAGAGCCTGAAATCCAGGACATAGGACTTTAAAATTCATGGGTTTTTTACCACGTCTTCAGCATCAGGTTTGGCTCCTCGCATTCGGTCGATTGTTATCTCAAGTTGGTACAGGCTTTACGCTCTTTTATGCTCCAATTTTCTTTGTCAATCAGGTTGGCTTGTCGGCAACCGCTGTCGGACTTGGAATCGGAAGTGCTTCAATCTCTGGTGTCGTCGGACGAGCATTGGGCGGAACGTTTGCCGATTCTAAATTCTGGGGACGCAGACGAACATTACTCCTGTCCGCAATGATTTCGTCGATCGCATCTTTTACCTTCGCCACCGCGCATAATTTTCCCGTTTTCGTCATGGGGAATCTGCTCATGGGATTCGGAACCGGACTTTACTGGCCCGCAACCGAAGCAACCGTTGCCGATTTAACCACGCCAGAACAGCGCAATGAAGCCTATTCGATCACGCGCTTAGCCGATACATTAGGGCTGGGAATGGGTGTCGTTTTAGGTGGATTACTGATTAGTACAACAGGCGCATATCGCACGCTATTCATCGTGGATGGCATTTCGTTTCTGATTTTCTTGGGTGTGATCTATCTCCTGATCAAAGAAACAAATCGATCGATCAATTCTCATTCTCAATGGGACGGATGGAAAATTGCTTTAAGCGATCGCAGACTTCTCACTTATGCGATCGTCAATACAATGTTCACCACCTATATTGTGCAGGTCGATAGTACATTACCGCTCTATTTAACAAATTTCGTCAAAACCAACGGGGATAAAGGATTTGAACCCTCGACAATTAGCATTTTGTACACAGGTTATTTAACGCTGTCTGTTCTGATTCAACTTCCAATTGTTCGCAGATTAAATCAAATCAGTCGTGCCAAAGTTTTGATCATGTCTGCCGGATTTTGGGCGATCGCGTTTACTTTAGTTTGGATGACCGGAGCCTTTCACTTTGCCTGGGTTGTTTTGGCTTTTGCGGTGATTGCATTCGCGGTTGTCACTTATCTGCCTTCTGCCTCAGCGCTGGTCGTTGACTTAGCACCCGAATCTTTGCGCGGCGTTTATCTCGGCATCAATTCTCAATGTTGGGCGGTAGGATATTTTATCGGACCGCCGCTTGGAGGCTGGGCACTCGATCAATCTGCGTCGATTGCGTCCGGGTACTGGCTATTCTTGGTTACGACGGTCGCAATTGCCGTTATGATTTTGCAAGTCTTAGATAAAATGATCTCTCAGACCTCTCCCCGGCGTTCGTAATGTTCAAAAGTCGCTTACTGCTCAGTCTTATTGCGCTCAGTGTCAGTTTTTGCGTCAGTCTGTTGATGACGCGAGATTTTTCCAGATCGCTGATCAGTGGTGCAGTGACGCTGTTTGCCAGCTTGGTGGGCGCATCGGTCGTCGAAGGGCAATATCGACAGGCGCTCAATGCGCGATCGCAAGAACTCACCGGACATATTCGCTCCCTCCAGCGCAAGCGCTCTGAGGCTTATGAGGCATTGGTGATGATGACGCAAGAGCGCGATCGCATTTCCAATAGTCTCAATTCGCTGCAAACCCAACTCCGCAATCTGCAAATCCAGAGCGGAAATCTCTGGCAACAAAAAGAAGAATTAAGCTGGAATGTCACTTCCCCTCAAGCGTCTCCTGCGAATCAAATCTTTGCGCTCCAGACCAAACTGCAAGAATTAGAGCAAAAAGAAGCCGAACTCAACAAGTCCCTCTCCGCCACGTTATCAGCAAAGCAACGGGCTGAACTCGGTCTAAAAACGACTCAAGCGCAGCTTAATCAATTCCAAGCTCAACTTGCCGAACAGCAGAGCCAAAAAGCTGAAGTTACGAAAGAAGTGAATGCTCTGCTTACACAAAGACAACAATTAGAAACACAGCTTGCTGTACTAGAACCAAAAGTTAAAGATCTCGAAACCTATCGCCTTGAGCTAAGTCACTTTGTCGAATCGGCTGAACCCAAACGTCAACAGGTTGAAAGCACGTCCAAATCTCTCCAAGGCGCGATCGGCAATCTTCAATCTCAAATTTCAACCCTCCAGACCGAACTCAGCCAGCTTGAGCAGCAAATCCGCGATCGTCGTCAACAAAAAGAACTGCTCGATCTTGAACTTCTGACGATGCGACGTGAACTCGAACCTGATGCAGAGTCTCAAGCCCTATCTGAGCCTGCTTCCGAATGGCATGATTTTCTCAATCGACTGCCTCAGTCTGAACTCGAAGCCTTGAGCGCGATCGTCACCCAACCCAATCCCAACGCAATCTTGAAACAAATCGCGGAAATGACTTTAACCATGCCCGAATTGCTGATTGATTCGATTAATGAAAAAGCGATCGAGACGATTGGAGATTTCGTCATTGATCCAACTCCAAACTCAAGCGCTCCAGTCGTTGCCCCCGAATACTTAGAAATTGTCAAGAAACTACTTCAACAGCCTTGAGCCTCGTGGGGCAATCCCTCAGGCAAATTCCCTTCTAGATCAGCAGCAATTGCCTTCTCTGGACTGACACCTCAGGTTCGCGACTGGTGGCAGACTTACGGCAAGCAGCACTATCTCTTAGCGAACTAGAAGCGATCGACACCCTCGATCGGCTTCTGCCCATAAGCTTTTGCAGCCTCTCCACAGGTGCGTGGAGTCGGAAATAGCTTCGTTGGATTTGCAATTCCTTTCGGATCAAATGCCGCTCTCAGCCACTGCATCGTCTCCAGATCCGCAGGCGAAAACATCTCCGGCATATAGCACCGCTTATCTGCCCCAATTCCATGCTCTCCTGAAATACTTCCGCCTACTTTCACACAGAGCTTAAGAATCTCCCCGCCCAACTCTTCTACTTCTTCTAAAGCCCCTGGAATCGCATTGTTATATAGAATCAACGGGTGTAAATTTCCATCCCCTGCATGAAATACATTCGCAACGTTATAGCCAAACTTTTGTCCTAATGCCTCAATCTCACTCAGCACATATTCCAATTTCGTGCGCGGAATCACGCCATCTTGGACATAGTAATCAGGACTCATCTTTCCCATCGCCGCAAATGCTGCTTTTCGCCCTTTCCAAATCGTTAACCGCTCATCTGATCCAGTTGCGACAGTAACATTCCGCGCCCCATTCTGCTTACAAATCTCTGCCACTCGCTGACTATTCAACTCAGCCTCAACTTCTAAGCCATCGACTTCAACCAGCAAAATAGCAGTCGCATCTCTTGGATAGCATCCTGTTGCAACCACATCTTCAACGGCATTGATACTCATGTTATCCATCATTTCCATGCCGCCCGGAATGATGCCCGCGCTAATGATGTCAGACACCGTTGCTCCTGCTGCCTCAACACTCATGAAATCAGCCAAAAGCACTCGAATCGACTCCGGTGTCTTTAAAATCTTCAAAGTAACTTCAGTCGCAATCCCAAGCGTACCTTCAGACCCAACGAAAATTCCAGTCAGATCATATCCAGGCGACTCCGGAATCTCACTGCCCAAGTCCACGATCGAGCCATCCGGGGTCACAATTTTCACCCCCAGCACATGATTCGTCGTCACCCCATACTTCAGACAATGCACCCCGCCAGAATTCTCAGCCACATTGCCCCCGATCGAGCAAATAATCTGACTCGATGGATCAGGCGCATAGTAGAATCCTGCACCACTGACCGCCTGAGTCACCCAGCTATTAATCACCCCCGGTTGCACAACCACGCGCTGATTTTCCAGATCCACCTGAAGAATTTTCCGCATCAAAGCTGTCACAATCAAGACGCAATTCTCGATCGGTAACGCCCCACCCGACAATCCCGTACCCGAACCTCTCGCAACAAACGGCACCTGATAACGATCGCAGATTTTCACAACACCTGCGACTTCTTCTGTTGTGCGAGGTAAAACCACGATCGCGGGACGTTCTCGATAGCTCGTCAGCCCATCACACTCATAGACCAAAAGTTCTTCACGCCGTTGCACAACTCCTGATTTTCCCACAACGGCTTCAAAGTCGCGTGCGATCGTTTGCCAGTTTGGTTGAGTTACTATCGCGGTCATGATGAGTCCTGCACAACGTTATCCTTAACGTACCAAATTACCCTGATTTCGGGTCACAAGATCGTAGATAGAAACTATCAATTGTCCGTCGATTGCTTCTCAATCTGGCAAACTTCTGACTTACATCT
>JALOOO010000003.1 GCA_025454375.1 Leptolyngbya sp. Prado105 | reverse complement strand
TGAATGGTGAATTAGGCATTATTGAAACGTATGACCCTTCTACTCAAGTTTTAGGCGTGCAATTTGAAGGGCAATGGGTGGAATATCAGCGTACCGAATGGGATCAAATGACCTTGGCTTATAGCATCACAGGGCATAAAGCGCAGGGTTCAGAGTTTCCGGTCACGATCGTGCCTCTGTTTATGCAAAACACGGTGATGTTAAGTCGTCCCTGGCTTTACACCACGCTGACTCGTGCGAAGCAATTAGCGATTTTAGTGGGGCAACCTCAAGCGCTCCAGCAAGCAATTTCTCAATCTCGTGACAAACGCCGCTACACCTTGCTAGGTCATCGCTTACAAGAAGAATCCAAAGACGCTGCAACAGAATAAGCTTCCTTCTATGGCTGGATCGGTTCGGTTATCCCACCTGATGGGTAGATTGCCTTTTCTGAAAAGATCTTGTTACATTAGTTTACATAAAGAAACAGAACTTCACAGGAGGGTTCGATGGCGATCTTAATTAGTTTGTTTGTTGTCGCTTGGGTCGCAGCAGCTTTATTGGGTTCCTTGACCTACTTCCTAGGCGAACAGTCGAAGCCGATTCATGAGCGCAACTGGAGATCGGCTTCATTTGAAAAGCTGGCGCAATCTTTGACTGGACGTGAAATTGACTACTCCACGCGGGTTCCAGCATTTGTTGTCGGCGATGCTTATACCAGTGCAGAATTGCCGAATGCGTAGTTCAGTTTGAATGACGCAGATGTGGGTCTGGTGAGGAACTAGACCCGCGTTTAATTTTCTGTAAAGCTAGAAATTTAGCTTCTGAGCGATCGTATCCAGCGATAAGTCTTCCGAACAGCATTGAGAAGAAAGTAAGGAATCCGAATCCGCAACGGACAAAGAATGGGGCGATAAACCCAGTAGTAAGCCTTCTTCAAATCTGTCCAAGCGGAACAAGCTTCCTCATGCAGAAAGTCAGACACATCGACGACATAGCCGCGACCTTGCCACATCGTTACATTGCGCCCATGCACATCATGCGGATGTAACCCGCGATCGCGTGCGTACTCCAAAGCTTGGTCAATATCCTGAATCACCTGTACTGGAATCCTTATCCCTCGGTGCATACAGTCATAAAGCGTCACTCCATACAATCGCTTTAAAACTAAAACTCCATCCCGCGCATATCCACACTGCGAAAAAGCAGGATGAACGCCTAAGCGATCGTAAACTTCAACCTCTTCCTCAAATCCGGGTCGTCCTGGTGCATATACTTTCACCACTTCATCTGGAAAGTCTGGATGCGTAAAGACTGCTGCATAGTTTCCGGTTCCTAGCACTTGCCAGGGTTCAGGCACTCGATGAATGACGATCGGATCATGGGGATCACAACTCTCGATCGACAGTTGGGGCAGGAGCGTTTGATCGATCTTTTGAATCAGCGATCGCATAGAAGGAGGTTAGAACTTCAGCATCATTCTGCCATCAGATTCAGATTATGCCTGAACCTTTGCGCAAAATCGATTCAATCCGATCGCAAGAAATCTGAGGTAGAATTCGCACCGAAAGCGTTTCCTGGTGCGTTGTGAATCTAAAGCGACTTCTTCCGTATCTTACTCTTCTAATTTGGGCACTCCCGATTGTGCTGCTGCGTAGCTCGCAACAAAGTCTCATGGCTCATGATGAAGGCATCTACGCGACTCAAGCTCGTACAATCCTGCAAACAGGAGACTGGATCACCCCGCAATGGGGAGGCGGTTATAGCTTCGATCGCACCATTGGAATTCAATGGCTGATCGCGAGTTCGTATCTCGGATTTGGCATCAGCGAGGGAACGGTACGACTTCCAAGCGCGATCGCATTTATTTTAAGTGTGTGGCTGACGTATGCGATCGGGAAACGCCTCACGACTCCTCGGATCGCTTGGCTCGGAGCCGCAATCTTTAGCGTAATTCCTTTGGTCGCCCAATATGCTCGACTGGGAACTCAGGACATGGTGCTGGTCTGTATTGAACTCATCGCCATTTGGACATTACTGCTTGCCGAAACTTCGATTCGTCCCTGGAGAGTTGTAACGGGAGCCATGTTCGGATGGGGCTTTATGATCAAGGGTTTTATGATCATTCCAGCGACGATCGCGCTGTTTCCCTATTTGATTGCTCAGCATCGTCGGCATCGGCATTTACTTGATCCCTGGTTGTATTTGGGATTTGTCATTGGGCTGACCCCTGTGATCTTTTGGCTCTGGGCAGCGATGCAGAAGTATGGAATTGCCCCCTTGCAAGAATTGTTTGGAAAACTATTTCATTTAGGTGGACAAACCTATCAAGGAGCGAATCAGTTTTACTACTTCTGGAATATTCCGGCAAATGGATTTCCTTGGGCGTTTTTTGCAGTGGGCGGATTGTGGATTGCCTTGCGGCAACCTGATATCAGAGCATTGCTCAAATCAAATCAAACTCGATTTCTACTCATTGGCTATCCCGCTACGTTATTCGTTCAATTAACGATATTTGGAACTCGAACGCATTACTATCCGCTGCAATTAATGCCATTCGTGGGGTTATTTGCTGCGATCGCGCTTGCTCATCTTGCACATCTCTATATGCAGAAAAAGCACACTGGAGTTTTTATCGGCTTGAATCTATTCATGGGCGCGATCGCAATTCTGCTCTTAGTCCTTGTCAATAAGCGCATGACAGTTGCCCAATTGCTACAGGCTAGCAGTTTGCGCAGTAGTGAACTCGATCAGATTGCGCTCGTCGTTTTAGCCGTTGGGCTGGGTTGGCTGAGCTTGCCAATCATTTGGATGTTGCGTCATCAAATGGCGCACTCAGTCAAGTATTGGGCAGCAGGTTGGCTTGTCACGTCTTGGCTAGCAGTTGCTGCATTTCATCTGACCGGATTGTGGGGCGATTATGATCCGCAACTGAAGCGATTTTTACTGCAAGCAAATGTGCAAGAGATTTTACGATCGCAGACAGTGAGCTTTATCGTCAATGAAGCAGCCTTGAGTCGCGACGATCGCAAAACGCAACTCTTACTCAATTTCTACACGCCTGCAATTGGACAAGAAATCGAGAATCCTAAAATTCTATCTAAGACAAATTATGCCTGGATCGATCCCAATCTCGCCAAAACGCCTAACCTGAACTATGAAGTGATCGATGTTTTTGAAGGGTGGAACTTAGCAAAACGATGGCAACGCGCAAAATAGATTGCCCTAAAAATAAGGAACCGCCTAAACCGTAGTTCAGGCGGAGTGTGGTGTGAGGAGTGAACGGAAACATGCGTCTCCGCTTCCTTTATTGTAGACGACAGAATCTGTTTTACCAGGCAATCTTGCAACTCCTGGTAAAACTCTTAAAGATTTGTTCAAAAGATTATTGAAGACTTTGCAATCTGTGACGCAACCTGTTAGTTGAACGAACACGATCGCGCATTTCTTCAATGTCTTTCCTATTTGCCCATGCCCAATTGTTGAGCCTTTTGGTAGACCTTTCCTTCAGTTAACAACGAAGGGGCGATCACCACGTCAACTTGTTGCATTTCCTTAATGTCTTTCGCGCCTAACGTTCCCATACTGGTCTGCAATGCACCCAGTAGGTTATGCGTCCCATCATCTAATTGAGCGGGTCCCCGGAGAATTTGTTCCAGGGTTCCAGTAGTTCCGACTCGAATCCGGGTTCCTCTCGGTAAAACGGGACTTGGGGTTGCCATCCCCCAGTGAAATCCGCGACCAGGCGCTTCTTTTGCCCGAGCAAACGGCGACCCGATCATCACCGCATCCGCACCGCAAGCAATACATTTGCAGATATCGCCTCCTGTGATCAATCCACCATCTGCGATCACAGGCACATATTTACCTGTCTCACGGTAGAAATCATCGCGGGCTGCGGCACAGTCTGCAACCGCAGTCGCTTGAGGTACGCCTACACCAAGTACGCCGCGAGAAGTACAGGCTGCACCCGGTCCAATTCCAACCAGAACGGCTGCGGCTCCTGCTTTCATCAGATTCAGCGTCACTTCATAGGTGACACAGTTTCCGAGAATCACGGGGATCGGCATTTCTTCACAGAATTTTGCGAGATCGAGGGGTGAAACCGATTCGGGTGACAAATGAGCCGTCGAAACGACGGTCGCTTGAATGAAGAACAAATCTGCTCCAGCCTTTGCTGCCGTTAGTCCAAACTGACTTGCACCTGCGGGAGTTGCACTGACGGCTGCGATTCCGCCTTGAGCTTTAATTTCTTTGATGCGCTTTTCGATCAATTCTGGCTTGATCGGTTGGGAATAGAGTTCTTGCATTAACGGAACGAACTCTGTTGGTCCGACTGATGCAATGCGATCGAGAATCGGGTTGGGGTCTTCGTAACGAGTTTGAACCCCTTCTAAGTTGATTACGCCCAAGGCTCCAAGTTGAGAGAGCTTGACTGCCATGCCGACATCGACGACTCCATCCATTGCGGAGGCGATGATGGGAATTTCGCGATCGATGCCGCCGATTGTCCAGCGAGTATCTGCCAGTTTCGGATCGAGTGTCCGATTTCCTGGAGAAAGTGCGATTTCATCGAACCCGTAAGCTCTGCGAGCCGTTTTACCTCTACCGATTTGAATATCCACGCCAATGTTCCCCAAGAACTAATTGGATAAGAGTATCAAATTTCAATCCGGATTGTGTCAGAAAAGAGAATGGAAAAAATAAGGGGTGATTTGGGATACAGATTTTAGAAATGGGCTGTGGAGTGTGAGGTGCTATGACATTGCTCGATCGAGTATCTTTGCTCTAGCGAAAGTATAAATGACGCTTGATCTCTACAACAGCGCAAGCAAGATTTTGCATTCAAGTTTGTTACGAGTCATCTGGTCGGGCGAAGAGATTAGTAGTGAAACGAAACCAGGTGGAAGATTAGACTTTGAGTGTCGAGCAGAGAACCCCCTCTCACAGACTTACGGATCTAGGGATGATTTTGGCGCAGCGATCGACGAATCCTTGAGAAACCGGAAACAGAACTAAAGCGAAGAGTGCAAACATGCTGCTAAAGTTGGCTTATAAGCTTCATTTTTCTTCATCATGTTTGACACTGCACAATTAATTCAAAATGCTCAGTACTTAGGAATTGGGACGATCGCGTTTGGAGTTCTTGCGATCGTTGGATTTCTATTCAAATGGGGAATTCGATTTCGCTTAGTCGGAGTCACCGGATTTATGGCAGTGCTGACAGGTGGCGTATTTGCACTTAGCTTGGGACTTTATACTCGTCCGCAAATTCCAGATTCATTGCATTATTCACGAGTCTTTGATGCAGGAGCGGCGCAAGTCGTGATTGCTGTACCGCCGAGCATCACCGAATCGCAGGTCGAAGCGACCTTAAAGCAAGCCGCGATCGATATTTTCTCTCCGGGTCGTCTTTCTCAAGGTTCGGATCAGATGACGATTCGGTTGCGGACGGTTTTACATCCAGAACCGGGCGTTTCACAACCCTTATATTTAGGTGAAGTTCGGCGATCACTGGCGATCCGCGAAGATGAAAACGCTACGATCAAGTTGTATCGTGAAAGCTTGGCACAACTTCCTAAGCCGACTGCGTAAAAGTTCGTTTCTCATCTTTAGAACATGCCTACCCAATTGAATCCGATTGTTTCATTGTCGATCGCACCTGCTCAAGTTGTTCGAGGCTTTGGTGCGATTGAACAGGTTGGTGATCAGATTGCACGTCTTGGTCGTCGTCCTCTAATGATTGGCGGGGAGCGATCCCTTGATGTGGTCAAATCTCGGTTCAAGTCTGTTTTCAAATCTCACTCGCTCCAGGCTGCAAAGGCTTCCTATGGTCGAGATTGCAGCGAAGTGACCTTGGCAAATTTAAAAGTGTCGGTTGCAGAGCATCAAGCTGATTTGATCATTGGAGTTGGAGGCGGGAAAGCGCTAGATACTGCGAAGCTAGTTGCGTATCAGTGCAATTTACCGATCGTGACGGTTCCCACTTCTGCGGCAACTTGTGCAGCTTGGACAGCCTTATCCAATGTCTATTCTGACCAACATGCGTTTCTCTATGATGTTGGACTAGCACGCTGTCCTGAGCTTTTAATTCTGGACTACGATCTAATCGCGACTGCCCCGCAGAGAACTTTGGTTGCCGGAATTGGAGATGCGATCGCGAAATGGTATGAAGCTTCAGTCAGTAGCGGGCATTCTGATAAGACTTTACTCATTGCCGCAGTTCAGCAAGCTAGGGTGCTGAGGGATATTCTGTTCCAAAAGTCTAAATCTGCATTGCAAAATCCTCTGGGATCAGATTGGCAAGAAGTTGTGGATGCTTCGGTCTTGATGGCGGGAGTCATTGGGGGTATCGGTGGAGCGCAGTGCCGAACGGTTGCGGCTCATGCGGTTCACAATGGATTGACGCATTTGCTTGAAAGTCATCACGCTTTGCATGGTGAGAAAGTGGCTTTTGGAATTTTGGTGCAGCTTCGGCTAGAAGAGATGCTGCAAGGGAATTTACTAGCAGTGACATCGAGACAGCAATTGCTGAAGTTTTACGATGAGATTGGCTTGCCGAAGACGCTCTCTGATTTGGGATTGGGTGAAGTGTCGATCGCTCAACTTCAACATGCGGCGGAAGTGGCTTGCTCAGAGAATTCTGATATTCATCGATTGCCCTTTCATGTCGCGCCGAGTCAGCTAATGGCAGCAATGGTTTCGACCACGGCTCCAAGCTCAACAATCCGAAGTGAGATTGAAGAAATTCAGCGATCGTGCGAGATGGGCGAGATTGCTCAATAGGACTGTACCAATATAGAAGCTTGAGGATAAAGCACGATCGTTATAATGACCCTACTGTTACCTGTTTTGATCTGTGAACAAGTCTGAGAAAACTGGGGTGATCTATGCAATCTTTGCCTATTCAGCTTGGGGATTGTTTCCAGTGTATTGGAAATTTTTAACTCAAGTGCCTGCGGTGGAATTGGTCAGCCATCGGATTATTTGGTCGGCGATTTTTCTATTGGGATTGCTTTGGATACAACAACAACAACGAGAGTTTTGGCAGGTTTGGAAGTCACCAAAATTGATTGCTTCGTTGTTACTTACGACTGTGATGATCGCCTGCAATTGGGGCGTGTATATCTATGGGGTCAATACAAGTCGCATCGTTGAAACGAGTTTGGGATATTACATTAACCCTCTAGTCAGCGTGCTTCTAGGAGCAGCGATCCTAAAAGAGCGGTTAAACCAAGGTCAAAAGCTTGCTGTTCTCATCGCAGCGATCGCAGTCAGTAATTTTGTCTGGCATTTCGGACAGGTTCCTTGGATTGCCCTTTTTCTCGCTTTTTCGTTTGCAATGTATGGCTTGCTGCGTAAGCTGATCACCGTTTCGCCAATTGTTGGATTAACAATCGAGACATTACTGGCACTGCCTATCGCGTTCGCCTGGGTTGGGCATGGGTTTGTCGCAGAAACGGGCTTCTTTGGTACGACTTTGAATGTCACGCTCTTATTGATGGGCTGTGGGATTGTGACGGCATTGCCGCTGCTCTGGTTTAACAATGCTGCTAAGCGATTGAGACTTTCAACGATGGGATTTTTTCAGTACCTTGCACCGAGTATTCAGCTTGCATTAGGTGTATTGTTCTATCGTGAGCCATTTACTGCGATTCATGCGGCGACTTTTACGTTGATTTGGGCTGCGATCGCGCTATATTCAGCTTCTTCGATGCGCAAGTTCGCCCAAAATGTAAGTTGAATGAATGGCTCGATCGTCTCCCATGATGATTAAGCTAAAGAGCCGATCTGAGAGTTCTTCTAAGCTGGTTGGCACTGTTTCAGGGTTGCGAAGTGCCATGATGTTTGTTGATCGCGGATCTACTAAAATAAAATCGGCTTCTTTTCCGACCTCAAAGCTACCAATCCGGTCGTCTAAACAGAGAGATTTTGCCCCTCCCAAGGTTGCTAAGTAAATGGCTTGAAAAGGTGAAAGCTTTTGCTGTTTGAGTTGAGCAATTTTGTAAGCTTCACTCGCTGTTTTGAGCATTGAAAAGCTTGTACCGCCACCGACATCGGTTGCTAAGCCGATTTTCACGTTTTGCTCGATCGTGCGTTCAATATCGAACAATCCGCTCCCTAGAAATGTATTCGAGGTCGGACAAAATGCGATCGTCGATTTTGCTGCTGCTAAGCGCTCAAATTCGGCTGAGTTCAGATGAATGCAATGCGCAAATATCGATCGTTCTCGCACGAGTCCAAACTGATCATAGACATCTAGATAGGTCTGGTTCTCTGGAAACAGTTCTTTGACCCAAGCAATCTCATTGACATTTTCAGAAAGATGCGTGTGCAAGTAAACATCGGGAAATTCTGCTAAAAGCTGACCTGCATAAGTCAATTGCTCAGGAGTCGAGGTCGGTGCAAATCGCGGCGTGACTGCGTAGAGCGCGCGACCTTTGTTGTGCCATTTCTCAATCAGCGCTTTACTATCGGCATAAGATGATTCAGCCGTATCCCGAAGAAAATCAGGCGCATTGCGATCCATCATCACTTTGCCAATGATCATACGCATGTTTCGCCGATCGCACTCTTCAAACAAAGCCTCCGCTGATTCTGGAAACACCGCTGCTAGCACAACAGCAGTCGTTGTGCCATTGCGTAAAAGCTCATCGACAAACAGCGGCGCAATTGTATCCGCGTAAGACTTGTCCTTAAACTGTCGCTCTGTCGGAAATGTATATTTCTCCAACCATTCCAGCAGTTGCGCTCCGTAAGCTGCAATCATTTCGGTCTGAGGAAAATGGATGTGAATGTCAATAAAACCGGGCAGAAGTAAGTAGTTTGGGTAGGACTCGATCGCGATTTCTGGGTAGCTGTCTTTGAGTTGGGCATAGTCTCCCAGTTCTTTGACCTTGCCATCTTCTAAGACCAGCAGTGCATCAGCAATGTAGCGGACAGATCGCGATTCAGGCACATAGAAAGGATTAGCAACAAAATCAAGGCAAGCACTACGAAAAGCTTTGAGGGTCATCTGAAAAAAAGGGACTAAAGTCTTGCACTTTTCATTCTAATTAGAAAAATTTGCAAAAAAAAGAAGGAAGATATGTGGCTCTTCCTTCTCTTCTTGTCATGCGGATGGCGAGACTCGAACTCGCAAGGCAATGCCACACGCACCTCAAGCGTGCGCGTATACCAATTCCGCCACATCCGCCTAAGCCTTACCTAGAATAGCAGACAAGTGCGAATTCGGCGACAAAGATTTTGAAAAAGATTCAGAATCGCGCAATAGAGCCAGGATCGAACGAAATCGTCATTGGAAACTGCTGCCTTCTTTACCCGCCTCAGACCTCACTCACAAACCACGAGGATTATCCCCTCGCTCCCCGAAGCCGCCGCAACACAACGCGCAATCCAGGCAGAGGAACAGCTTCGAGCGATCGCAAGTCTTCGCTGAAAAATGACGATCGTCTGGCATTGACCCGGATACTGAGTCAATTTAGAGATTGCGACATTGATATCCCGAATAAGGCAACCCGATCCGATATTGCCAGTCCGGATTCAGCGTACAGACCGAATTCTGCACCTTCAACGTTTTTGGGAAATCTGCTCGTCTTAAACCCGGCATAATCGCCCAAACCTGTCCCACTTTTGCAGCAGGCAAATTTGATAAGCGGTTCCAAATATCAGGGTCTGATTGAGTTTTAGACAAAAATGCAAACTGAGCAGGCGGGCAAATTTGTGGCGATCGCGTTTCAGTTGATCGCACTGCCAAGGCAAATCCTATCCCCAACGCAATATCCTGAAAATCGTTGTAGCTCATGACGATCGCACGGCAGTCTGTCCCCGTCACAATATTTTGTGCAACTCGATCGGGCGTATAAGGCTTGAGAAAAGCCACGTTCGAGATAACAAACACACAGCTTAGCGCACCCACACTATATAAAATCCATTTCGAGGAAGCTCTCTGCCGCCAAAAACTCGCCCCAACCAACGCACAAACCGCAGGATAGTAAATAAAGTTATATCGTGGCACTTGCGTCAAATCCTTACCTAGCACATAGACGATCGCTAAAAATTCCAGCAATACCCCACCGACAAAGCTCAGCAAAATCAGCGTTTCCCAGTTCGCCTCCTGCCACAGCCGTTTTAAACCTCGCAGAACGCAGTAAATCAACCATCCACTGAAGCTCAGCATCAATAGCGCAGACAGCACAATCATCCAAGTCGGCTGAAACTCAACCGGAAACGAGACAAACATCACGACCCATCCTGCTGCAAGCTGATACAGAGGCGCTAAAAAACTCCACCATGCCGAGGGCGAAGTTTCTAGCCAATCTGTTTCTGGTCGGGTCATATGACTGATAAAAGTCGGCAACCAGGGCAAACAGATTGCAATGATTCCAAGCCCTGCGGCTAAAATTGCCCCCCAAGTTCGCCACCAAAACTTTGTCGCAGGACGCAATCGCATTTGCAGCACAGCCAAAGCAAAAAACTCAGCCCCGATCGCTAACAGCAAAAAGTAATGCACATAAAATCCGATCGCATTTGCCAAGACCCAGCCCATCCAAATCTTCGGATCGCGTCGTTGCTGCACCAAATCCTGCCCAATCCGGACGAGTCCCATCAATCCCACAATCACAAACAGCATCGGAACCGTATAGTGACGCGCCTCCTGAGACAGATAGACCGCAAACGGCGAGACAGCCATCGTCAACCCTGCCGCAACGCCTGCCGAGGCTGAGAATGCAAGACGATTGAGCCAATACATGCCAAAAATAGCGGCAACGCCTGCAAGAGCGCTCAGCGATCGCAATTTCCAAATCCAATTTCCGGGCGCAATCTGCAACCACTGGTGCATCCAGCAAAAAAACAGAGGCGGATGGACAGATTGCGTCGAAACCGTCTGAGCAATATTGGCGCAGCTTGTCGCCTTCAACTGAAAAACCTGATCTAACGCAGAAACACGAAAAAATTGCTCCAGTGGAATCTCACCATAATTCCGCCCAAAGCTAAAAATTGCAGTAATCACTTCATCCATCCACAGCGGCTTCAAGTCGAGGTTCCAAAATCTCAAAACCCCACCCACAATCAGAACCGCAATCAGACTCATCCAATGTTTCAAGAGAAAACGGTTTCAAGAGAAAACGATCGAAACTTCAGCCTGAAGATTACACTAAAATCGAGATCTAGGAGAAAGACAGATGCGGCTGATTGGGATTACAGGCGGGATTGGAATGGGCAAAACGACCGTTTCAAATTACCTTGCAACCACACATCATTTTCCGATCGTCGATGCCGATCTGATCGCCAGAGATGCGGTTGCTATCGGATCTCCGATTTTGTCTCAAATTGTTGATCGCTACGGCTCTAAACTGATTCGACTCGACGGAACGTTGGATCGATCGCGCTTAGGCACAATTATTTTCTCGGATGCGGCTGAACGAGCTTGGTTAGAGCAGCAAATTCATCCCCATGTGCGGCATGTGTTTGAAACAGAGCGATTGCGAGCAACTGTCCCTAGTGTCTTTGTAATTCCGCTCTTATTTGAAGCAGAAATGACCGATTTGGTGACAGAAATTTGGGTGATTTCTTGTTCAGAGCAGCAGCAACTTCAGCGCCTGATGCAGCGAGAAAAATTGAGTCGAGAGCAGGCTGAAGCCAGAATTCAAAGTCAAATGCCGATTCAAGAAAAACGCGATCGTGCCGATGTTGTTTTAGAAAATTCCACTAGCCTTGAAGCATTATTAAACCAAGTCGATCAAGCCGTCGATCGACAAAGTTGACAAGGGAGTATCGTTGCCCGCTAGACTGAGCAAGGTTAACTCCTCAGACGAATTTATTATGGCAGCGACTCTAAAACAAATTGCAGGCTATCTCGATACAAAAGGCTGGAAATACCGAATCGATGAAGAGGGCTGTCGAATTCTGACAGGGGTATTTGGCTCAAACTTAGAAGATTTTTTAATTGTGATTCAGCTTGACGAAGAGGGCGAATTCTTTGAGATGTTTGCGCCACGAGTGTTAGCTGGAGTTCAGGAACATCCGCACAAGACCGCCATTCTGCAAACAATGTTAGCCATTTCCTGGGAAACTAAAATGTTGCAGTGGGAGTATGATCCCTCCGACGGTGAAATTCGCGCCATCATTGAGTTTCCGCTAGAAGATGCAGTTTTAACCGAGCGTCAGTTTAATCGCTGTTTGCATAGCTTAGTAGAACTCGTCGATGAGCTAGCTCTGCCTCGGTTGAAAACCGTGATGGAAACGGGTGAAGATCCGGGCGATGTTGAGGAAGGAGAGCGGTTACTGCTGGCACTTCAAGAAGAGTCTCCTGGGTTATTAACGCTCTTAGAGCGAGCGATGGAAGCGCGGAAGCGTCGGGGGCGGAGGTTGCCGTCTGAAGGGAAAGAAGAATAGGTTCACTAAATTAATTCATCCTTTCCCCTCACAGTGCGGTAAAATCCCCTTCGTGATCTGCCTAATTTTGCCGTGGAATCCTCTTCAAATCAGTCAAAATCGCGCCGCCTTCTGATTGCTGCTAGTGGGACAGGAGGACATGTCTTTCCGGCACTCGCGATCGCCGAACAATTGTCAGAATTCGAGATCGAATGGTTGGGCGTTCCCGATCGCTTAGAGTCGCAGCTTGTGGGCGATCGCTATCCGATGCACAAAATTGCAGTCGCAGGCTTCCAGCAAAAATTAGGTTTCGGAACGTTCAAAATCTTATTTCGCTTGATCAACTCGATTCGCCAAGTCCGCCAAATCATTCAGCGCGGCAAATTTGCAGGCGTTGTGACGACAGGCGGCTACATTTCTGCTCCTGCAATTATTGCTGCGCGATCGCTCGGGTTGCCTGTGATCTTGCATGAATCCAATGCGCTACCGGGTAAAGTCACACGATTCTTTGCGCCCTGGTGTAGCGTTGTCGCGATCGGGTTTGATGCCGCCGCCAAATCATTACCCAAAGCAAAAACCGTTGTGGTGGGAACGCCTGTACGATCGCAGTTTCGAGCATCTCTTACAAATTCAGAACTCTCTGACTTACCGATTCCTGAGGGTGTGCCGCTGATTGTCGTCGTCGGAGGCAGTCAAGGAGCAGTCGGGATGAACAAACTGGTGCGCGAAGCAGCGCTTGCCTGGTTTGAGCAAGGAGCTTGGGTCGTGCATTTGACTGGGGAAAATGATCCTGAGGTTAAGCGCTTGCAGCATCCCCAATATTTAGCCTTACCGTTTTATCAAAATATGGCGGCATTGTTTCAACGAGCCGATTTAGCCATTAGTCGATCGGGTGCTGGAACGGTGACCGAACTACTCGTCACAGGAACGCCTGCAATTTTGATTCCTTATCCATTTGCCGCAGAAGATCATCAGGCTTTTAATGCCATGGTCATGGTCAAAGCGGGTGCAGGTGAAATGTTTCGACAAGCCGAACTCAGTGCCGAGCAGCTTCAAAGATCTGTCCTTGAACTCTTGAACGATCGCGATCGCTTAGAGAAAATGAGCCAGCAAGCCTCGTCGATCGCGATCATTGATAGTGCAGAGCGAACGGCACAGCTAGTAAGAGAAGCGCTCTAAACAAATGAATCAATATTTTGCCACCGTCGCACGCGGATTAGAAACACTTGCCGCACAAGAATTAGAGCAGTTGGGTGCAAGCTCGATCGAGCCGGGATTTTGTGGCGTTTCGTTTGTGGGCGATCTGACGCTGCTCTACCGGGTCAATCTTTGGGCAAGATTGCCGTTTCGGATTCTGATGAAGCTGCATGAGTTTCCTTGTGAGGATGCAGAAGATCTCTATCAGGGAGTGCAATCGATCGATTGGTCGCTGTATTTAACACCTGATATGACTTTAGCGGTGAAGGCAACCGGGAAAAGTAAGCCACTCAATCACACACATTTCACAGCACTTCAGGTCAAAAATGCGATCGTCGATCAGCAGCAAGATCGATTCGGCGATCGCTCCAATGTCGAACTTCAATCGCCTGATCTTCAGATTACTGTGCATATCGATCCAGAGAGATGTACGGTTAGCCTCGATAGCTCAGGTGAGAGTTTGCATCGTCGAGGATATCGCCCAGCAGTCGGGGCGGCTCCCCTGAAAGAATCTTTAGCGGCGGCATTGATTCAACTCTCAGGCTGGCAACCAGAGCAGATGTTTTATGATCCGCTCTGTGGGTCTGGAACGCTCCCATTAGAAGCGAGTTTGAAAGCACTGAATGTTGCTCCAGGATTGTTTCGGGAGCGATTTGGCTTTGAGACTTGGCTAGACGCAGATCTGCCTCTGCTTGAGAACTTGATTGAGGTTGCAGAAGCTAGCCAGCAAGAGAATCTCCCCGCGCCGATCTGGGGCAGCGATCGCAGTCCAGAAGTAATCGAACAAGCGATCGTCAATGCGACAAACTGCGGCGTGTCCAATCACGTGTATTTCTCTACGATTAGCTTAGAAGAGGTGGTCGCCCCTTCTGATAGCGGAGTGTTGTTTTGCAATCCACCTTATGGGGAAAGGCTCGGACGCGATAGCGATCTGGGTGCATTTTACAAACAGCTTGGCAATGTCATGAAGCAGCAATTTAAAGGATGGACTGCGTTCGTGCTGAGTGGAAATAAAGAGCTTGCTCACTCGATCGGACTGCGATCGGCACAAAGATTTGCCGTTTACAATGGGACGCTGCCTTGTCAGTTAATGAAATACGAACTGTACTAGTATTCAATGCAATGCGCGATCGTGCTAAGGAATTTTGTAGCTTGCCACTCTCACCGTCAAGTTTCCTAGACGCGGATCGCGTTGAAACACAAATGCTCCTTCTTCCTTCTCATCCTTAGACAAAAAATCAAACTGTTGATCTCCCGATTCAACAATCTGGTCGTTGATCCTCAATTCGGCAATCACCTGCAACGATTCTACGGTTTCCCCACCCGTATTTGTCACCTCAAAGGGAACATAGAACTTGCCATCCGTCTGTCGAATCTCAAGATTTTGTTCTAAGGCAATTGCAGGTGGCTCATAGAGATCGCTCATCCACACATAAATCACTAAGCCTGCAATTGCGCTCAAAATCGAACTTGCAATGCCAAGCGTCACCCATTCAGCCCACGATCGTGGCGTTTTTTCCTTCATCTCAATCTCCTAAGCCGCTAACCGTCCCGCTGCTCCGCCGACGGAAGCAGGTAACCCCAACAAAATCGTATATCTCAGCCAAAGCTGCCACGGATCATCAAAATGCAGCTTTTGAAAGAACGCGAGCATTAACATTGCAGCAAACAACGACACGAGGTAAGCCGCGATCGTTTCTCCCCATGGACGCTGAAAGACACCCTGATGCTGATATCGTTGCGTCTGCCGACCAAACCCCGCCGCAAATACAATGCAGTATGAAATCAACAGTGAAGCACCCATCGTGGCAAGTAACCAGCCTCCGGTAACTGCCGAAGCAAGCATCGGAATTTCATCAGTCGGTGCAATATTGAACGCAATGATCATAGCCCCGATCAAGGTTGCACTAATGTCTGAGAGTGTGGCACTGCCATGCTTGGAATTGCCCGATCGCGATTCGTCCCTGCCCAACAACTGATTTGCCAACGCCACCCCAAACGTAAACGGCACACTTTCGTAAATCAGCTTTCCAATCGCTCCTGAAAGTGAAACATTCAGCGTGATTTCTTGCAGTAAAATCAGAGTCAAGCCACTACAGACAATCCCGATCGCTAAAGCCTCGATCGCATCTTTGACCGCATCGAAGGTTTTTGTGCCCGTATCATATCTAAAACCGAACGATTGATTTAATAGAAACACAATTAAGAATGTGAATACGAGCGCCAACAGCATTCTCAACGGACCGATATAGGAGCCAATCCACCAAACTTCCATCGTGTAGAGCAACGGAATTCCGAATAAAAAGCCACCGGATGCACCTCGGACTAAATCCGTAAACTCAGTTTTCCACTGCTCCCCAACCTGCATCTTCATCCGCACTCACTCATCCCGAAAGCGTTAGAATCTAAGCTAGTTTGGACGGTAATGTTGTGTCATTCCCCTGCGGGTAGAACTATGGTAATCGAATGGTTGAAAGTGAAAGTTCCGATCGAACTGAGAGAAACTTATATTCAGAAAGATACCGAAATTTGGACAGCGACACTTTCAGCTTATCCGGGCTATGTTGGAAAAGAAATCTGGTTCAATCCTGACGATGAATCGGAACTTATAATGGTCATTCACTGGGAAACGAAAGAAGCTTGGAAAAGTGTTCCAGCTTCGGTTTTAGAACAGACAGAACAACGATTCGTCAAAGCAATGGGACAGAGCTTCTCATTTCTAGAACAAAAAGAATATCAAGTTCGCAAATTCAACGGTCGGTAACGATGGCAAATTGTCCCCGCTGTGGTCAAACAATTCAATCCAATGCGATCGCCTGTCCTCGCTGTCGCACTCCACTCAAGGCATACGGGCATCCCGGCATTGTCCTGCATCGGGCAACGGGAGAAGAATCGCTCTGCAAAACCTGTATTTATGATGCGGATGATTCTTGTAACTATCCCCAGCGACCCGATGCACGAGAATGCACGATGTATCACAATGTCACGATGCCGATCGTCAGTACTCCGACTCGATACGAGATGCAGTCCGGCGTTTGGATTCGACGGAATGCGGGTTGGCTTGCTTTAGTTGCCTTAATTGTCTTGAGTCTTGGGTTAGTGCTTGTGAGATCGAAGTAAGGATCGCAGTCCCAAATTTAACGGAGGCTAGACATCCCTAATGTCCCAGCTTTCCCCTTGCCATCACGGGATCACTCTGGTACTAGCACTAAGCCAAATCAAACACTAGAATTTCAGCCAAGTCTTGCCCGACTAATTCCAGTTTCGATTCGTCTGAGATCGAAACAGCATCTCCTGCATTCAGAACTTCCCCATTGACGATCGCACGACCGCGCACCACTTGCACCCAGAGATGTCGATCGAGGTTCAGTTCATGCTGCAAAGATTCACCTTCACCCAGGATCGTGGCATAGAGATTCAGGTCTTGATGCACGGTCACTGAGCGATCTCGCCCCTCTTGAGAAGCAATCAGGCGAAGCTGTCCACGCTTTTCTTCTGGCGTGTAGAACTTCTGCTCATATCCAGGTTCTAACCCTGCTTGTTCTGGAATCACCCAGATTTGCAGAAAGTGAACCGTATCCGTCTTTGAAGCGTTGTACTCACTATGTGTCACACCCGTTCCAGCACTCATGCGTTGCACTTCTCCCGGACGAATGACAGAACGAGTCCCCATGCTGTCTTGATGTTCTAATGCGCCTTCTAAAACATAGGAAATAATCTCCATGTCTCGATGAGAATGAGGTGAAAACCCCCCGCCACCAGCGACCCGGTCTTCATTGATCACGCGCAGCTTGCGGAAACCTATGTGCGCCGGATCGTAGTAGTTCGCAAACGAAAACGTGTGATACGAATTCAACCAGCCGTGATCTGCATGTCCACGATCGGTTGCTCTGCGAAGCGTAATCATAAATCCTCCTAAAGTTTGAATTTAGATTGTTTGGATTCGTACTATATGAAATTAGAATAACACAGGAATTGTTTTAATGCAAACAATCATCTCGATCGCAAAAAGAGTGTCTGCGATCGAGCGAACCTCGTAGCAAACACTCTTCCTGATTCATTTATTGTGGTAGAAAAATTGTGATAGAAAAATCAACCGAAGTTTAGTCGATCCTTTAATCTCAATACGAGAACCCTGAAACGATTACCCTACCTCAGTCAAGTTCAACTGCACCAACAATTCTCCAATTTGCACCAGGATTGGGTGCGTCTGCTAAAATTGCTCCAGAGGTGAAAGCAAAGTCATCAAGATACCAGATTGCTTGCTGACCCGTGGCAGAATTTTGCCAGATCAAATCAGGACTGAGATCGCCATCGACATCTTCCGCTTTCAGCAATTTCCAGGCAGAATTGATCCCGACCGTGGGTGCGTTTTGAATCACACCGCTCGAGGAGAATTCATTGCCATCCACGATCCAGAACCCAGAAGAATCGATCGCTTCATTGCGCCATACTAAGTCTAGTTTGCCGAAGCTATCGACTGCATCCACCAGTTTCCACTGCGAATTTGCGCCTAAAATTGGTGCATCCGTAATGAGTTCCCCAGAAACGAACTGGTAGTTCGCATCAAACGTCCAAACTGCGGTTTGATCCGTGGCTTGATTGCGCCATACCAAAGTCGTTTGATCAGAACTACCCAGGAAGACATTCGCGATCAGTTCCCACTGAGAATTGCTCCCTAGAGTGGGTGCATTCCCAAGAATGGTACTCGACACAAACGTATTGCTCTCAATCTCCCAAACTGCTGTTTGATCACTGACCGGATTGCGCCAGAGATATTGCGTCCCGCCATTTGGTTTGGCGATCGCATCGATCAGTTTCCAAGGTGAATTCAGTCCTAAATCAGGAGCGCCTTGAATCAAGGTTCCATCGACAAAGACTGCGCCTTGGTCGTCAGTATTGATCTCCCAAGCAGCACTTTGATCGTTGATATCATTTGCCCAGATCAGATTATTGGTTGCTGGAAGCTCAGTCACAGCCGCAGCAGGTGGAGTCACGAGTCCTTCGAGATCAGCGATCGTAGAAGTATCAACGGAAATCATGCCAACAATTTGCCAACTTGCACCCGGATTCGGGGCATTCCCAATCAGTTCCCCAGATGCAAACTGTGAGTCATTGAGGAACCAAATCGCTTGCTGACCACTTGTGCGATTCTGCCAGATCAAATCTGCGCTGTCATTGCCATCGACATCGACAAATTTAGTTAATTCCCAGGGAGAATTACTGCCGAGCGAGGGAGTGCTAGTGACGATCTCACCCGAAACGAACGTTGACCCCTCGAAATTCCAGATCGCAGTTTGATCGGTTGCTTGATTGCGCCAGAGCAGTTCTAATTCCTCGCCATCGCCGACTGCATCGACGAGTCTCCAGGGAGAGTTTGCGCCCAGCGTTGGAGTTCCGCTTAATAAAGTTCCAGACTGAAATACACCATCGTCACTCAGCGACCAAATTGCAGTTTGATCCGTGGCTTGATTACGCCAAACCAAAGTTGCAGTCTCATCAAGTGTCACTCCTCCGACCAGTCTCCAAGGCGAATTGCTGCCCAAAGGAGGCGCACCTGATATGAGTGCGCCTCCCCCGTAGGTCGTACCGTTGAATGTCCAAATCGCCGTTTGGTCACTCGATTGATTGCGCCAGAGTAAGATGTTTTCATCCTCTTCAAATCCGCCCGCATCCACTAATTGCCAGGGAGAATTCGCACCGAGTGGAGGGGTGCTTTGAAAAAGTGAACTATTTTGATAGGTTGTGCCTTGAATTCCCCAAGCAGCCGTTTGGTCAGTGGCTTGATTGCGCCAGATTAAGGCGCTCGATCTGCTGTCATGCCATGCAGCTTTCGGGGCATCGACGGTGAGTCCAGACGCATCTGAAGGTGTTTTTAGAGACGTTGCGTCAATTAGTGATGTGGTCGCATCTGATGTTGCCATAAAATCTTTTTTACCTCGATTAAAACTGAGCTATCGAGTCACTCCTGGCTCATCATAAGGTTAGAGTTTCGAGCTTAGAAGTGAAGTATGTATAAAATCACATCAAGCATTGGTAAAAATACGGATCTATTGAAAGACTAGATACGGAAATGGGTAAAGTTGCGGATTAATTTTGATCTCAGTACAAACTCGCAAGTTCTGACTAAGAAGCATCCGAAAAATCAGGTTCAGTGAAGTCGATCGCGAAATTTTGCGGTACTCCTATACGATCGCGTCCTGGTGAATCAATATAAATTTTGTGAAAGATAAAGATTTGATGAGGCAACCGCAATATAACGGAGAAATTTCACGCACTTTTGCAGGAATATACGAGGTTTGTGAAGATTTTTTGTGATTAAATGACCTTGACCGATTTTTGCTAAGGCAAGGTTTCGCAGGTTAGCAAAAATCGGATTCGGATTGCATCTACCGAACGCTCTTCACACACAAGGAGAAAAGAATGACACAAGTATGGAGGTCTTTACTTGTTCTCTCAAGGTTCGCATTGAGACGATTTTGGGTGGTTCTGGTTTTGGGATTTTTGGGAGCGATCGTTCTCTCTTGGAGTCAGCACGGACTCCTTGCGATCGAGGCGAATCTGCAAGCGACAGGTAATAGCTGGCAAGGAGCATCTTTCCCCGTCGAAAATTTCCAAGGGTACACGTCACCTTTCGGCTATCGCATGTCTCCTGATGGGTCTTATAACCGTGAATTCCATCGCGGTTTGGATATGGCAGCCCCAGAAGGCAGCTATATCCGCAGTTGGTGGACGGGTAAAGTCGTCGAGGTTTCAGACAATAGTGCCTGTGGGACTTCTGTTGTCGTCGAATCTGGCGAATGGGAGCATATTTACTGTCATATGCAGGGATCGGCAGGTCGTGACGCTCAAGGCAGATATATTCAATCTGGAGATGTGCGAATTTATGACGGTCAGACGATTCCAGCAGGTGAACGAATTGGTCGGGTCGGGATGACCGGACGCACGACCGGGCCGCATTTACATTGGGGTCTGAAATACTCTAGCCAATGGGTCGATCCTGCACTGGTGCTTCGAGCCATGTATGCAGAACAAGGAAGAGGCTAGTCGATTTTAAGGTTTGGCAAAAATCTAATTTGCTTGTTTGAGTTCATCGATCAACTGCTCTAGTTGGTCGATGTTTGCTTTGTAAACTTGATTACAAAAATGACAGGTCGCTTCGGCTCCTTTGTCTTTTTCGATCATGTCTCGCAGTTCGGCTTCGCCTAAAAGTTTGAGTGCGCCCATGACGCGATCGAAGGAGCAGCCACAATGAAACCTGACAAGCTGCGTTTCCGGGAATATTTCTAAGCCGATGTCTCCGAGGAGTTCTTCAAGAATCATCGGTAAGGTTTTGCCTGCTTGCAGTAAGGGAGTAAATCCTTGCAGGGTCGAGAGTCGCGATTCTAGAAGTGCGACGAGTTCGGGATCGCTTGCTGCTTTCGGGAGGATTTGAATCAGTAATCCGCCTGCTGCTTGCACACCATCCCCATTGACAAATACGCCCAGCATCAGGGCGGAAGGGGTTTGCTCAGACGTGACTAAGTAATGGGTCAAGTCATCGCCGATTTCACCAGAAACAAGTTGGACGGTACTGCTGTAAGGGTAACCGTATCCGACATCTCGGACGACATAGACATAGCCCTCTTTTCCGATCGCGCCTCCGACATCGAGTTTGCCGATTTCGTTGGGGGGCAGTTCGACTTCTGGATGGTCTACATAACCGCGCACGGTTCCATTAAGTCCCGCATCGACCATCAGACCGCCCATCGGACCATTGCCGCGAATGCGGATATTCACTCGCGATTCGGGTCTTTTCATACTGGATGCCAGCAAGAGTCCTGCTGACATGGTTCTGCCTAATGCTGCGGTCGCGACATACGAGAGGTTGTGGCGCTGTCTCGCTTCTTCACAAAGACGATTCGTAATCACTCCAACTGCTCGAATTCCACCGTCTGCGGCAGTTGCACGTATTAACTGGTCAGCCATGAAAATCCTTTTCGTTACAATCTTGATGCTTTTTCTAATTGTAACGAAAGATGAAGGGAAAAGGGTGGGGGGTAGGGAGTGGGGAGATTTGAGAGTGGGAATGTTAGCTTCTCGTTTGGGACGAAGCGGATATTCTCTTCACGCTCTACTCCCCACTTTTTACCTAGAGATTATCCAACTGCTTCTTCAGGTCTTCCAACTCTGCATCAACTGCTGCATCTTTCGGTGCTTGGGTTTGCGGGGTTGCCGTTCCGGGAAGCGATTGCTGAGATGGGGCAGAGCCTGCGAGCATTTGCTGCTTCATCGCTTCGAGTTCGAGATCGACATCGCCTGATTCGAGGGCACGAAATTGAGATTCTAAATCGGCTCCAGCGAGTTCTGAGGCGGCTTGCGATCGCGCTTCGAGTTGCAGAACTTTATCTTCCATGCGCTCGAAGGCAGCCATGGCGGTGTTGGTTCCCATGTTGTTGACCATGCCTTGCAGTTGCTCTTGCGCTTTGGCGGCACTGGCACGGGCTTTGAGCATGTCTTTCTTGGTCTTCGCCTCGGAAATTTTGCCTTCGAGGGCGATCAGACTGCGCTTGAGGGTATCAACTTGCCCAGTTTGGGTATCCAGTTGAGTTTTGAGGGAGGTTGCTGTTTCGGTGTAAGTTTTTTTACGACTCAACGCTTCACGTGCTAATCCTTCATCACCTTTTTGCAAGGCGAGTTGTGCCCGCTGTTGCCAATTATTGGATTCAGTTTGGGCTTGGGTGTATTGCTGTTGCGTCCGTTTCTGAGAAGCGATCGCTTGCGCCACGGCTTGACGAAGCTGAATCAGATCCTCCTGCATGTCGATGACGGCTTGCTCCAAAATTTTCTCTGGATCTTCTGCCTTGCTCACCATGTCGTTGACATTGGATCGGACAACTCGGCTTATGCGGTCAAATAATCCCATAGTTCTTTCCTTCTGGCGTTTCTTAGAGTTCAGTTGCCGTTGCTTATACGTTAGCCTACAGGTTTAATTTTGCAGCACTTCCGTATCGTTTGCGCGATGGTTTGCACTGCGGGGCGATCCGACTCAAGTTTTTGTAGGATCGAACCTTGCCGAGTATGCAAATCACACAGCCTCTTCTAGTCTAAAAACTTCAGGAGAAAATCGCTCGGTTTCGCAGAATTTTTTCTGGGTTTTATTAAACTAAAGTCAGAACTTGGAGGTTCTATGGTGCAAGCACAAGATCGACGATACTCACCGCAAGAGTATTTGGAGCTAGAAACTCAGTCTGAGTTTAGAAGTGACTACATTGATGGTGAGATCATCCCAATGACAGGCGGAACCCCAAATCATAATCGAATTGCAGGAAATATTTATGCAACTTTAAATCTAGCGCTTGAAGATCAAGATTATGAAGCGTTTGTGACCGATTTGCGGTTATGGATTCCGAAGAAGAAGATTTTTACCTATCCAGATGTGATGGTGGTGCAAGGAGAAGTAAAGCTGCTTGAGGGGCGCGTTGATACGGTTACGAATCCTGTGGTCATTGTTGAAGTGCTTTCAGAATCAATACAGAACTACGATCGCGATGGAAAATTCAGATCCTATCGAACGTTAGAGAGTTTTCAAGAATACATTCTGATTGATCAATCCGAAATTCATGTGGAGCAGTTCTCGAAGACAGGAAAACGGAAATGGTTGCTCAGTGAGTATGAAGACGAGAATGACACTTTAGTGTTTTCTTCGATTCCGTTTCAAATGCCGATTTCAGCGATTTATAAGAAAGTGAAGTTTTAGCGATCGAGAATTTATGCTGCGCACTGGATGCAAACCCTAGCGCAAGCGTGAGATTGTAAGCGATCGCTTATCATAAAAGGAAAAAATTCCCGGTTGTAACGATGCAGAATTCAACTGAGCTATTTTTCTCCTATTCTCATCGAGATGAAGCATTGCGAGATGAGCTAGCAATGCACTTGAAATCTTTAGAGCGACGTGGACTGATTTCGAGTTGGCATGATCGCCGAATCAGTGCGGGAACAGAATGGAAAAATGAAATCGATCGACATTTGAAAACCGCAGACATCATTTTGCTGCTCGTCAGTGCTTACTTTCTCAATTCTGATTACTGTTGGGATATTGAGCTAGAACTCGCTATGCAGCGCCATGAAGCTGGGGAAGCTCGCGTAATTCCGGTTATTTTGCGTCCTGTAGATTGGCAAGATACGGTTTTTGGGAAGTTGCAGGCATTACCAAGAGATGCCAAACCTGTGACAAGCTGGGCAGATCAGCATGAAGCATTTGCCGATATTGCGTTGAATATTAAAGCTGCGATCGAGGATTTATTCAAAGAACGCCAACAGAAAGGGGATGATCTCAGATCTGCGAAAGGAGTTGACTATACAAAACTGCGAGATCTTCTCAAAGCGCAGCAGTGGAAAGAGGCAGACTACGAAACTTATCTAGTTATCCGGCAGGCTGTGGGGAAGCAACAGGGAAGTGAGATGCAGGAGCAGGATTTGCTGAATTTCCCCTGTGCTGATTTGCGCACGATTAATGATCTATGGATACGCTATAGCGGCGGACGGTTTGGGTTTAGTGTGCAGAAGCAACTGTATCTGAATTTTGGCGGTCAACCGGATGGGCAGGATCATTACCGCGAGGCGTGGGAAGCGCTTTGCAGTCGAGTTGAATGGATTGTGAACGGCGAGTCGATCGCATATGACCAACTTACTTTTACGATCGCGGCTCCCGTGGGACATTTGCCTGCCTTTTGCCGATATAGCGTCGGTTGGGTCAATGGATGGGGAGGGATGATTTTTTCAGCACTGTAAAATTGTCGAATTTAAGCGATACGATCATCTAATCCAGGCTTCAAGTTGTTGCAGAACGGCGAGAACTTGAGCGAAATTTTCTCGAAGCTGTGGGAGATATCGCGCTGCAAAGATGCCGCCGACAAAGCCAAAAAGATGCTCCTCCCAAGAGATACGTTGATTGATCGGGAGCAGTCCCCAGAGATATTTGCTGTGAAAAAAGGCGGTAAAGACAAGCAGCAGCACCGTCGGAATGTTGCGATCGAAAAAAGCGAGAAACATTAAAAATCCTAAATAGCCGAAAGTAACCCCACTTGCGCCGATATGAACAGTACGATCGCGTCCCAGTAGCCAGGTTCCGAATCCGCTTGTCAAAGCAACGGTTGCTGTAACCGCTCCAAAATTTGCCGGGTTTTGCAACATAATCAGTCCGCCATAGGTGAGAAACGCAAGCGTATTGCCTTCTAAATGTCGCCAACTGCCATGCAAAAAAGGCGCAAACAAAACGCCCCATAAACCTGCTAACTGGCGCGGACGAATCCCGAATCCATTCAATGACTTTGCTAAAACGCCAAAATTTAGCACTGATACAATCCAGGCAATCAGGACTAAATATCCTAAGATTCTGGCTTGATTTACCCAGTTCAGCACCGCAGTTTGGCTCAGATCGCTCATACACAAATCAAGAGTGACAAATTCTCATATCCAAACTTTTATACATGCAAACTTCATCTCTTCTGGAAATCGCGGATATTTATCTTCGAGAAACGATCGCGCCAATTGCCAATCAACTGGATGAAGATGCAGAAGCATTACGATCGGCATTACAAGGATTAGGCGATCTCAATCTGCTTGGGTTGCGAATTCCGAAAGCCTATCACGGGGCAGAATTGGACAATCCGCTTTTCGATCAATTTCAAGAACAAACGGCTCGGTTTTCTGAAGCATTGGCTTTTCTGCAAACACAACATCAAAGTGCCGGAGAAATTTTATCAAAAAGTGAGAATGAGGCTCTAAAGCAAGCCTATTTACCTCAGATGGGAACCGGGGAGAATCTTGTCGGAATTGGGTTCTCGCATTTGCGACGACAGCAATTTTACAGGCGACACTGGGGCGAGTGAGCAATTTACGCGAGTGGCAGAGATTGCTCAGCCAAAGCGACGTAGCGACGGGCGAGATCTGACAAGACGGTCTCTGAGAGGATGGTTTCTTCAAGTTTGATGCCGAGGATTCGGGCACTGCTGAGATTCGATCGCGTGAGATTCGCGCGGCTGAGATTTGTCCACTGCAAGTTTGCGCCAAAGAGAAAGGCAGCTTCTAGATTTGCGTCAGTCAAATTTGCTCTGGATAAATTTGCGCTATGCAGACGAGCATTCTTAAAATTTGAGCGCGATAACGCCGCACCCTCCAAGTTTGCTCCATTCAGTTTAGCTTCGCTGAGGTTGATTCCGCTTAAGTCAGTGCCTCGAAGATCGACTCCATTGAGAAAGGCTTCAGAGAGATTCGTTTCACTGAAGAAAGCGTCTTTCAAGGTGGCTCCGCTGAGTCTTGCCCCCTGAAGATTCGCCCAGTTTAGATTTGCGCCTGTGAGGTTGGCACTGCGAAGATTGACTCCGAGCATTTTCGTGCCGCAGAGATTGGCTCGCTCTAACGTGGCACTACGTAGATTGGCGTAACTCAGATCCGCTCCACTGAGCCGCGATCGCGTAAAGTTCGATTTGACCAGAAAGGCTCCATTCAATCGAGCTTTCGTCAGATCAGTATCGATAAAATTTCCTTCGGTTAGTTTGACGAATTGGAAATTTGCCCAGTTGAGAAAAGCACCCCGAAAATTGGCTTTCATCAAGAACGATCGACTGAAGTTTACGCCTGTAAGGTTGGCGTTTTCCAGATTGATATTGACGAGAGTAAGATTGCTGAGGTCTGCATTGCTGAGATTGACTCCAGAAAAATCACGATCGCCATGTTCATATCGTCGCAGTAACTCGCTGATTTCCATGCAGGGTCTTCTAATCCTTAAGATTTCCTTTAGGATAGAGCGATCTCAGGCGATTGCGGCGGGGCAGCAACAGAATGAGACGGTTGCTTACTAAAGTTCACATCGATTTGAAGAAGTCAGAGGTTGCAGGTTAACTGGTAGTATCGATCGCACTGGAGTTTGTGTTGTGTTTTATGAAGCTGAAAACGGCTTTGGGGATTGCACTTTTCAGCGCTGTGTTGATGGGACTTGCACCTGCGCCGACTGGGGTTTGGGGATTGGCTTGGGTTGCATTAGCGCCCCTTTGGGTAGTGACGATCAAAACGCGATCGAGCAAGCCTGCGATCGTCTGGGGCATTGTTTATCACGGGTTTGCGCTGCACTGGATTACCGGGTTGCATCCGCTGATGTGGTTAGGGATTCCCTGGATTGCGAGCGTAGCGATCGTGGCGGTTGCTTGGGCATTTATCACACTATGGGGGGTGATCTGTGTCGCGGCGTGGGCGTGGGGTCTGCGATTGGTAAAATCTCCAATCGTGAGAATTCTGATCGGGGTTGCGCTTTGGTGCGGATCAGAAATGGTGCGGCAGTGGAGCGCATTAGATTGGACATCGCTTGCTTATACGCAGAGTCCAGGAAATTTAGTCATTCTGCATTTGAGTAGAATTTCGGGGGCTTTAACCGTTACGGCAGCGATCGTTCTGGTCAATGGATTGCTTGCAGAAGCTTGGTTAGCAAAAGAAAAACGATTTGGGGCAATTGCACTCATGAGTTTTGTAGTGCTGCATCTGATCGGATTTGGGTTCTATCAAAGTGCGATCACTCAAAATCCTGAAGTAAAACTCACCGCAGGGATTGTGCAAGGGAATGTTCCAACTCGGATCAAACTATTTGCAGAAGGCTTGAAAAAGGCATTAGATGGATATTCCTCTGGCTATCGATCGCTTTCTGATCAGAACGTAGATTTTGTGGTCATGCCAGAAGGTGCATTACCCTTTCTATGGCAAGCTCCGAATTTAACAAACTCAGTGAATTTAGCCATTTCTGAGAAGAAAACCCTTGCATTCGTCGGAACATTTTTCCCAGAAGGAAGGCGCTATACCCAGAGCTTAATTGCGATTTCGGACGGAAAGACGATCGCTCGATACAACAAGATTAAGCTTGTGCCGCTAGGCGAATATATGCCGTTTGAAGAAGTACTAGGACGGTTATCTCCGATTCAATCTTCCATGACTCCTGGAGATTTTAATCAACAGTTTGAAACAGCTTTAGGACGGATCGCGATCGGGATTTGCTTTGATTCTGCTTTTTCAGAAGTATTTCGCCGTCAGGTTGCAAGAGGCGCACAGTTTCTGATTACTGCCTCGAATTTAGATCCTTACAGCACCGTGTTAATGGCGCAGCATGAGGCGCATGATGTGATTCGATCGATTGAAACCGATCGCTGGGCAGTGCGGGTGACGAATACAGGCTATTCAGGAATCGTGAATCCGCATGGTCAAGTGAAATGGCGATCGACTCCCAATCAATATCAAATTCATGCCGATACGATTTACCGTCAGCAAACTGAGACATTGTATGTGAAATGGGGAAATTGGCTGACTCCAGTTTTGCTAGGAACTGCGATTTTGCTGCTCTTCATAAGTCGTAACCAGGGATAGATCTTGCGGATTGATGCTAGGTTCTAAGCTGGTTAAATCGCAAATGTTTTTGAACATAGTTTCGCAGATTAGATCGAGAGGTAAATCATTCGGATCGCGTCCAAATGGGTTCTCGATTTCAATCCCGATCGCTTCAATTCCAAACAACGTAAAGCTAATCAAAACGACAACGGGAGTCGTCCACCAGCCAAGATTTCCCACCATTTGAAACGGCAAAGATAAGCAATATAGCAAAATCAATTGCTTGAGATGAATTGCATAAGCAATCGGCATTGGGGTTTTGAGAATCCGCTCACAGGCTCCTAAGCAGTCTACTAATCCATTGAGTAGAACCTGCATTTCAATAAGTTGGTGAATTTTAATGCGATCGCGCTGATGTTGTAGCTGCAAATAGTCCCCAATCCAAAAAGCAATTCTCAAAGGAGGGTTCGTGACGAGTTTCAATTTTGAAATATGCTCAGGCGTGATCAGATTTTCTAACTCTGCATCAACAATTTCCTGTCTCAAATGTGCTTTTGTTGTGATCGCAAATGCAACCAGTAGATGCAGAGCTTCGATTTTTTCTTGACGATCGCTCTCGGTTTTCTCGCGAATCGTCACCCAAATTTGCCGAGCTAAATTGCGCGAATCGTTGACCAATTTTCCCCAAGCTTTCCGACCTTCCCAGAAGCGATCGTAGGCTGTATTCGTACGAAAGACTAAAAGCAACCCCAGCACAATATTTGGAATCAAACTGGCAAGAGCGGGAACTGAGACAGGAATTCCTCGATCAAATGCGGTAGAGATAATCAGCCCAAAGAAACCACAAAAAAGCGATCGTGGCAAAACATCTAAAACGACTGATCCTTTCAGTTGAAGTGCAGTTCGCAGCCAACGGCTTTTCTCAAAACTCATACATTCGATCGCATTACAACCGCTCTATAATACGAAATTTTTTAGCGTCGAACAGTTCCAGTGAATCCTGCCGCTTTAAATTGCAGCAGTTGTAGCGGTAAAGGCTGACTTTCAGGCACATTAATTTGAAATTCAAACTCACTGACTCCGGGTGGAACTTCTGCGATCGATCCGAGGCGATTGCGGTTTTCGATAATTGGATCATCATTGGCATCGTAGATTCGCCCAAAGATGTCGGCATTGACGATCTGTTTATTCGTCGGGTTCGTTGCTTTGCCAAACACGATAAAGCATCGGGCTGATTGAGGCACACCGCCTGCTGTAACTGCTCCCAATGCTAAATCTTCTGGACATTCCCGATAGGACACATCTGAGAGTTTAATTTGCACTAATGCCCAGGCATTCATCGTTCCGGACAACCAAATGAACACTGAAAGGATAATTGCAACAATCGATCGCATTCCCATAACTCACCATCGAGATGTGATACAGGCTCAAGTGTATCGCAACCAGTCGCTTCCGTCCGCTGAAGAGTTGAATTAATGCCGCTCAGAAACTTTTCGGCACTGCTTAGACTGCGTTGGGCAGCAAGATAATCTGCAGTCGAATTAAGTATCGAGACGATTGAGCAATTGCTATTCAAATCCAGTTTTGCCCCTCACAAGTTCCTCATAATTACAGCTTATTCTGAGAACTAAGCACTGGATCGTTTTAAGTCTGAGTGTGTACCAGACTACAAGCTAAATCCTGTTTTAACTTCAGATAAGGAGAGTTCCTATGTTGAAAACGATGATTAATGTCACGCAATATCCAATCCTGCAAGCAATCGAGCAAATCTTAGAACAATACCCAGATCACCCCTATCAGCAAGCCTTTGCTCATCCAGCTCGACATCAGCAACTCATTGCCTGGGTTTTAAACCGCGTTCCAAATCTCTTTATTGTCGCTGAAGACACCAATGCTGCGATCGTTCATCCCAACTACGCGCCCTATTGTCATGACCAGCAATCTTGCCTGGAATATATTATTCGTCAAGGCATCCAAGAGATTCTATCTAACGACAAAACAGAACTTGCCCACGAAATCCCCTCAGCAGAAGATTCTGACCCATCTGTTTCACATTGGTTTGGTTAAACACTCAACCCAGTACGCCAGAGGATGTTAATGCGAGTTCAACCTTGTCACAATCCGAGCGATCGCTCCGATCAACTCCTCCGATGTAAACGGTTTAGCAAGAAAAGCCTGAACTCGATCGGATTCAGTCGCTCGTGCTTGATGCGAAGCTAACCCACTCATCGCTATCATTTGCACTTGAGGATTAAATTT
The DNA here is from genome assembly GCA_025454375.1 of Leptolyngbya sp. Prado105. Classification (GTDB taxonomy): domain Bacteria; phylum Cyanobacteriota; class Cyanobacteriia; order Leptolyngbyales; family Leptolyngbyaceae; genus Leptolyngbya. The sequence continues at coordinate 36,778 of JALOOO010000003.1, read as the reverse complement.
CGGCAACGTCTCAATCAACATAAAGCCATCAAATTCAGGCATCATCAAATCTAGTAAAACGAGATCAATCTCCTGCTGATGTTGAGCATAAAGCGCGATCGCTGCAATACCATCCTGCGCGACAAGCACCCGATAACGATGAGCTTCTAAAATCGCTTTCACCGTCTCCCCAATGTCCAATTCATCATCCACAACCAAAATCAATTCCTGATTGCCTTCTAAGTACTCTGGCATCACGCTCTCTGAAACTTGACCTTGCTTTAAAGCCGGAAGATAGATATTAAAACTACTCCCTCGCCCCACTTCAGTCTGCACATCAAGGAATCCGCCATGATTTTTGACAATCGCTAGCACCGTTGAAAGTCCTAAACCCGTCCCCTTACCCTGCTCTTTAGTACTAAAGAAAGGATCAAAAATTCGATCGAGAACCTCGGGCTTAATTCCAGTTCCCGTATCTGAAATCGTCATCTTTAGGTAAGAACCCGCGATTGCATCTAGATGCAATCGCGCAATCGAGTCATCAAGCAGACAGTTCTCACCCGAGATCGTCAAAGTGCCACCATTCGGCATGGCATCCCGCGCATTCACACAGAGATTCATAATCACCTGATGAAGCTGCGTCGCATCGGCTTGCACCAGCCAAAGATTGCTCGTCGCCACATGAGTCTGAATCTGGATCGACTTGGGAAAAGTCTGCTGAGCAATATGACTCACCTCAATCAGTAAATGTCCAGCTTGCAGGGGAGCGCGTTGACTATCATCTCCCCGAGCAAAAGCTAAAACCTGTTTGACGAGATTGCCCCCTCGTTTTACATTGACTTCTAAAATCTCTAGCAAGCGTTTTGTCGCGTCATCCGCATCAGGGAGCTTATAGGGCAACAACTGAGTCGCTGCTAAGACTGGCGTTAAAATATTGTTCAAATCATGTGCAATTCCACTAGCAAGCGTCCCAATACTTTCGAGCCGCTGAGCGCGAAGAAACTGAGCCTCAAGCTGTTTCTTTTCAGTAATGTCTCGCGCTTCAGGAATCAGCATAATGACATGCCCCTGCTCATCAAAGATAGGCTTGAGAGAAAAGTCTGCAAAAGCAAGCGTTCCATCCGCCCAGATATGTCTCGACTCAAACCGCACAAACTCACCCTTGCGCGATCGCACGATCGCCTGCTGTAACTCTTGTTGCTGCTCCGGAAAAGCAGTCCACCAAGGCGTTTCCCAGAAAGGTTTCCCAATTACGTCAGACCGTTGAGCCGCAACCACATCAAAAGCGGTACGATTTGCATCCAGGACAATTCCATCCGGGGTTAAAACGCCAATAAATTGAAAAGTACTATCAAAAACCGCCCGCAATTTCTGTTCACTCTGCTTTAACTCCTCCTCTGCTTGCTTGCGCTCTGCTTCTAAGCGTTTTCGCTCAGTAATATCCTTCATAAAGCAGTGATGCCCAGTAAATCGATGCTGCTGATCATAAGCACTAATCATATATAACTGTTTATAGAAGAGAGAACCATCTTTGCGAATGCCTCTTGCCTCAAGTTCTACTTTCCCAGTCTCCACCATCTGGTGATAGGCTGCGACAACAGAAGTCAGATCCTCCGCATGAACGGTTGTCTGCCAACTCATCCCAATCATTTCTTCTGGCGTATAGCCAATGGCACTCGCATAAGCCTCATTCACCGCAACATAGTATCCCTGCTCATCTAAGCGTGAAATCCCTTCGACCGCATTCCCGAGAGCCGCACTCATCTCTCTCAGTTGCAGTTCAGTCTGCTTACGATCGGTAATATCTTCTGCAATGCCTCCAAAACTCTCGACCTGTCCTGCATCATTCCGAATCGGAAATCCCCAATCCCAGATCCAGCGAATTGAGCCGTCGGGTCGCACAATCCGGTATTCGAGATCGCTAAATTCTCCCTGCCGCTGCTGTTCAATTTTGAGCCGAATCTGTTCACGATCGTCAGGATGAATCGCTTCAAGCCAGGATTCAGGTTGCTCTAGCAAACTCTGACGCGATCGACCCCAAATCTTCTCATAAGCAGGACTAATGTACATATTTTCGAGTGAGTTCGGCTGAGCGAGCCAAATCCCAGCATGACTGTTCTCAGAAAAATGATAAAACTTAGACTCACTCTGCTGTAAGTCAATCTCTGCTTGCTGTTCCAGTTCGTCATAAGCTGCTTGGAGTTGCTGCTGACTTGCTTGTAAAGTGGCTTTGTATCGCTGTTGCTCCACCGCCATTCGTGTTACAACTCCAAGCAATTTCCCTCGATTATCGACTACAGGTAGATGATTGATCGAGTGCTGCCCAAAGAGCGTGAGTGCTGAATCAATCGCTTGAGGCGTGTCAGTCAAAGTAATCAGCGGGGTCGTCATGACTTGGGAGATTTCTACCTCAGAGCAGTTGACTCCCTCGATCGCGCATCGAATCACATCCCGTGCCGTCACAATCCCAATCGGACAGAGTGCTTCAACCACCAACACACAGCCTGATGAATCGAGATGTGCAATTGCCTGACTCATTAGGGTGTGCTGCGTCACTGTAAAAGGCGCACGATCGAGAATTTCATCTAGATCAGACGAAATTGCCCTCAAATCAGAGTAGGAATGAGGTATACCCACTCCACTAAAAAATGACATATTAGTCATGCTCCCTCATAAGCCACTGCTGAACGCGCTCTCAGCAATTGACGACTGCATCAGACGAGTTCTCCCCCTCAAAGCAAGCAGTGTGGAGATTGAGAGGTAAACTCGGATGATGATTGCAGTGATCCCTCACTGAAGCTAGTTTAAACCAATTATGAAAGATGCAACAGGCTGCCGTTTTTCATTTGCAGCTTGAAATCTCAGGGCTACAGGTCTACCACTTTGGAACAGTTACCCAGGTTCCTGTCTCATTCGATTCATGCGCGAGATCCATCAAAAGTTGCGAGTAGACTCCTTCCTTTAGCGATGGCGATAGCGACTCTTGGCGATCGATTCCTAACACCCACTGATCCACAACCCTGATAAACGGCGCAATCCGCCCATCTGCAAACACCTGCTCAAATCCAAACGGCTTGGGAATCTCTAATTCAGCTAACTCCTGTCCAATCGGCGCACCCCAGAGCTTAAATCCATGCACATAGTCCTTCTGATTGTCACTGCCCAGCACGAGCGTTGCGCGATCGCCATACACTTCCACCCAATGCCCCCGCCCCTGCATCGTCACAGAGCTAATACAAATCTGACAGGGTGTTCCATCGCTTAGTTCTAGCGTCAGAGTACAAGTATCATCAGAATCCACAGGTTTCAATTCACCCGTACTCGGATCATGACGGCTCGGAATCGCGGTGCTAAGTCGTGCTGTTAAGCGATCGACTTCTCCAAACAACCAAGCCACATAATCAAAAGTATGCGAAGCAAGTGCGCCCAATGCGCCGCCGCCTTGCTCTTTGCGGGCGTACCAATTCCAGGGACGAGAAGCATCCGCACGGCTTGAGACTAACCAATCAATTTTAATCAGTCGCGGTTGTCCAACGTAATTAGACGCAAGTAAATCCGCAAAATGTTGCCAAGCTGGCACAAAGCGAAACTCAAAATTCATACTCGTCACGACTCGTTTATCGAGCGAGCGACGATAGAGTTCTTTGGCTTCCTCGACACTTAAAGCAGTTGGTTTTTCCAGTAATAAATGTTTCCCAGCATTGAGAACAGATTTCGCCATTTCATAATGCAGAAATGGAGGAGTCGAAACGCTCACCGCATCAACATTGGGAAGCGATAGAATTTCCTCGATCGTGGAGCAAGCTTGAGGAATATGGTGCGATTGTGCGATCGCTTCCGCTTTCTGCAAGTCACGATGATAGACAGCAACGACTTCAGTGCGCGGATGTGCCTGCAATCCAGGAATATGAACCTTCTGCCCAAAACCCGTTCCAACCACTGCCACACCAATTTTAGAACCCGTCATAGCTGTCTCTCTATTACAAAAATCTTATTGTAAAAGGATAGCGGTAAGATTGTCCCCGACTCGCTTTCACTGCACCAAAGAAAATCACAGCCATCATAAACAATCCGAAAAGGACTGCAATTGCTAATCCAGCCCATAGAATCCAAGAAAATAGCGCACTCAGAGCATTTTGTGCCGCATTCACTCCTGAAATCGCAGCAATACAGGTTGTAAATGCCAAAAATATCCATAAAATGACAGCAACTAACAAATAGATCGTCATTGAAATCTGAAAGTTAATCGCCTCTCGTCCTTGCTCATCAATGAATGAATGTCGATCGCGCCCCATGCGCCAAACCACATAAGGCGGCAACGCTCCCAAAAATGGAATCGGCAGGAACGCACACAGCACAATCGAGAACAATCCGACTAAATGACATCCACTTCCCCACCGTCGGACTGAGGCTTCCAAAGATTCATCCATTGCAAAAATTCGATCGTCGGGCTTCATTATGACACTGCATTTACTAAATCCATTGCAACTGTAGGTTTCTTCACAGGCAGGAAAGCAAGCTATATTAAGAATCGTAAAGAAGAATTCCAAAGGGCTGTCTCATGCTGACTGATGAACGTACCGCAACCCCAAATCTCCCAGCCGGAGGAACCGAACCGACTCGCTTCGACTGGAAAGAAGCCTGGTATCCCGTTCACTATGTCCAAGACCTTGACAAAACTAAACTTACTAAATTTACGCTCCTAGGGGAGGATTTAGTCATTTGGTGGGATACTGTGGCTCAAACCTGGCGAGCCTTTAACGATCAATGTCCCCATCGTCTAGCACCGCTTTCAGAAGGCAGAATTGCAGAAGACGGACTCTTAGAATGCCCCTACCACGGCTGGGCATTTCAAGGCGATGGCACCTGCGATCGCATTCCTCAACAACCCGAAGGACTGCTTGCCAACGAATCCAAACGCGCCTGTGTCGCATCCTATGCCACCGCAGAACGCCAAGGCTTACTCTTCATCTATCCCGGCGAAAACAACCCAGAACAAGTCAAAATCCCCATCATCGAACCGATGGCAGAAACGCCCGACGAATGGGTTTGCTTGAACACCTTTCGCGATTTACCTTACGATGCGTTGACCTTGCTAGAAAATGTACTGGATGCAAGTCACGTTCCCTTTACTCACCACAAATCCGTTGGCAATCGATCAAATGCTGCCCCCGTCGAACTCGAAATTCTAGAATCGAGCAAACAAGGTTTTACAGGCTTCTGGCAAGAAGGACCGCGCAAAGGCACCCTGGGTTCGCAGCACACCACTTTTATCGCGCCTGCTTTAATGTGGCACGATCTGACTTCAAAACAATTCGGACGCACCCTCACTGTCGTCTATGCAACCCCGATAAGAAAAGGCGAATGTCGCGTCTTTGCCCGGTTCCCCTTCAAATTTGCTTCCAAGCTGCCTAAAACATTCATCAAATTGACACCGCGCTGGTACTCACACCTGAGCAACAATACCGTACTAGAAGACGACCAGATCTTTTTGCACTACCAAGAGCGATACCTCACCCAGAAAGGAGGAAGTGCTAATTTTGCTAAAGCGTTCTACTTGCCAACCCGTGCTGATGCGTTTGTATCAGGTCTGCGAAAGTGGGTGAATGAGTTTGAAGCTGACCCGTTCCCAGGCGAGACTCTACCGCCACTCAGTTCGATCGAGCAACTCCTCGATCGCTATCACTCTCATACGATTCACTGTTCTAGCTGTCGAACTGCACTCGCCCGAATTCAAGCCATAAAAATTGGAACCGCAATCATTGGAGGATTTGCTTGGGCAGCGTTACCGTTGCTATCGCTAGCCGTTCAGCCCTCGTCTACCACGATCGCAATTTTTGCCGCGATCGTTCCTCTGATTACAGGTTCCATTTGGGTGACGCTCCATCGTTTAGAGCGCAAGTTTTACCAAGGAGTGCGGATTCCAGCAAGAAACTTACCGGAAAAAAACCGCAAGTAACCCAGGTATTTTAGGCTGCCACAAATCGAGAAGGATTGTCCTGAACCTTCTTGAGCAGTCCACGACGCTCGGCATGTTTGGTTGTAATTGCAACACTCATCCGAGCTTTCGACATTTCTGCCTCATCAAACGGATCGTAAATCCGTGCGATCAAATCATCGATCGACATCGGTTCTTTCGCAGAACTCAAAACTTGCACGATCGCTTCCATTGCCTTCATCGACTTGAACTCAGATTTTAAAACTGAGGCATCGAAAGACTTAGATGACTTGCGACCTTTGGCTTTCTGAGGTTCGGCTGGGGCTGCTTTTGCTTTACCTTTGCCTTTACCCTTCGCTGGGCTTGCAGGGGTTTTAGCTGGACTCGCACTCGCTTTGCTGGCTACTGCTGGCGGACTCGGTGCGCTAGCACCGCTGGCATCCAAAAGTTGCTCAATATATTGCAACGTTTGATCGAGTTCTGCTTCTGCTTCGGATTGAGCTGCCTGAATAAGAGAATCGCGTTCGCTTAGTAAGCGAGAGCGAGTCTCCTCCAAATTGGATTTCAGGTCTTTAGTTAGAATGGATGACACGATATTTTCCTGAAATAAAGTGATGTAAGTAGATTGTAGTTCCCTCTGCCACTTTTAGATCAACTTAGCTCTAAATTGTTTGTAGAAGCTACTGGGGAGTTCTAGGCAAGGATTCGATCTCGCTGCTAGAAATCAGCTAGCTAGCTACTAAAACCCTTATGGAGAAAGAGTTTATTGATAAAGAGATCGAATCCACTCCCATTCCTGAGCCAACCCATCTTGTAAAGAAACTTGAGGGTGATATCCCAAAATTTTCTTTGCTTTTGTCACATCGGCAGCAGTATGTCTTGCATCCCCGATCGCATTTTCGATAAATTTCTTGCGAATCGGTCTACCTAAAATCGTCTCCATTGTGACAATCACATCACTCAGCACTACCCGACTGCCTCCCCCGATATTAAAAACTTCTCCAACAGCTTCAGGAGTAGTGGCAGCGGCTAGATTAGCTGCGATCGCGTCATTGACGTTTGTAAAATCACGAGTTTGCTGCCCGTCGCCGTAAATGACGATCGCATCATCTTGCAGCGCTGCTTTGAGAAATTTGTGAAATCCCATGTCCGGGCGCTGTCGCGCTCCATAGACCGTGAAGTAGCGCAGTGAGCAAGTTGGTACGCCAAAGTTCTGATGATACAGTCCGCAAAGCTGCTCGGCTGCTAGTTTTGTAATCCCGTAAGGTGAAACAGGCTGAGGGCAGATCGTTTCAGCCGTCGGTAGTGCTTCTGCATTTCCGTAAATCGAGGAACTCGAAGCGTAAATAAATCGCTGAAGCTGCTTTGCCGTTTTGGCAGCTTCCAGCAAAATCTGAGTCGCGTTAATATTCTGCTCAGTATAGCTGCGAAATCCAGTTCCCCAACTCGATCTCACACCTGCTTGCGCCGCCTGGTGATAGACGACCTCAACATCGGTGAGTAGTTGATTCCAGTCTAATCCCTGAATATCTGCTTCAATCAGCTTAAAATTTGGGTGCTGCAAACTTACAGCAAGATTTTTCCATTTCAGCGCCGTATCGTAGTAGTCGTTGAATTGATCGACCCCAATCACGCGATCGCCGCGCTCAAGCAAAGCTTCTACAAGATGAGAGCCAATAAATCCCGCCGCTCCGGTCACTACGCTCGTCTGCATATCTGAAGTTCTACAATGGGTAAAGTGCTGATTGTACCTGATTGCGGTACATCAGACTTTGTTCCATCTGGGTTTCGTTAGTGCAAATCGCTTTTTGTCCACACTGGAGATGTCACTTCGAGTAATGTTTTCTCATGCAAACAATTCCTAATTTCTGTTTCTGCACTCTTGCGATCGGAAACCGCTATCGGCAACATGCCTTATTACTTGCAGCAGATTTAGAACGCTACTCGCCAAATACTCCATTCATTGTACTAACTGATAAACCGCAAGCTTTTCAGCAGCAATATAATACCAAGGCATTTTTGCATCGACTCCAGAGTGTCGGGGGCTATCACGATAAACGCTTTGTCATTGAAAAAGCACTCAGCTTTGCTGAAAGCTGTATTTTTCTCGATTCAGATATGCGAATTCTAGGAGCCGTGCCCACGAAGATGGAATTTGCACCAGGACTCACTGCCAGAACTGGCTGTAATATTCTCAAACAGAATGCTGGCTATCCAGACTTGATTGCACTGATTCAGCAAACTGCAAAAGATCGTCAGATCGATCTAGACCAGGTGGATTGGTTTCATGAGTTCATGTTTGTCGTGACTCGCCAGAATGGCATCGAAAAGATTTTTCTCAACCTCTGGGCTGAACTTGCAGAGGACTTTGAACTACAAGGATTTTATAACTACGAAGCGAATGTCATCGCGCTAGCACTAGCACAATCTGGCTTTGATTTTCAGATCGAATTTTACGATCGATTTCCCTTCTTTAAAGACAAGATCGAGCAAGTCCGCATCCAGAACCAGCAATCTAGCTTAGAAGACAAGCGACTCTACTTTGATATCCAAAAACAAATCGAGTTTCCTCAACGATCGCTACCCCGCAAGGTCTATGAAAAATCGACCAAAACGATCGCTCATCTCTACCGACTTGGCAAACTCAAACTCCGGCATCTATGAAATATTAATCAGTCGCCGCCATCGATATTTAAGATTACCGATCTTCCGCTGCACAAATTGACTGACAACATGAGGTTGCTTTGGCGCAGCAAAGATCGCAGGGCGCAGTTCAGGCTGATTCAGATAGCGATAATGCAGGAAGAGATCACGATAGGGAATTGCAACATTCTCACCCTGGCACAGCCGATTAAACGCAGATGTTGCAATACTCATGTAGTGCAAATACATCAGTCTTTGCCCTTTGTCGTAAAGCGTATGCTCTTTTTCCTCAAAGGTCGATGACCAGTGCGAACCCGGTGCCGTGCCCGTTGCTGCAAAGTTGTAGTAAGAAATATTGCCCCGAAGCACCATATAATTCATCAGCGATTGATCTGGACCGCCCAATGCCATGAGGTCAGCTTCTCCAGACTGAAGCGAGTCTAGTAACGATCTCAACCGCTCATCAATGAATATGCCTTTCTTAGAAGCAAACCAGCCCGCACAGAAGATATTCTTTAATGTCTCAGGCTGAAATACTTTGAGCAATTCTGCTTCCGGTCGATCGAAGATGTATTTGATGTCAGAAGAATATTGATAATCGTTTGCTACCCAATCATAGTCATCCAGCTTTTGAAAAATCGGGGCGATCGAGCCGAGTGCTAGCGTATCCGCATCAAAATAAACAAATTTTTCAAACTCGCCATCAAAACAGCAGAGTTTGCGGTGCATTTGCAAGCGGTAGACTTCTGGAAAGCTCTGAGCGCGCCAGGTTTTTTGAGCGCGATCGTGAGATTTCCAAGCCTGAGTTGCAAATTTCTCCCAGCGTTGAATCGAGTCAGCATTCTCAAACAAAGACACCTGCGGACGCTTCGCAATCTCTGATCGCACTTTGTCTAGGCGATCGTCATACGGAAGAATACAAATCGGAATAGTAGTACTAATATTCGTCTCAATGCTATTGAGGAGTGCGACAAGCTGATCGTAAACGTAGTCATTTGCCAGAATGTAGATTCCATTCATAAGTCATGCCGTTTTGATTTTTTGAGTTGGAAACGTGGAGAGACGCGATCGATCGCGTCTCTCGGGGCGATGTTAATTGGCAAAAGGCATCAACCGCGACAATTTGCGCCAAAACGTCGTTTCCGGTTCATGTAAATGACGATAATGCTCCCACACCTCCCAATAGGGGGCACCAGGGCGAATCGAAATTCCTGCCCAGTGCAGATAGTTCAGCTTCTGACCTCGATCGTATAAAACATACTGCCGATGCTCAAAATGCTTCGAGCCTGCCCAGCTTCCGGGAGCATTTTCGGGCGGTTTGACCAGATTCATCCGCCGATCAAAGCACTTTAAAACGAGATAGTTCAAAATCGGCTGATCCGTTACCCCTTGAGTAAAATCAAAGTACTCAGGGTGTTGAGCGCAATCTTTTAGCACCTCGTAAAGCTGCTCCTCGCAAATTACCCCTTTTCTCGATCCCCAAAACCCACTGTTAAAAACATCTTGCAATGCTTCACGGGTAAAAATATTGTCTCTCACCATCGGCGAGAAGATATTACTTAACCCTTCGCTCGCATAGTGATAATCACAGCAGAAAAAATCACACCGAGACAAATAGTTCAGCGTCTCTGCAATGCGATCGAACACGACAATATCGGTATCGATATAAATGAATTCATCCAAGATCCCAAACCAAGCAGCTAGCTTTCTCATCTTGTTTGGCAGCTTGAGGAAATCTCGCTCGAAGATTTCTCCCACCCGACTCGTCAAGCGCTCTAGCAGTGCCATATCCGGAAATAGCTCGACTCGATGCAATCGATTCAGAACTTCCAGAACGTAATGATACTCATCGTTAAACGGGATCAAATACACCGGAATCTCTGGGTCAAACAATCGAATGCTGTTGAGAAGCGCGATCGCATTTTCGGTAACTTTGTCATTTGCGACAATATAAATTCCTCGTTTCATGCTCTTCTCAACTTCTGTAGAACTTTCTCAACTAAGGTAGGCTTGGAGTAAGCAGGCAATTCGCTCAAGACTGGACGCTTCTCCGGCTGATGCAAAAATCGGTAATACAAGAACAGATCTCGATACGGAAAGGCAACATTTTCGCCCTGGCAGACCCGCTCCATTCGCTGCGGCTGGATGCCGATATAGTGCAAGTAAGTCAATGGACGATCGCGATCGTATAAAACATGATCTTTTTCTTCAAAATGCTTCGAGGTCACAGAGCAACCCGTCGATTCTCCATAAGGTAAAAGATGAGCTAAATTACAGCTTTTAATTCCAGACTTCATCACCATGTAATTGATCACAGGCTGTTCTCCAGCCCCCCCATAGAGAATCTCACGATCGCCTGCTTGCAATGCTGCAATCAACTCCTCGCGCTGTGCAGCACCAAAGAGTCCGCGCTTACTGGCATAAAAGCCGGAGCAGAAGATCTCCTTGCCAATGCGCTCCGCAGAAAAAACCTCATGCAGCTTAGGAGACGCGAGATTGTAAATCTTACTCGGATCGAGAAACTGAAAATCGTAAACTACCCAATCGTGATCATCTAGTTGCTCAAAGATGTGACGCATTGAACTCATTGCCAATGTATCTGCATCCATATAGATAAAGCGATCGAACGGCGCATCAAACGCACAAAATCGACGATGTGCCCCATACAACCGCTTCTTTTGATCGAGCTTTTCAGGATCAATTCGCTGCATGAATTCATCCCACTGCCGCATCGACGCTTCATCGTTATACAGCGTGACATTCGGACGATTTTGAATCTCAGCCCGAATTCGATCCAATTGATCATCAAAAGGATAGATACAAACCGGAGTCGCGCGCCCAATATTTGCGTCAATGCTATTGAGTAGAGCAACAAGTTGATCAAAAACGCGATCGTTTGCTAGCGTGCAGATTCCATTCATGACGATGATACCCGTTCAACGTATTCAGAGAGCCAGTTCACAAGATTGAGCTTGTGCAGAATGATTTGTCGAGCTTCTGCGATCGCAGATCTCGCTTCAAACCAAGCATCTGGAGTCGCGCTTACTTCTTGAATGTATTTCAAGCCTTTCTCATCCATGCTGGGCAGTCGCAGAAAACTACCCGGAGGAAGTAATTTATCCGCCGCAGAACCGCCGTAGTAAATGGGTAAACACCAGGACAGAAGCGCATCCCAAAGCTTCTCTGTTACATACCAATCATTGTCTGCATAGTTCTCGATCGATAAATTATAGTAATAAGGAGCCATGCCATACCACTTACTGCCAATTCGTCCCGTTGTTTTTGCCCAATCGGGTAGATCGCGACCGTAGAGATCAAAATCGAGTTCATTCTCTTGCAGCAGTCTGAGAAATGCCAGTCGCTTCCGATGATTCTCAGTTCTACTAATCCCTGAAGTAATCCAACTACAAGTCCGAACCTTCTCAGGCGGCGGCATATCGTTCAATTCGCGGAACGAATTATCTAAATACCAGATTGCAGGCATATAGTCTGGCTTCGGGGCAAAGTCGTCTGGGCCTGAAACATAAGCGCAGTATTGACTTGCCTTCTCGTAGTTCTGTTTTGTAATATTGACAATTTCATCAAGCGGGGGTTCCCGCAAGAGATAGATCATCCGCTCTTTTGCAACACCTCGAAACTGTGGAGTCACCTCTGGCAAAGGCTGAGGTTTACGAAATTTAGCTCGCCACGAGCGATCAACCTTACGACGCGGAAAGTCAAACTGATACAACAGTAAAAAATCTGGCGTTTCAGCAGACGCATCCAGTCGAATATTTCCCCACTGCCCAAAAGGATAGGGCGACTGCTGCCACAACCAATCCGTCGGGCTAGGCTTTAACCCGACATAACTACTTGCCATTCCTATCACTGCTTTTGCCATCGTCTTATGTCCTAAACGGTCTGAGGTTCTTCTGAAAATTGCATTGCATGAAGCTGAGCGTATAATCCACCCTGCTTCAACAGTTCGGAATGCGTCCCAAGTTCGACAACTTGCCCTTTATCTAGCACCGCAATCTGGTCTGCTTTTTGCACAGTAGACAAGCGATGCGCGATCACTAAAGTCGTCCGATCGCGGCTTAACTCATCAATCGCACCCTGCACCAACCGTTCCGAAACAGTATCAAGTGCAGAAGTCGCTTCATCAAGTATCAGAATCTCTGGATCACGCAGTAAAGCTCTCGCGATCGCCAGTCTTTGTCTTTGCCCACCGGAGAGCATCACCCCGCGATCGCCAATCAATGTTTCAAATCCTTGCGGCAGTTTCACAATGAATTCGTAAGCATTCGCACGCTTCGCTGCCTCAATAATTTGATCATCCGTCGCATCTCGACGCGCATAAGCGAGATTGTTGCGAACCGAATCATTAAACAAGAACGTATCTTGGCTGACAATTCCCATCGACCGTCGCAAGGTATGCAGTTCAAAGTCTTTCAAATCGCGATCGTCAATCAAAATCCTGCCTGCGGTCGGGTCATAAAGTCGCGGCAGTAAATCTGCTAACGTCGATTTACCAGCACCCGATGAGCCAACCAAGGCTAAAGTTGTCCCTTTCGGCAACCAGAGATTCACTTGATTGAGAACCTGTCGATCGTGCCCTGGATAAGTAAAAGATAAGTTCTCAAATCGAATCCCTTCGCTCATTGTCGTGTAAGGGATAGACCCTCTCGACATGAAAGGCTTGTTGTCCCGCTGAAGAAATTCATTCACTACAGACACACTGGGAGCTAGATTCGCAAAAGAGCCTCTTGCATTGTTCAACTGTCCGACAAACGGCAGCATTCGGAACAAAATCAACAGGTAGGTCAGCAGAACGGTCGAAAGTGCTTCGAGTTGCCCTCTAAAGAAAGCTCGACCGAGAAGTAAAATCGTAACCACCACAATGATTCCAATCATCTCATTTACAGGTGGAATCAGAGATGAATTCGCCTGCGATCGAAAATCGGCGTTCTCTCGATCGTGAATCAACTTTTCTAATTTTTGATACTCATAAGGCTCGCTTGCCGTTGCCTTGACAAGTCGAATCCCAGACAGCATCTCCAAGACTGAAACCGAGTAATCCCGCGATTGGTCAGAAAGTTGTTGCCCAAATTTCTTGGCTCGACTGACAAAAAAGCTATTCGACAGAGAAGCGATCGCTAGGAGCAAAGTAGAAACTAAAGTAAGCTGCCAGGAAATAGAAATTAAAATAATCAAAAAAACAAAAATAGTAATGACCGTAGACAGCATATTTACGGCTGTCCGAATTGCCATTGCAGTCGCGCCTACTTCCCCCCCCAATTGATTCAGCAGATCTCCAACTTTGGCTTTGACATAAAACTCCAGATCAACATCAAGCAGCAATCTCAATCCTTCTTTGCGAATGTCACTGACGAGCGATCGCGATAAATGTCCAGAAGTTAATGTACTGGCATAGCTCGTCAGATTCTTCAGGAAAATGGCAACGAGAACACATGCCATCATCGTCAGAAATCGCGCATCCCCAGCAAGATGCTCAAAACTTGCAAACGCCTGTTGTAAGAGCGGCGGCGCACCTTTTAAGTTAATCTCTTGACCGAGCAATCCCAATACAACTGGAATCATCAGCATTGTGCTAACGCCATTGAATAAAGCTCCCGAAAATCCGAGAGCAATCGTGCCAATTAATGGCAGCGGATGACGCAGCGCAAACTTAAGCAGCAATTGATTGGGCAACATAGATCGTTTTGGGCAAACAATAAATCGAAACTGTCGATCATCAAGAACAGATGAAGAACTGCTTCTAGTTATCCCGTAAGGTCAGGACAGACAACAGAGCAGTCTTGGATTTTGAATTGCTAAGTAGGTTGGTTTGATTGACAAATCTGCAAAAGTAACTTTTTCACGATCGGAGCCATTGCTTCAACACTGTAATGAGCTAAGCATCTCTCTCTCGCTTGAGTTCCTCGAACTTGCGCCGCATCCCAGTCTTGGAAAATTTCATTCAGCCGCTCAGCAATTTGATCCGGAGATTCGGGATCAACAAGAAAGCCCGTTCCACCTAGAATCTCTGGAATGTCTCCAACCCGAGTCGCCAAAATCGGTTTCGCCATCGACATCCCTTCAGTGAGCTTGATTGGAAATTGAGCTTGAGCCGTGACTGTATCTCGTTGCGGCACAACAATGACATGAGCCGCTGCAACGATTTCAGGCATCTGCCAAAACGGAGCAGGCGGCAGTTTGATCACCCATTTGCCCCAAGTCTCAATCAGATGTCGATCGTAGTCATCATAAGGACTCCCCCCAACAATCACTAAGCGCAAATCAGGCTGATTCAATGTCTTCAAAGCAGCTAGCACATCTTCTAATCCTTTATGCGGACGCGATGCACCCGGAAACATCAGCACTCGATACTCTGCTAAGCCATACTTTTGCCGACTCGCCTCAGGACTAAACCGACTCGGATCAAACATATCTGTATCCTTGCCGTTCGGGAGATAAGTTCCGCCAAAGCGCTTCTGCAAGAAATTTGTGTCGATCGTCATCCCATCGGCTCGGCAGAGATGCTGCTCCATCCATTTTAGATAGAGAGAATGATCCGGCGATCGCAAAGCACCATCTTTTTTCAGAACATCTCGTCCAAATTGCCTCAGTCCCGGTCGATAAGGCTTGTCTCCAACCCAACTCAGTTCCCAGTCATCAATATCCAGCAGGACTGGAGTTTTAGATCGCATTTTTTTCAATAACCCTACCCCGAAGCTAGTCGGTCTAGGCTTTACGGCATAGATAAGATCGCCATCAATTCGATCGACAAGCTGCGCCGCAGAACGGAAAAACTGCGGATACTGACAGCCCGGTAAACAAACAATCGGCAGATCCGTAGGCGGTTCGGGATAGATTTTTTCACCAAATAGAAATCCGAGAATTTCCACATCGTGATTCAGCTTTTTTAGAACTTGAGCCAGGAGATAAGCCCGATCGACTCCCCCTTTAGAAAAATTCGGCGTGAGAATAGAAACTTTCATAGTCAAGACAGGAGGCAGTCTACTGAAAGCTAGTGTTCCCGCATCAAGCTTTGATAAAGCTGCAACATCTCTTGAGCTACCGCTTGCCGTGTTTTTACAGGGGGAATGTTTTGCTTCAGTTGCAAGATCATCTCTGGATGTTCTGCCAAATTCGCGATCGCACCTGCCCAAGCGGTGCAATCTGTTGCAGGGACAAGCCAACCATCCACATCATGACTGACCAATTCTGCAATTCCACCCAGATTAGACCCAATCACAGGCGTTCCGACCGCAAAAGCTTCCAGCACCACTAAAGGTCCAGTTTCTAACCACTGCGAAGGAACTGCCAGCAGATCAAACCCCGCGATCGCATGACTAATATCAGTTCGAGCTAAAGGCGGTTTGATCTGAATTCGAGCATCTTGCTGCGCGATTGCATGAACCCGATCGCGATTTGCTGCGCCATGAGAATCTGCATGAGTCGCGTGAATGATCAATTCCACCGGAGCATTCGGAATCAATTGCAGCGCCTCGACTAAAATCTGAACGCCTTTTGTCTCCTGCCACCGACCGAGAAACCCAATCCGAATCGGACGTAAGATCGATGCGAGATTGTCGCTTGAATCGGGTCGATTCTCGATCGCAACGCCGTGACGACTGAGAACAAGTTGAGACTCAGGCACACCATTTAGCACAAACGCATCGTAAAGCCATTGGCAAACCACCACAATTCGATCACTCAATTCCACCAGTTGATCAAACTGCTGACGCTGGGCACGCACTTGCATGGGAGTCGCGATCGTCGTTCCTAATTGGCGAAATCGCAGATCCGGATGTTGACGTAAGCGATCCCGAACCCGAAGCGCGATCGGACTGGGTAAAGCACTCAACCCTTCAGCTACCCAAGTCGGCACTCGTTTAGAAACCCCCAAACAAGTACTACACCGAGCAATATCAATTTTGCCATCACAAGCAGAATGACCGCCCTGCATCATTGTTCCGCGTAAACACGCCAAATCAGGCATGTGAACCGTCATCACCGTCTTCATCCCCAATTGCTTCGCATAGCATAAATGCGGAATGCCACAGCCGGGACGCAGCGTATGTTGATGGTAAATTTCGCTCTGATTGCTGACGAGCCAAGTCTGAAACGCCTTAAAATCCTCAGTGGGATAGCGATAGACTTCGGTATCGTGATACGACTCGATCGAGGTCTTATCCCTCGATCGAGCCGCTGCCACTTTAGAATGCAAGCCAAGGGCTTGGAGATCTTGAATCAGACCTTCGAGATAGACCTCAACCCCACCAAACGAATCCGGCGGAAACCAAGCACTAGCTTGAATCACGTTCATGCGGGAGAGAATCCTTCGTCTACAAGTTTGATCTGACCCGACTGGATATGATCAAAAATTTGGTTAATTTGTCGCCGCTCTTCGGGCGTAAGGCGTTGATTGGCGAGAATCGCTGACGCGAGGTGTAAATGCTCGTGTCGGTTGATCTTCTGAAGTTGCAGAATGCGATCGAGAATTCGCTGCGTGGGCAAATTGGATAGATTTTGGACTGTTCTTACCATAAGTCGTCGCTTTGCTGTCTAACTGGGGCACGTCAAACACAAGTCAAAATGGGACAAAAGTACGATGACTTTGATCCTCTTCTACTGTTACGCGTTTTTGCGGGGGACACACAAAGGTCAGATGAGAATTCCATCAAGACTTTGTAAAATCTTGGAAGTTCTCACTAGTATTGACGATTTCAGGTTCAGAACAAACACAGAGACAATTTCTTTAGCTATATGCAAATCTATCGGATTTCAGCACTTTCTAGCAACTATATCTTTTTGCTTTACGATGCGATTCAGCAGATTGCGGCGATCGTCGATCCCGGTGAAGCAAATTCTGTTTTGAAGAAGGTCGAGGAATTAGGCGTAGAGGTCGTTGCCATCTTGAATACGCATCATCACTGGGATCATGTGGATGGAAATTTGCAGGTGTTGCAGCGCTTTCCGAATGCAGTTGTGTACGCAGGGCGGCGAGATCGCGGCAGAATTCCAGGGTTACAGGTGGAGTTGGATGCGGGTGATCGGGTGAAGTTTGGTGATCGAGAGGCGGAGGTTTTGTTTCTGCCGGGGCACACGCACGGACATATTGCATATTATTTTGCACCTGTTGGGCAGGAGGCGGGCGAGTTGTTTTGCGGGGATGTTTTGTTTTCAGCCGGGTGTGGGCGATTAAAGGAAGGCACACCTGCTGAGATGGTCGATTCGCTAAGACAGATTCGAGCATTGCCAGATCAGACCCGGGTCTGGTGTGCGCATGAATATACCTTGGCAAATCTGGAATTTGCAGTAACCGTCGATCGAGAAAATCCTGAATTGCAGGCACGATTAGCGGAAGTGCGATCGCTCGGCAGCCAGCCGACCATCCCCGCAGACTTAGGATTGGAAAAACGCACGAATCCATTTCTGCGATGGGATACCCCAGAGATTCAGAACACAATGGGAAAGACCGGGGCAGTTGAAACGTTTGCTCTGCTCCGTCAGAAAAAGGATCGGTTCTAAGCTCGGCTTTGCTGTTGCATCTACGTGGATGTTTAAAGCAGATGGGAGCAAGAAATGGAGATCGTAATCTTATTCTTGCTCCCATTGCGATTTGATCGAAATCAAAAATTGCTAGCCTTGCAATTGTCGAAGTGTATTCAACGTATTGCGATACCCCTCCGCATCTCCTTTCTGAAGATACAGATCAGATGCCCGCTGCAAATCAGCCATTGCACTTTGACGATTGCCCAGGCGACCCATCAAAATCCCACGCTGATAAAACGCATCCACTCGGCTCGAATCAAGACTGATCGCTCTACTAAAATCCTCGACCGCACCTTGCAAATCGCCCGATTCCATCCGTGCCGCACCTCGATCTTCATAGACATCAGGATTATTGCTATCGGCTGCAATCGCCGCGCTGAGATCCTGAGTCGCGCCAGATCGATCGCCTAATTGCGATCGCACTGCCGCTCTTTGAGACAATGCGCCAGCAAAATTCGGCTGAATTTGCACCGCCTGAGAATAATCCGCGATTGCTCCCTGTTTATCGCCCATCGTTGCCCGCAGATCCCCTCGGCTCTTAATTGCCGCCGCAAAATTCGGGTCAAGTTTGAGGGCTTGATTGTAATCTGCCTCAGCCCCTTCGTGATTCTCCAATACTGCACGAATCATGCCGCGCTGATGAAACACAGCGGCACGATCGGGATTCAAAGTTGCCATCTTCGTCAAATCAGCCTCTGCGGCTTCAAGATAGCCCAATCTTGCATTGACTTGAGCGCGATTGTAAAAGGCTTCAGCCGCAGTTGGTTTAATCTGAATCGCTTGAGAGAAATCTGCTATCGCAGCCTTTGATTCGCCAATTTCATGATGGATTGCACCGCGTGCGATCAAAGCCTCAGCAGACTTGGGTTGAAGTTTAATCGCTTCATTGAGATCATTGAGCGCCGCTTGACGATCTCCCTGCTGCAATTTTGCAAATCCACGATTCACGAGAGCCGGGGCAAATTTCGGTTCGACTCGCAGCGCTTGATCAAAATCCGCGATCGCCGACTCCCAATTTTGGCTCTGAGCGCGAATATAACCGCGATTCACATAAGCCACTGCCAGATTCGGATTTAATGAAATTGCTCTATCCAGGTCATTCAGTGCCGAGGACATATCGCCATTGGCAAACTGAGCGCTACCCCGATGTGCATAGACAACCGCATCCATTGGATTCAGCATCAAGGCTTGATCAAAATCTTGCAGCGCACCCGAATAGTCCCCCAACTTCGATCGAATGGCACCCCGACCCACATAAGGCGTGCCCCAGGTTGGATTGAGTTGGATCGCTTGATTGAAAGATTCGAGCGCTTCACGGTATTTGGCATCGCGAGCGCGACCCTCACCCTGATTGAAATAATTCTGTGCCTCCTGAAGTTGTTTCGCCACTTCAGGCGTAGGCTTCGGCGCATCGGGCTTTGTGTCCTGAGCAAAAGCGGAACACGTCATTAACCCGAATGCGGCGATTGCAGCAGTGACATGAGACGAAGTACGACGAATGAAACGCATAAGCTTGAAACCTGGTTCTCGCGGAGTAAGGTCTTTGCGCCTAGCATTCCCTCAAACCAGGATTCACATGACAAATGCAATTCGGCATTTACGGAAGTTTTTGTTAGGTTGGGATTAATTCTCCGGGTCTGAGTTTCGCCCACTTCCCTTTTTCTTCCTTAAAGCTGAGACATCCCACGACATCCCATTCCATTTCAATGTGATCCCCACGATCGCGAATATTCACATTAATCGTCGGTTCCGTTGCCTCAAAATCAGGCGTTTCTGTTAAGTGGGCTTGTTCATGTTGAGTTTCGACTGCATTGTAGGTCGTGCAGCGATCGACGTAGTGGCAATTGATGCAAATACACATAACTCTGCTTCACAATAGAGTGGACAGCATTTCAAGCAAGATTTTCTGTTACTCTAACTCAGGCGCATCCAATTCTTCATCTAATTCTAGGTTGATTTATGTTGCGTGTGAAAAGCTGAAAGCTTTTCTCTGGTTCGTTTTTATTCGATTTGGATTTAGGTTGACTGAACGCAGTGAATTTGCAGTTAGAACATTATCGCAACGTGGCATTGGTTTCCTCGGCTCTCTCTCCAGAAACGTGGCCCTTTAGTCTAAAGTGGCTGCCAAAATCGGCATGTTTAGTCGGAGGAACGGTGCGAGATGCGTTGCTCGATCGCCATTCCGAGTATCTTGACTTGGATTTTGTCCTCCCGAGCGATGCGGTTGAGACGGCACAGGCGATCGCACGGCACTACCGGGCAGGATTTGTTGTCCTGGATTCAGAACGACAGATCGCACGAGTGGTCTTTGAACAGGGAACAGCAGATTTTGCTCGGCAAGTGGGTGCGACCCTAGAAGATGATCTGCGGCGGCGCGATTTTACAGTCAATGCGATCGCGTATAACCCGCATACAAAAGATTTGCTCGATCCTTTAGCTGGATATGAGGATCTCCAGCGAAAACGCTTGAGAATGGTGTCGATCGAGAATTTGGCAGAAGATCCGCTGCGATTGTTGCGGGCTTATCGACAAGCGGCACAGCTTGGATTCTCACTTGCACCAGAAACTCAGCAAGCCATTCGTCACCTCGCCCCAAACCTCAGCAAAATTGCAGCAGAGCGAGTGCAGTCTGAACTAAATTATCTGTTGGGATCATCGCGCGGTACGAGTTGGATTAAAACGGCTTGCGAGGATGGATTATTGCAAGATTGGTTGCCGAGCGCCACGATCGAGCATTTGATTCAAGTTGAAGCGATCGATGATGTCACCGTTCATATCCAGGAAAACTGGACAGAATTTTGGTCAGAACTGAGTCGAACCGTGCGCGGAACACCTCAAGGATCTGAAGCAAAAGGCTCGGTGCGGACTTGGGTAACGATCGCGAAACTTGCCAGTTTGCTCCCCGAAGATCCCACTTTGGCAGAAGCCCAACTCTGGCGGCTCAAATATAGTCGCGCTGAGATTCAAGCCGTCAGTACGGTGGTCAAATCCTTGCCACAAGTGAGATCGCCCGAAATTTCTAACGGGTCACTCGCAGAACAATACCGCTTCTTTCAGTCGGTTGGGGCGGTATTTCCAGCGATCGCACTGTTGAGCCTTGCGATTCAGCTTCCGGTCGAGATGGTAAAACACTGGGTCGATCGCTTTTTAGATCCAAGCGATCCAGTGGCACATCCGCATCCGATTTTGACGGGTCAGGATTTGATGATAGGCTTGCAGATTCCGCCGAGTCCGCAGATTGGGCGATTATTAGCAGCCTTGCAGCTTGCACGAGCCGAGGGTAAAGTCTCAAACCGTGAAGAAGCATTAGCGTTTGCAAAGGCTTTGCTGTAAATTTTTCATCTTCACAATTGCAATATTCGAGCTAAGCTGTAGTCTGGATTACGGTTTCGATTTAAAGAAAACCGTTTCGGAGACTAGAAAAAGCCTCCAATAATGGAATATAATCGTCAACTGCGTCTCATTTATTTACAGCAAAGAACGTGTCAAGTTAAGGGGTAAACAATGGCTAAGCGCCGCAACCAAAAGAAAGAGAAAGCTCTGCGTAACCAAGCTTACGCGCGGAAGTTCCGTAAGCGCACGAATACAGGTCGCTTCGGAAATCGAGGCAGACGGGATGGGAACCGCGATGAGAGCGACGGGAACGCTGAAGGCGATACCCGCGTCTCAGAAGGGGCAGCAGATGTCTAGGGTCAGCTAATTTTTTGAAGCAAATAAAAATCCCCTGACTCTGAAGAGTTAGGGGATTCAAAGGTTGGATCGAAAAATGGGTTAGAACTCACCCAGCATTTTTACTTCTGGTTCAAGCAAGAGTGACCATTCTTGATGCACGCATTGCTGGACATGATGAATTAACTCGAAAATATCAGAAGCAGTTGCGCCGCCGCAATTCAGGATGAAATTTGCATGTCGCTGAGCCACTTGAGCGCCGCCAATCTGGTGTCCCTTCAGTCCCACCTGCTCAATGAGCCAACCTGCTTTGTAAGCATCTGGATTGCGAAAAACACTTCCGCAACTTGGTAAGTGATACGGCTGACTATTTTGCCGCTGCTGCTTATGGCTTGCAGTGACCGCATTTACGGCGGTTGGATCGGCTCCCGGCTTCAATTGGAAAGTTGCATGCGTGACATAGCGCGCGCTTCCTTGCAGCGCTGAAGTGCGATATTCATACTGCAACGCTTCAGGCGTGAGCATCTGGATCTCACCATTCGGAAGTACGATCGTGGCATTCACTAAGATATCTGAAATGCTGCTACTGTGAGCGCCTGCATTCATCACCACAGCCCCGCCCACCGTTCCTGGAATGCCAACCGCCCATTCAAATCCTTGCCATCCTCGATCGGCGAGTTTCCAGGCAAGTCTCGGCAGCGGTTCACCCGCTCCAACCGTCGCCTGACCCGTTGCATCATCAAACTTAGAGAGTCTCAAATGTCGAGTCGAAATCACAAGTCCCGGCAATCCAGCATCACTCACCAGTAAATTCGAGCCAGCCCCCAGCATTGTAACGGGAACGCCTTGAGAATGTGCCCATGCTAAACTCGCCTGTAATTCTTCCGTCGTGCGGGGAGCGGCATACCATTCGGCAGGACCACCAACCCGGAAAGAAGTGAGCGAGGCGAGGGGAACATTGGCTTTCAACACAGCGCCAGTACCAGGAAGCGGAAGAGTGAGTATCTTACGGGCAGTTTTAGCCGGAGCCAAAGCAGACTTGCGAGAGAAATCCGAAATCACAGGTGAATGAATCGTCCGGGAATCAATAGAGAGTGTCATAACATTGCTACAGGTAAGCTTTAACCTGAGATCCTCACCGCAATGTCATTAGAAATGTCATTAGAAATCACGGTTCAGATCTCACATCGCATTCAACACAAAAAAAGAAGTTTCTAGGAAGCCGCCTTTTCAACTCGTTGTTGAGCCGCCATCACGTCTGGAATAATTTGATTCAAATTTCCAGCCCCTAGAAAAATCGCTAAATCTCCCGGCATAAGGAGTTTATTTAGGAAATCTCCCATCGCGGAGAGTGACGGTTGGTAATGCACACATGAATGATAAGTTGCGACAAGATCAGCAAGGATCTGCCCGCTAATGTCGCCTGGATTCGCTTCTCCAGCGCTGTAAATATCACTGAGAATAACTACATCAGCATACCCAAAGGACTCCGCAAATTCTGCTAAAAATGTTTGGGTGCGGCTGTAGCGGTGGGGTTGAAAGATGGCGACGACTCGGCGATGAGGAACTTGCTTGCTTGCTTGTAATCTTGCTGCCTCTAGTGTGACCCGCAACTCGCTCGGATGATGCGCGTAGTCATCAATAAATAAAATGTCGTTAAAATTGCCGCGATGCTCAAATCGCCGTCGCGCTCCTTCAAATGGAGCGATCGTGCTTGCAATGGTACTAAACTCTAAGCCAATCAACCGCCCGACCGCAATCGCTGCCAGTGCATTACTCAGATTGTGCTGTCCCAAAACCTGGAGGTTGATTTCTCCTAGCACCTGTCCGCGTTCCCAAACTCTCGCAGTGGTTCCATCGCCCTGATAGTGAATTTGATCAACGGTGTAGTCTGCTTGGGTAGTAGGATCGAGACTATAAGTAATGCTAGGTTTAATGCGATCGCGAACCGTTTCGCAATCGATCGATCCGATCGTCACTTGACACTGATTGGCGAAAGTCTGGAAGGTCTCAACCACTTGATCCAAATTGCTGTAGTGATCGGGGTGGTCTAACTCCGCATTCGTAACAATGCCAATATAAGGTGCAAATTTGACGAGTGAGCCGTCAGATTCATCCGCTTCAGCCACTAAATATTCGCCATGTCCGATGCGAGCATTTCCTTGCCACGCCTTGACCTCTCCTCCCACAATCACTGTCGGATCGAGATTCGCGTTGTACAGCATATAGCTGATCATGCTGCTCGTCGTGGTCTTTCCATGCGTTCCGGCAACAGCGATGCTACGATACTCTCGAATCAATGCAGCAAGCAGATCAGAGCGGTGAAAAATCGTACACCCTAACTCTAATGCAGCGCGATATTCAGGATTCGCCGAATTGATCGCAGTCGAGCAAATTACCTGTGGCAAATCTTGATGCCCTAAATCTTGATGCACTAGGGGAGGCAATGTTACTACGTTTGCTCCTGCTGCAACGGGCTGTGCAACCTGCGATCGCACGCGATAGGACTCTAAATTTGAGGCATCTTGTCCGATGAAAATCTGCGCGCCCAAGCTTCGCAGTCGTTCAGTAATGTGGCTCGATCGTAGATCTGAACCAGAAACAGGTAACTCACGGTCTAACAAGACATAAGCTAGGGCTGACATTCCGATTCCACCAATGCCGATGAAATGAAATGGTCTGCCGCTGAAGTCAACGGAACTCAGCATTTTTGCTCCTTAAACACCACACCAATGTCACGCGCTATCATATCAAGGATCTTCTTTTACCGATACGGTAATAGAAAACATTTTGATAGCAAATTCGCTTATCTAAATTCTGACCCTTTAGAACAGTTCAAAATAATTTTAGTCTGAACGCTCTTAATTGGAGAGTCTGCTATGAAAACAAGCTGTAATCAACGAGATACAAGCCGACCAGCTTTGATTCCTGACAAAAAACAACTTTTTAATAATTGAATTGCAGCCTGCAATCTGTCAATGAATTCAAGCGTTAATCTCTGTCTCTAAGTCGCTAAACCTTTGAAATAAATATGCTCAACTTATTTAGCGCGAATCCACATTGATTCTCGACTCGATCGTGATTTAATTTTGTACCTTTTTCTTAGATTTGCCTTCATTTCCCAAATTTTTCACCAAATTACATTGGAAGAGTCGCTACAAATTCTGCCACAACTATTTTGAATTGGCATCTCCTTTTTTATTCGCTTCAATTGCCCGGATATCAAAAGGAACATATCCTTCGTTAAATACTGAGATTCCAACTGCTGCTTGAGCCAGTAACGATCCCAAAAGCATGAAGGGACTCTCCCTTTCATTTAGAAGTATTCTTCCGGTTACGGATTTGACAAGGAGGGGCGGGAGTGCGCGCTCCCCTATTCTGAAGTTGAAGGTCAATCGTCGCCACTGCCTCCGTTCCCCCTGTCCCCCTCTCTTGATCCCAGATTGATTTTGAGTTGAGTTGAGCGCAATCTTTTACGGTATGATGTCTGCATCAATAGGTATTTATATTCAGAGGGCAAGACGCAGTGGTTAGAGTAGCGATCAACGGCTTTGGACGCATTGGACGCAACTTTTTGCGGTGCTGGGCAGGGCGGCAAACGACAGGACTAGAATTGGTCGCAATCAATGACACGTCCGATCCCAGAACCAACGCTCATTTGATCAAGTATGATTCCATGCTGGGCAAGTTTTCTGGCGATGTGAGCGCAGACGAAAACACCATCACGGTGAATGGGAACGTGATTAAATGTACGTCCGATCGCAATCCTGAAAATCTTCCTTGGGGAGAATGGGACATCGATTTGATCATTGAATCGACGGGCGTATTTATCTCGAAAGAGGGTGCAACGAAACACCTGAATGCGGGTGCAAAAAAGGTTCTGATCACTGCTCCCGGAAAGAACGAAGATGGAACCTTCGTCGTGGGTGTGAATGATCACGAGTATGATCACGACAAACACAACATCATTAGTAACGCGAGTTGCACGACAAACTGTTTGGCTCCGATCGCGAAAGTGCTGAATGACAATTTTGGCATTATCAAGGGCACGATGACCACGACCCACAGCTACACCGGGGATCAGCGGATTCTCGATGCCAGTCACCGGGATTTGCGTCGCGCGCGCGCAGCAGCCATTAATATTGTGCCAACTTCGACGGGTGCTGCAAAAGCGGTCGCGTTGGTTCTCCCTGAATTGGCGGGCAAGCTGAACGGGATTGCGTTGCGGGTTCCGACTCCGAATGTGTCAGTTGTGGACTTGGTGGTGCAAGTTGAGAAAAATACGATCGCAGAACAAGTAAATTCGGTAATGAAGGAAGCGGCTGAGACGACGATGAAAGGCGTTCTCAAGTATTGCGATCTGCCTTTGGTGTCGAGTGATCACGCTGGAACCGATGAATCTTCGATCATTGATGCTGCTTTGACGATGGTCATGGGCGGCGATATGGTGAAAGTTGTCGCTTGGTATGACAACGAGTGGGGCTATTCTCAGCGCGTTGTAGACCTAGCGGAAGTTGTTGCGAAGAACTGGAAAAAGTAAGATATTCCTTTTTCTGATTTGATTCGCCCCTGGCTTTGATTAAAGTCAGGGGCGTTTTTATCGAGTCAGTTTAGGAATGCGAAGGCGCTTGTGTAGGTTGCGGTAACGATCGCTCTTCGGGCACTAACGTCCAATATTTCAGCAAATTCGACCAAATATAGATCGGGCTAATCAATCGATGCACTGCCAACTGCCACTCGCAATCCACCGCAATATCTGCACCGAATAGATGATGGTACTTGAGATAGTGAATCAGAATTCGCCGCAGATCATTGGCAATAAACAGCGGGAAAAAGAACGGGCGTTCCCAAGGTCTGAGGCGTAACATCCGAAAGCGGTGCTGGCTCAAGCCAATTACTCGGAAAAAATTCAGCAAATAGTTACGCTCTAATCGTTCTGTGGGAATGCGATGCACGATCGACATTTTGCCGTTATACCAAATCTCCCAGTCGGTTTGGTAAAGATGCGAGAGGGCTTCAACTTCTTCGCCTTTGAGGGCGAAGCCTGATTTCACTGGTCCTTGAATCATTTGATAAGGCGGAACATGTTTGAGCCAAGCTTCTCGTCGAATCACTAAACCGACACCTTCGGGATAGCCCCACTTTGGATGCTGCTGATAGCAAAATTGATCCGGATTCATCATCACAGGCATGTGATAGGCAATGCGATCGAACGACGGCAAAGGGTCACTCTCATACTCTGGAATAATCTGTCCACTAAAGGCGGCGATTTGAGGGCGCGACTCTGCAAATTCAAAGGCATCTTGAATCCAGGTTGGTGTTGGAATTGCGTCATCATCGACAAAGCCAACCCATTTTCCTCGCGCTTCTTCAATCGCGCGTCGTCTTGCAATTGCCGCACCTTGGCGCAGTTCTAGAACGGATCTTAACGGAGCCTCACCCTGCCATTTTTGCTGGTACTGCTGAATAATTTCAGAGGTATTGTCGGTGCTATTGTTATTGACGATTAATACCTCCCAGCGAATGCCTTGCATTTTCATTTGAGTCTGTAGCTGCTCAAGTAGCAATGGCAAATTAGACGCACGATTGTAGGTACGAATCGCGATCGTAAAGTCAATCATAGGAGTCAAAGTTGATAAGACAGCAAAAGAGCGTCAAAAAAATTGATCGCAAAAAACAAGTGCTTCATTAGACCACAATTTTTCAGTTCCACTGCAAATCATGTCTGAATGGATCGACAGAAATTGCTGAAGGGGGGCAACCTGCCTCTATCGATTCCAGCATTATGATTCAACTTACTAGATTGTTTCCGTATTTCTACGAGCAAATCCCTGGCTTTATCAAATTCTTACAAGAGCGCTTTGAGTCGCTCAGCAAAGGCAGATTTATCGAAGAGCGCAAGGCTCTCTTGCCTGAGCCAGTGCCCGTTACAGCGTTGATCTTCCCCTTTGAGCATCTCGATACAAGCGATCGCGACTTCACCTGGATCACGATGGGGCACTCGCCAGCCAAATCGCCCATTTTGTAAGGGATCAGACGACCCATCAGAGTCGCCTGACAGCACCGGAACGCCACAGGCCATCGCTTCTAAGTACACAATGCCAAATCCTTCTTGTGAAGGCATCACATACGCATCTGCTATGCAATAATGCCTAGGTAATTCCTCTGAAGAAACAAATCCGGCAAAGACCACGCGATCGCGGATACCCAATTCCTCTGAAAGCTTTTGCAATCTTGGCTGATCATCTCCTCGTCCAATTACTAAATACTTGACTTCAGGACAAGATTTTAGAATGTCAGGTAAAGCGCGAATTGTTACATCGACTCCTTTATAGGGATCGCCTGACCACAATCGCGCGACCGTCATCAGAACTTTATGATTTCCAAGCTGATAGCGTTGAATTAAGTCTGGATTTTTTGCTTGCGGATGAAACGTTTTGCCATCTACAGCACAAAAGAGAAAATCGACACGCTCTGGGTCAATTCCATTCGCTTCACAAGCCCGATCGCGGGAGTATCGGCTAATTGCCCAAATGCGATCAGCATTTTGCAGGGCTTTTTGTTTTCGAGTGGGTAACGGTTCCCAAACTTCTTTTCCGTAAGTCAAAACGGTATAGGGAATGCCGAAGGGTTTGCAGAGCAGTTCGACCAGTGGCGCGAGGTGAATGTGCCCGCAGAAGACTCGATCGGGACGATGGCTTAAAAGATGCGTGAAGAGTGCGATCGCGAGTTTTGCTCGTCCAAGTTTTGCAGAATTTGTCTTAAAACAGTGGAATCGCATTTGATCCGGATCGAATGGAGTCTCAAACTCTACTCCATCTCGTAGGATAAAAATGTCAGCATCTGCGGTTTCGAGTTGTGAATAGGCTTGCAAAATGTCTTTGACATAAGATTGAATGCCGCCTTCACAGGAGAAAATTTCGAGAAAGATAAAAACGTGGTGAGCCATAAACAGGAAAAAGGGCGAACCGCAGTCCGCCCAGAAGAGCATCAGATTACCCTCCCTTTGAATACCCAAAATTGCCGCAGGATCGAACAACTTCAGGAACAAGCAGCTTTTATGATTCGTCAGCTAGTCGCTCGGTCGAACTCGTTTCAGCATTTCTACGAGAATTACATGCGCTTCTTTTGAATCTTTCAAAGTGCGATCGAAATTGACTCGAACAGGAACGGTTTCGCCATTTATCTGTGCCGAAAGATCCATGCCTTTTGCATCAATCGATTTCATTTCAGCCGCAGTTGCCTCACTGACCTTGCCAAAATACTGTGCATAAACCAGAACCGCATCGCCATGATCTTTGTTCATGTGACCGCAGATTCGATCGCTGATCGCAGGCGAAAAGGCTTCACTGATGGATTCAGACATAAGTTTTCTCTTCTTGCATCGATCCCGATGATATCGCAAGTCGTAATCTCCCGAAGTCAAAGTGTTCTAAATTCTGTGACTTCGGATCTCAAATATTCCTGCTAATGACAGATGAAACGATAGACATGAATTTGATTCTGTCTTAAGCGTAGGTCACCTCTTAAAACTGATGCAGCGAAAAAAAATCTGGTGTGTAGGAACTTTACTCGCTTGTGTAACGATTTTGATCCCACAGCCTAGCTTCTCAGCACCAACCTCGATCCAGCCAGTGACGGAAACTCAACCCAAAGCGCAGGCAATGCGATTGGAAATTCGATTGAAGCAGAAACGAGTCAGCGTTTATCGAGGCGATGCTAAGGTGAAAAGCTATCCGATCGCAGTCGGGCGTGCTGGATGGGAAACGCCAACAGGGACTTACAAAGTTCGACAAATGATTCGTAATCCTGCTTGGATTCATCCGATGAAGGGATACACCATTCCAGGTGGAGATCCTGAGAATCCCTTAGGAAGATATTGGATTGGATTCTGGACAGATGGCAAGAACTGGATTGGCTTTCATGGTACACCCAATCCTGAATCGGTCGGAACGGCAGCGTCGCATGGCTGCATTCGCATGTATAACCGCGATGTCGAAGAACTTTTTGGAAAAGTCAGCCTAGGGACAGAAGTCATCGTCAAGAACTAATCCCCGTAATAAATTTCGGACTCGGATAAATCAAACCATAGGAAGAGTAGCTTATCTGTCCGCACTCATTAGACTACGACCTGTGGTGATGATCCCGAGTTAGAACATATCTCCGCAAACTCGGTGAGTTTCAATCTGCAAAAGCCCTTTTAGCGAAACAGGAGAAACCGAATGAACGGAATGAACAGAAATGCACTCAAAAAGTTAGCAGGCACGATCGGAGTTGCAAGTTTTGGCTCTTTACTCTCGCTACCTGCAATGGCACAGTCGCCGTTGAATCCAAATCCGAGCGTTTTTAGCGAAGCTCCCTATACTCGCACATTGGCTCAAGCGACACCCGATTCTATGATGAGTGCGCCTTCTAGTACGCCAAGTGCAGATGCCCCACGCAATTCCACTCCTTCGCTGGCGAAGGTGAATCCAAATCCCAGCATTTTTAACGAAGCGCCTTACAATCGTGCTTCCTCAGCGTCGGCAGACTCTTCGAGTTCAGGAAGTATGTCACAAACTTCACCTGGTTCAGGGACTTCTAGCCCGACTCAATCTTCTCCAAGCAGCACTCCCTCGACGATTACTCCAGAGACTTCTAGCCCAACTTCACCAAGTACGACTCCTTCAAGTCCGTCTGGTGATGTGATTGTTCCGACCACTCCTTCCCAGTCTTCTCCAAGCACTGTACCGGGTTCGACCACAACCCCAGATTCGACAGTACCAGGTTCGACCACAACCCCAGATTCGACAGTACCGGATTCGACCACAACCCCAGATTCGACAGTACCGGATTCGACCACAACCCCAGATTCGACAGTACCAGGTTCGACCACAACTCCAGATTCGACAGTACCAGGTTCGACCACAACCCCAGACTCAACTACAACGCCAGACTCAACCACGACTCCTTCTAACACGGATGATGATGATAGTGGAACTTCTGGCGGGGTTCGTGCCCTTTGGTAGTTTGAAGCATTAGCAGTCTAAGCAGTAGGGATGCCTTTAACATCCCTACTGCTTAGCTGAGATATGTTGCCCATTGTTTGACAATTTCCGTAGAACCATACCATTGCCCTTTCGATCGAGGAGAATGGCTAACATTTTCATAAGTCAAATTTTCTGCCCCGACCAGGTGAGCCGCTGCGATCGGGGTAATGCCATCGCCCCAAGTCTCACCTCTGCCTCCCGTGAGTTGGTAGCTACTATAAGCCAACCAGCTTCCTAAACGTCGCGATCCAAAGATGGACTGACCTGCAATACAGACATATTTGACTTCTGGATAAAACGCACCTGGATACGTCGTATTCACAAAATTCAAATTCTTCAATGTCCAGCGTTCATAGCTAGTTTGAGGCGTTCCGAGTGTGATCAAAGTGGAGACGAATTCGTGAGCTTGCCAGCGATAAACGCGATCGTTCGTCATGCCATGCACGTCGTAAGCCTTCTCACCTAAATAAATCCGCGATATCCACCCTCCAGCAGAATGACCGACTAGATTAATCTTCTCTGTGCTGTAAGTCTGCCGAACGTTCTGTACGGTTCGATCGAGCATTTCCAAAATCGGCAAAACAGAGCGACCACCCAAAGTCGGAAACCAATCTCGCTTCATTAACGGAACCGTTACAGTTGGAATTCCAAGGTCAATTAACGTTTTCTCCATGTCGCGATAGTCGATCGCGCCTGCAAGATATCCGGGCAAAATTACAGTCGGTAGGGGCATAAGCGGCTAGAGCAGTTTATGTAGAATTGTAAAGCATTTCTTGATCGTACTGTTTATGTCTCTAGCTCCTTGGCGTTCTCTGATTGCACGTGCCCTCCATCGCAATCGCTCTCTGCCCTATGCCCGTTATGTTCAATTAGCAACAGTCCGTCCCGATGGAAAACCTGCAAATCGAACGATCGTATTTCGCGGTTTTTTAGAGGAAACGGATCACCTGAAGTTTGTCACAGACGATCGCAGTGAAAAAACGCAGCAGATTGCAGATTGCCCTTGGGGAGAAGTGTGCTGGTATTTTCCAAATACACGAGAGCAATTTCGGATTGCAGGCAAATTGAAAATTGTCGATCGTGCTGACGAAACGTTGCAGAAAGCGAGACAGCAGGCATGGCAAGATATGTCAGAGGCTGCTCGCGTTCAATTTGCCTGGGCATCTCCAGGACAAGCCCGTGCCGATTTGGAGACGTTTTCGCCCCCGATACCCAGTCAGTCTGACCCGCTGCCGCAATTTTGCTTGCTGTTGCTTGAGCCGATTGCTGTCGATCATTTGGAACTGCGAGGCGATCCTCAGAATCGTCATCAGTATCACTTCAACCAGGGAACTTGGAGGGTTGAATCCGTAAACCCCTAGTGGATCAAATATTAACGAGGCAGGACACCTATTGCAGGTTCAGCGAAGGGGTGGAAGCGTTGCGCCTGTAGGAGGCGGGATCGGTGCGCCGACTTCGGGACTTCCTTGGAAGTTGAGTTCCATTTGGCGGATGACGTTGTTGATGATCGTGACGGTTTGACTCGTTCCGATCGGGAAATTGGGGGAGTCGGGTTCGATGACATACATTCCGGGTTCAAGGCGGACTTGAAAGAAGCCATTGATGTCGCTATTCAGGCGAATCACACGCGATCGTGAAGCGCTTGTAATTTTGAGCGGACCTGTATAGGGGCGAATCCGACAAGATGCGGAGGAAGCTGTAACAGGACAGATTGGCGTGAGCGTGACCCTTGCGGAAATGCCGCTGATAGGAGTCGGTTGCGTTCCGGTAATCGTGCGGATATCTGGGCTGCGGGGGAGATCGGGAAGTGGCGTGCGGAAATCTCCAGGCATCGGCACTGGGTCAATGGGAATGCGCCGAGGAAGTGCGAAGCGAGAACTTGGGCGACGAGTTCCGGCAGGAGTTGTAGGGGTTCTAGCAGGGGGTGCGCCAGGGATACCAATTTGGCTGGGTGCTGCGAAGGCATCGGGTGCAGCAACAGGCGCAACGGGCGCAATTTGGGAGATCCGAAATTGGGCTTTGGCTTGCGTCGCGATCGCAATGATGACTCCAGATAGAGCGACCCCGGCAACGCCAAGTGCAATCTTCCGTGATTTCGTTAGGTTGAACTTCGTTGAGCCAAACATTCCACTTTTCCCAATGGCAACATGTGTTAATTTCTAGCACACTCAGGCTCTACAATCCGGTGAATTCTCTGCTTCTTGATGAAAGCTTCAAAGGAAATCTCAGTAGAGTTTTGGATTTTAGCAGAAGAAGCGCTCACAAAACTTCTGAACGCTTCTTTGCGAGTCGGGGAATCGCCTATCCAAACCCATCCAAAATCGTAATCAGCTATCGATTTGCTGGATAATACCGTCGCCTTCAATTCGCAGCCGTCGTCCACGCCAGTAGGCTTCTCGTCCAAATCCACCGATCGCCCAAATGACAAAGCTCAATCCGTCCCGAAATGGTAAAGCCCATAGCCAACGAAGGAGATTCGGAGCTTGCATTTGTCGTGCTGCGATCGCGGCTTGAAGAAAGCGAAGTCCATAGACGAGTCCAGTTAAAGCGATCGCCCAAGTCGCGAAGTCCGAGACAAAAAGCAAGGGCAGACATAGCACAGTTCCATAGCAAAAAATCATAGTGTAGTAAATCTTACCTCGATTGAATCGAATGGTTCTTGACCAGCGCAATTCTCGTTGAAATAAGTCGCGGATGCTTTCTTGTCCAGTATCGGATTCAAGAATTAAGTGAGAGAGTTCAACGGTGTAGCCTGCTTGAGCAGCGCGTTTGCCGAGGTTGTAGTCTGAACCGATACGGTTGAGGTGGAGTCCGCCGAAGTTGGCGAGGGTGGATTTGCGAGTGGCGATCGTGACCCCAATGGCGAAGTTCAAGCCGCGATCGAGGAATTGAGCAATTAAAGCACTGGGAATAAAGTCACAGCAGCGACCTAACGAGGCGATCGCAGAGGTGAAAAATTGAGGATGATGTGCAATGTAGCCGCAGGTCACGACATCTGCGCGATCAAGGGGTGCGGTGACCGTCTGGATATAGTCTGGCGCAACCCGGATGTCGCTGTCGGCAAAGATGAGCGTTTCGGATTTTGTCTGTTCTAGCAGGTAGCTTAAGGTGCTGTCTTTGAAGTTGATACCGCGTGGAGGAAGTCCTGCAAAGACTCGAACGCGATCGGGATAGATTGCCTTAAGCTGATTGAGAACGGGAACGGCAGGGTCAGTTTCATCCGCGACTCCAAACAGAACTTCGTAGGTGGGATAGTCCTGGGTACAAAGTGACGACCAGTTCTCGAATGCACCTTCGTCTAGTCCGCAAATAGGAACGAGAATCGTGACAGGATCTTCTGAGGAGGGTTGATTCGATTGTACAGCCGAGAAGAACTGTAGCGTGAACCAGATACAGGCAAGATAAAAGACGATTGATCCCAGAATTGGGATTGTAAACAGGATTTCAAGCCAAAGCATTTTGAGAATTGAGATCGTTCAACCTCGATCGTAGTGCGACAAGATAGATAATGTACAGCCTACCGAATTGTGTACACAGTAGGGCACAAGGCACAGGGGTTTTACGCGCGATCGATAAAAATAGTTCAATTTTCAAAATAGTTTCTGTACCAATTTCGCAAATTCTGACACTATCCATTGCAGAAGCGGACAGAGTTCTTATACGGTAGAAGTAATGCGCCGAATAATCTGTAATCTTGCCCTTGATAGCGTTTGCTGTTCAGCCCGGACTCTAGCAAAGGTTTCCGCAGGCAGCAATTCTGGAAAGCCAGCGGTGAACAAGGTTGGATTATAGTCGAGTCGCAACTGAGTTTCTTGTGCGATCGCGTCTCCCAATAGTGCTTGTGCGATCGCGCTTCCTAAGGCAAGTCCATCTGTGGGGCTGCTTGCGGTAATGCGATTACAATCCACTACGATTCGGTCTGCAACAGGCTCTGCACCAAGCATTGCTAGCAATTCTAGGGAAGACCAATCTGTAGTCGCACGATGCCCCCGCAGCAAGGTAGCTGCTGCGAGTAGCAGCGATCCGCTACCAATTGAAGTGATGTAGCGAGCATGTTCACCCTGTCGCTGCAAAAACTGAAGAAATTCTGCATCTTCTAGTTTGGCAGTCACCCCCAAACCACCCGGAACAAACAAGACATCTAACTCAGGCACTTTTTCAAAGGATGTATTCGGAATTAGCGGAAATCCGGTGTCAGAGTAGATTGGCTCAAGCGTTGGGGCGATGCGGTAGATCTGAGTATTTGGCAGATACGAAAAGATTCCGTAGGGAGCCATGAACTCTATCTCACTGAGACTTGGAAACAGCATCATGCCAATTTTAATGGAAGGAGTTTGTCTCTGAGACATGGTTGACCTCTTCGGTGAAATATAGCGAACAACGAACAACAGCGACAAGCTACCGTCCTTTGAGAAAGTGTGTTTTCTGACTGATTCACATTGACATTGAACTATTAAGCGTCGTTTCCTTGTGGCGAGAAGGTTTAGCTGCTTTGCTTCTATGTTTCTAGATTAGAGCGATCGCCTCTGAGAAACATCTGAAGAACGTCTCGACCCTCACTCAACGAAGTAGAGTCAACTCGATTAACATTCGTTGATTGATTGAGTATGATTACTTAAGCCTTTTGTCAATCAGCAACGCTCTTGGCTTGACAGCAAAAAAATGACAAGGTGCTGGTGACGGGACAAGATGCGACTGTCGCAGGAATTCAGAACATTCTCACAGGTGATCAGGCGATGACAGTTTATAAGCCGATCGCGAAGGAGGCGCAAGTGACGGCGCAGTTAGTCGCGGCGTTGAGCAATGGAACTGATCCGGGAGCGTTGGTGAATGGGCAGACGGCATTGAAGTCGGGAGGACAGTTGGCATCGGTATTGTTAGATTCGATCGCGGTGGATCGATCGAATGTTCAGCAGACTGTGATTGCGGATGGATATCTAACGAGGGAGCAGATTTGTAATGGATTGAAGGGTGACACGACGGGAATCTGTCGTAATGTTGCCAGTACAAAGCAGTAGATCGATGAGCGATCGATTCGCGATGTGTAGCTTTGAGTTGCTCGATCGCTGGCTCCATTTCTGGATGGGCTGTCTTCGTTCATTGGTGAGACGGATTTGTCACCCCTGATAGTCTGTGAGTATTTTTGTCATGCTGAGGATTCTACGCTAACCTGAGTTCGGGATAAGCAGGTTGATTCGCGATCGCGGTTCTATTCTTCCTGTCTTTGAGCCTCTGAGTCCCGGCGTTGAGATTCAGAGGCTTAAAGTTTGAGATCAAAAGTGTCGAGGTCGGAGATCCAGAAGTTCGACTTCGGGACTAAAAGTGTCGGGCTTGAACGTTGGAGAGTCGCGGTCGAGATTAAAAGTATCGAAGTCGAGATCAAAAGTATCGAAGTCGAAGATCCAGAAGTTCGAGGTCGGGACTAAAAGAGTCGGGCTTGAACGTTGGAGAGTCGCGGTCGGGATTAAAAGTATCGCGGTTGGGATTAAAAGTATCGCGGTCGGGATTAAAAGTATCGCGGTCGGGATTAAAAGTGTCATTCCTGATACAAAAATGCCCCATTCGCGTTATTTCTTATCCCGAATTCAGGTTACGCTACAGTTCGCCTCGAAAAGCGCGATGTTGGAGCGAGGCGAAGAGGGCATCGAGTTGGGCGATCGATTCGCGATGTGTGATTTTGAGTTGTTCGATCGCGTCTACTCGTCGAGCAAATTCTTGCTGAAGCTCGATCGGAGGAATTGGAACCGGAAGAGGCAAAATCATTTGCTGATTAATAAATGGCAAATCAAGATGCTTTACACTGTCGAATGCACAAGTCATGCTAAAAACTTGCAGAAGATAGGTCAAATCTAGAACTTCTTTATCGGGTGAATGCGTAAAACCCCCGGTTGAAACGCGGGGGATATAAGCGAGCTACCGGATTTATATCCGGTCTTCAGGACTCTAGAGATGTCTCAGACTGGCTAATCAATGAATGTGC